>NZ_JAUSTN010000004.1:0-222697 GCF_030812875.1 Peptoniphilus koenoeneniae
CTTCTGTTGATGTGTTTCCAGTTTTGTCTGTTGCTTTTGCACTTACTTCTGTACCATCTTTTACTTTGTCTGCTGGAATTGTAATTACTCCTGTGGTTGGATCTACTGTTGCGTCTGATCCGTCTGGTACTGTCCAAGTGCCATCATCACCTTTTGTTGCTGTAACTGTCTTGTCGTTTCCATCGTTGTCTTTGTATTTTACAGTTACTGTCTTTGTATCTTCATCTGTTGGTGGTGTTACTGTTACGCTTCCATCGTCTTTTGCTTCTACTTTTGGTGCTCCTGGTGCTGTTGTGTCTTCTGCTTTCTTAACAGTTTGTGCTGGTGTTAATTTACCAATTTCTTTGCCATCTTTATCTGTTACAGTTACTGTTCCGTCATTGCCTACAGTTACTGTTGCATCTTTTGGTAGATTTGGATTTGCATCTTTAACTGCTTTCTTAACAGCTTCTTTTTCGTCATCTGTTAAGCTTGATGGATTTATTACTGGAACTGGTGCTTTTGGAGCTTTAATCTTTTCATAAACTGTATCATCTTTTGAAAGTTGTCCAAGTTTTTGATTTGCTCCTTCGCCTTGTGTTACTGTTACTGATCCGTCATTTGCTACTTGGATATCATAGCCAGTTGCTATGCTTGGATTAGCTTTGATAACAGCTTCTTTAACTTTATCTTTTTCATCTTGTGTTAAGTTTGTCTTATCTGCAACTTCTGTTTTTTCTGGTGCTTTTAATGGAATCATTTTATCATCATCTGTTGCTTGTTTAACTGTTTTATCAGCTGTAATAGTTTGATCTCCAGCTGTTCCCATTGGCACTGTTACTGTACCATCATCAGCAACTTGGATTTCGTCATCTTTGAAGTCTAAGTCTTTATTAGCTGCTTTTACTGCGTATTTTACAGCTTGTTTTTCTGCATCTGTAAGTTTAGCAAGATTTCCTACAGGTGTTTTTTCTGGGTCATTTAATGTTTTGCCAGCTCTGTCAAATGGTTTTACTGTATCTTTTCCTTCTAATTTACCAGTCTTCTTACCATCTGCAGTTGTAACTGTTACATTACCCTTGCTGTCAACTTCAATCTTATCGCCATCAGCAAGACTATTCTTTTCTTTAACTGCTGCTGCAACCTTTTCTCTTTCTTCTTGTGTTAAGTTTGCAGTGTCTTTTACTTCTGTTTTGTCTGGTGCTTGAAGATTAAGGATAGTATCTTTTTGTACAACTGTCTTGTCAGCTGGGATTGTTCCTGTCTTACCACCTTGATTGATCTTTACAGTACCGTCATTTTCTACAGTAATATCATCATCTGTAAAGTTTCTATCTGGGTTAGCATCTTTTACAGCTTGTTTAACTTTTGTTTTTTCGTCATCTGTTAGTGAGTTTTTATTTTCAACAGGTACTGGTTCTTTAGGTGGGTTGAATTCATTAGCAACTTCTTTTTGTTTTACAGTTTTTTCATGTGCTAATGTTCCAGTCTTGCCATCTTTAGTTTTTACTGTTACTGTACCGTCATCTGCTACTGTGATTTCATCCTTTGTTAAAGTTGGATTTGCTTTTATAACAGCATCTTTAACCTTGTCTTTTTCATCTGATGTTAATGATTTTAGATCTTTTACTTCAACAGGTGTTGGATCATTTAATGTTAATTTTTCAGCAGTCTTTTCCCAAACTGCATATACAGTTTTTGAATCAGTTACATTTTTCAATATATCAGCATCAGCTTTTGTAGCGTCCTTTGTTGCTGCCCAACCTAAGAATTTATATCCATCTCTTGAAGGCTTTTCAACATTTGCTAAATCGCTGCTTTGCTTAGTCATTTCATCTTTTCCGTCTGTAAATTTACCGCCATTAGCATCAAATGTTACTACCTTATCATTTGTATAGATAGCATATACAACTAAGTGTTTTGTAACAGGTGTAGTTGCTGTAAATACTTTATCCTTGCTAAGAGCATTAAATTGAGCAGTTGTTACTACTGCATTTCCTAAAGCTTTTTTACCTTCTTCAGTAACCCAACCTAAGAATGTTTTTGTTCCTGATTTTGGTGCGTCTGGGAATTTGTCTCCAGTGTTTGCTTCAACATTATCGCCTTCGAAGCCGTTAGCTGTGTAGCCTTTTTCTCCGTAGAACTTAACGTTGTCTGGTACAATCTTAACAGCTTTCTTTGTATTATCTGCAAATTGACCATCTGTTGTATCAAATAATACTCTTGCTCTAACTCTTGTTTCATATAGGTCAGATGGAAGTGATGAACCGTCTGATGCAGTTGAAACAAACTTCATATCCTTTTTAAGTTCAAGTTTTGTTTCAGTTTTATCATCTGAATGATAAGGAAGCATCTTTGTCAAATCTACCTTATATTCATAAACCTTATATGTTTTTTCTTCTTCATTAAATTGAGCATCGAAGATGTCTGCTTTTTTAATAGTTACATCTTTTCTTACATCGCTGCCGGCTAAATTACCATCTTTATCATATTCGTTTTCGTCAGCTTCAACTTTTGCGTAAAGTTTGCCAACTCTTCCTTCTTCATAAAGTGTTCTTACTTTACCGCCATCATATTTAGTGTAACCAACAATTTCTTTTGTGTCTTTCTTAAAGTCATCATTAGTTCCAGTAAATGCTCTTGGATCTCGGTAGAAATCATCAGTTCCTTCTGCATAGTCATTTGTAAATAAAACTTGATATGGAACATAAAGTGATTTGTTTATAGAAAGGATTGCTGACTTATCAGAGTGGTCAGTCCATGCTATTTTATTTGTATTTTCTATCTTATCTATATTTACATACTTAAACCATGATGTTTTAGAATCAATCTTATTGCCGTTATTATCATAAGCTTCTACAATAATGTCTTTTCCCGGCTCTAATTTTTTAGTGTTAATCCAGAAGTTACCACCAGAGTTTAAGATTGATCTGTTTGGTACTCCTGTCAAAACCTTATCACTGTCAGTATATTGCCATAAAGTTCCTACTTTAGGTGTAGTGAAAACTAATTCTTTTTGTTCAGTTGCATCTTTTAAAGTGTATTTTAATTTAAAGGATGCTCCTCTTGGAAGATCTGTATAAAGGTGCATATTGATATTTCTATCGTTTTGTAATGTTAATGTTGCTGCGCCTTCATTTAGCTTACTGCCATTGTGCGTTTCAAGAAAGTTTACAGGGCCGGTAAAGGTTGAATCATAAGGCATGTAAATCTTTAGACTTTGTCCAGCCTTTATTGTAGCACCTTCTCTAAGTGTAAATTTATATACACCTTCTGCAAATTTTGTGATGCTATCAACAGCGTCCTTGCCGGTAACGAAGCCATTGTAATAACCTTGTTGCTTTCTTGATATTGCTTGGTCACCACCGATGTGGATCATAATTTGATCTCCAGCAGGTTTAGAAGTTGTATCTATTAAGTATGATTCTCCCTCTGGAACTACATAATCATTAGCGTATTTCTTTTCAAATACAGTCCATCCTTTGTTGTTAGGGTTAGTCCAGCCAGACATCATTGAGTAGTTAAGTTTTCTTACTTTATCACTACTAAATGTATTTTCAAACTGACCCTTGTCTACTACATAATCAATAGCTGTGATGTAGAATCCAGATAACATGGTGTATTGGTCATGTTGAGGTACTTGTACTACTTTTACGTCACCTTTACTGAAATCACTTGTTCCAATAACTATATAAGCTAATTTCCCATCAGCAGAGTAGTTTATCTTATCTTTTGGTATTCCAACATTTTTAGTATATGGAGATAGTTCTCTAGCGACAGTCATAACATTGACATATCCAACATTTCCCTTAGAATCAGCTTTCAAATAATTAACAAGATTAGCATCAAAAACTTGTGTAAAAGCAATTGGTTCTTCACCAACTGTATTTCTTACAATAGTGTTTGTTTGACCCATGTATTGAGTTCTAATTATACCTAAGTTTGATGTGTCGCTATAGTTTTTCGGATTTGCAATAAATTCTGACATAAAAAACTCTTGATTTGTTGCATTATTACTATCTGCTTGCAAACCGCCCTTTAAAAATAAAGAGTTTACCTTATCAGCTATTGAAACACCTGTAGTCTTAGTATAAGTTGAGTAGTCCATAGAGGATTTACCCGGTGCATAAGCGTATACTTTCGAATAATCATCAGTTGTTAATCTCATTTGGACAATAAAGTTTTCTTGTCCTAGAGTATCAAGATTAACCCCTTCTTTTAAAACTAAGTTGATAGGTAGATTCTTTCTTTGGTTAGCTCTACCTCCAACAGCGGATGGCAAATCAAAAGACCTACCGACAATTCCGTTTACATTTTCAAGTTTGTATTGAGTCGTACCGTCTCTGCCTACAACACGTGATAAATCAAAGTCGACGAACTTTTCAAGATCCCCAAAATTAATTAAAGCCTTGTGCCAAACAACCGAAGCAGCTTGTGTCTTTTCTTTGTAAACAAGCCTAATTACGTATCTGCCGTTTGCATCAATGAACATACCATCATAGTCGATGTCGTTCATTTGAATTGGATCAGATGTAGTTACTCTAACTAATGTTTGAGAGTCCTCCACCTTCCAACGGGATTTGTCCTTGATTTTGTTTTCCCAGTTTGCCTTAGTGTAGTAGGTTGCACTTGAAATAGCATCTGCCGGTACACCTCCCCTCATGGGTTGCCAAGGTGCCATGTTATTTGCCGCGGGTTGTTCTATACGACTTGTCGGTTCATTTGCCATAACATTGTATGGTATTGATCCGAAAGCTAAAGACACTGCCATGGCCATGGCAACTGGCCTTACTAATTTTTTCTTCTTCATACCTTCTCCCCTCTCTAATCCATATGCTAAATTAAATTTTATATGTTGTAAATTTTACTAGGGTTTAGCATAAAATATTTCATTTCATATAGATTAAATTTAAATGTGAATTTAGGTTTAATGCTTATAAATACATAAGCATTATTGCTTTTATACCCCCCATAGCTAAAGGGTATTTTAATATATAGCTAGTACTATTATTATACCCCATCCAAAGGTTAAATTAACTATAAAAGTAATAAAATAATAATAGTTTCCTTATTTTCCAAATAATTAAAAGTGTATAGAAATTTATAAAAAAATACCAGAGAAAAATTATCTTCGGTATTTTTTAACTTTATATGTTACTCAATTTTAGTTTTTTATTTTATTTGAAAATCACTTTCTGCTATATCCACTTTCAAATTTTTAAATTCATTTAAAAGTAATTTTTTTAATTTTTCCAAAACAAATTTTTCGCTTGTATAATGACCCATATCCACAAGAGTAAGGTTATTCTCATAGGCTTTTTGTCCATCATGATATTTTACATCTCCTGTTATAAAGGCATCACACTTTTTTGCTTCTTCAAAAAAATCCATGCCGCTTCCTCCGCAGATGGCAACTTTTTTTATTTCTCTTGGTCTTCCATAAATTTTTACATTATATTTTTTTAGACTTTTTTTAAATTCTTCAAAGGATAAAGCTTTTTCATACTGGCAAATATATCCCATTGTATAGCCTGATTGGCCTTTCCCTAAGGGACTCATTATTTTTAACTTTAGTTCTTCACATAGGGCATCATTTACTCCCCCTTTTGCTGAGTCTAAAGAGGTGTGGGCTGAATAAATGGATATTCTATTAAAAATTGCTTTTATTATATTATCTGAAAGATACTGACCCTCTACAATGGATTTTAAGCCATCAAATATCATAGGGTGATGACTTAGTATTAATTTATAATTTTCTTTGATTGTAGCGTCTATTACACTGTCTGTAACGTCAAGTGTAAGCATGACTCCAGGGGTATCTTGATCAAAATATAATTGACTTCCAGAATTGTCCCAATCTTCTTGCATATATTCTGGTGCAATACTTTTTATAAACTCAATTATTTCTTTTACTTTTGTCATTTATAACCTCCTTAAAATAATTATTTTCTCCCTTAAGCTCCATGTATCTTATTAAGGGTTTTTTTGTGTTACCTTTTAAATTTTCCATAATTTTAAGGTTTTTTTCTATTTTAAATTTTACAAAGTTTATGGCTTCTTCCTTCTTTTTTTCTAGGGCTTTTAAGGGCAAGAAATTTTCATATTTTTTTAATTTTCTAATTTTTCCGTCATATTTTGCTACTATTATTTCAAAGTATCTTTTATCTTCAAATATTACTTCTTCATCAATTATTTCAAAGCCTCTTTCGCAAAGATAGGTTCTAAGTTCTTCGCTTGCTTGCATAGGTTGAAGAATAAGTCTTACATTTTTTGCAATTTCAGAGGATTCTTCCAATATTTTTGAAATTAAAATTCCTCCCATTCCTGCAATTATAATGGTGTCTACTTCATTTTTTTCTAAGATTTTTATTCCATCGCCCACTCTAAAATCTATGTCCTTTATATTTTTAATTTTTGCCAGTTCTATAGATTTCTCCAAGGATGCTTTTGAAATGTCTGTTGCTATTATTTTTTTTATTTTTGTATTTTCTCTTAAAAAAACAGGCACAAATCCGTGATCTGTGCCTATATCTGCAATATTTTCGCCTTCTACATATTTTGCAAGGCTCAAAAGTCTTTTTGATATCATTCTAAATAATCCTTTAATTTTCTGCTTCTGCTTGGGTGTCTTAATTTTCTTAATGCTTTTGCTTCTATTTGTCTTATTCTTTCTCTTGTTACATCAAATTCTTTTCCAACTTCTTCAAGAGTTCTGCTTCTTCCATCATTTAAACCGAAACGAAGGGTCAAGACTTTTTTCTCTCTGTCTGTTAAAGTTTCAAGAACTGATCCTAATTGTTCTTTTAAAAGTTGAAATGTTGCTGCGTCTGATGGAGATTGAATTTCTTCATCAGGTATAAAATCTCCAAGATGTGAGTCTTCTTCTTCTCCTATGGGAGTTTCAAGAGAAACTGGTTCTTGAGCGATTTTTTGTATTTCTCTTACTTTTTCAACTTCTATATTCATTTCTTTTGCTATTTCTTCTGGTTGTGGATCTCTTCCTAACTCTTGAACAAGTTGTCTTTGTACTCTTACAAGTTTATTTATTGTTTCTACCATGTGTACTGGTATTCTTATTGTTCTTGCTTGGTCTGCTATGGCTCTTGTTATTGCTTGTCTTATCCACCAAGTTGCATAAGTTGAAAATTTAAATCCCTTTGTATAATCAAACTTTTCAACTGCTTTCATAAGGCCCAAATTTCCTTCTTGAATTAAATCAAGAAAAGACATTCCTCTACCTACATATCTTTTTGCTATGGAAACTACAAGACGTAAGTTTGCTTCTGCCAGTTCTTTTTTTGCAAGAAATTCTCCCTCTTCCATTCTCTTTGCTATGGACACTTCTTCATCTGCTGTTAAAAGGGGAATTTTTCCAATTTCTTTTAAGTACATTCTTACTGGGTCATCTACACTTATGCCCTTGGGAACAGAAATTTCCTTTTCATCTTTCTTTTCATCTTCGTCTTCAAGTTTATCATCATCTAAAAGTTCAATTCCAGATTCTTCAAAGTTTTTATAAATGTTATCTATTTCATCGCTGTCCATTTGAACTTCATCAAGAGCATCTATTATTTCATCATAAGTGAGGTTGCCCTTTTTTTTACCACTTTGCATAAGTGTATCTATTATTGATTCTTTTGATTCGGGAATATCATCATATTCAATCTTATCAGTCATATAAGCCTCCCTTTAGTTTATTATTAAGCTCTGTAAGTTTCTTTGATAAATCTTCAAGAGAAGGACCCTTGGGGTCAAAATTTTTGATTTTATTCAAAATTTCATCTCTTTTTTGCTCTATTTTATTGATTTTAATTGCTTTTACTAAATCTTTTATAATTGCATCTGCATTATAAGTATCAATCATCACTTCATCAAGTTGTCTTTTGAAACTTTCAGAAATATACTTTTTCTCCAACAAGTATCCTATTTTATCATTTACTTTTTTTTCGTACAAGTCATCTAAATTTTCAAAAACCCTTTTTGCATCGGGATCTTCAAAATCTTCAAGATCCAATTTTGCCTTTAAATTATAATATAAGTCGCTACTATAGAGGGCGTATTTTATAAGTAGAAGCTCTCTTTGATTTTTCCCTGAAAATATTCTTTTAGGCTTTATAAATTTTTTTTCAGTTTTAAAGCTTCTTAACTTATTTTTTTTGCTTTCTCCATAATTTTTAGAATAAAGAGAAATATAATTCATTATGGCCTGTCTTGTAATTTTATACTCTGAAGAAATCTTTGTAATGTAGACGTCCCTTTCTATGGGATTTTTAAGACTTGAAATAAGTTTTGCCACTTCTGTTGTAAAATTACTTTTTCCAAGGGATGAATTTAAATCAAAATTTGCTTTTATATTTTCGATTTTATAATCCATAAAATTCTTGGCTTCTTTTAAACAAAGTTCAAAATTTATTTTTCCATACTTTTTAATATACTCGTCAGGGTCTAAATTGTTTGGCAAGCTTACAATTTTAGGCGCTATATCTTCGGATCTTAAAATTTCAATTGCTCTTTGAGTTGCCTTTATTCCTGCCGCATCTCCATCATAACAAATTAAAACTTCTTGTCCGTATCTTTTAATTATTTTCGCCTGATCACTTGTAAGAGCAGTACCAAGACTTGCTACACTATAATTTATACCACTTTTGTAAAGAGAAATAACATCCATATAGCCCTCAACAAGTAAAATTCTTTTTCTTTCGCTATTTTGTGAAACTAAATTTAAGTTGTAGAGATTTTTCCCCTTGTGAAAAACTATTGTATCTCTTGAGTTTAGGTATTTAGGTTCTGATTTATCCATTACTCTTCCGCCAAATCCTAGGACTCTTTTTTTTGTATCAATTATAGGAAACATTATTCTATTTCTAAATCTATCATAATATCTACCCTTATCCGACTTACTTATTAAGTTGTAGTCTGTAAGTTCTTCTTCGGTAAAGCCTTTTGATTTTAAAAAGTTTTTTAAACCGTCCCAAGAGTCATCTGCATAGCCTAAACCAAATGTGTTTATTGTTTTTTCTTGAATGTCCCTTTTTTCCAAATATGAAAGAGCTTCTTTATTTTGTTTTAGCTTATTCATAAAATAAAGGGCAGCAAGCTTATTTGCCTCATAGCATCTTTCTCTTTTATTAGTTTCTTCTTTGTAGTTTACGTTTTGTTTTGATTCTGCAAGTTCAATACCATACTTATCTGCAAGAAAAATACAGGCTTCTCTAAAATTCATGTTTTCTCTTTTCATTACAAAAGTAATGACATCTCCACCTGCATGGCAACCGAAGCAGTGAAAAATTTGTTTTGAGGGGCTCACTGAAAAAGATGGGGTTTTTTCACCATGAAAAGGGCACAATCCCATATAGTTTGCGCCCCTTTTTTTTAAGTTGACATATTCAGAAATTAAATCTACAATATCCGCTCTTGATCTTATTTCATCAAGAACGTCATCATTTATTATTAAGCTCACGATTATCCCATCCCTTAGGAATATATATTTCTGCAAATACATTTATAGCATAAGTATCTGTCATTCCTGCTATATAATCAGTTACTATATCATCGTCTGTATGATCTATATTTTCATAGATTTTTAAATGTTCTTTAGGAATTCTATTTAAATCTTTTTTATAAAAACGATATAAATTTTCCAAAAGTCTATTAACTTTTTCATCTTCTGCTTTTACAATTTTATCTAAATAGACCCTATTAAACATAAATTGTCTTAGTTTCATTGTTGCTTCATAGTAATCTCTATCCATTTCTATAAGAGCTTTGCCATAACTTTTTCTAATAATGGCTGTTATCATGGAGTTTATTCTTTTTGAGTGAGTGTCTCCCAAAATTTCTATTAATTCTTTAGGCAGATCTTCATTGGATAAAATTCCTGCTCTTATAGCATCGTCTATGTCATGATTTATATAAGCAATTCTGTCTGCATATTTAATAATTTGTCCTTCAAGACTTGAAGCTAAATTACTTCCACTGTGATTTAAAATTCCGTCCTTAACTTCTTCTGTAAGATTTAATCCTACTCTATCTATTTTATTTTCAAGAAGCTCTACTACTCTTAAACTTTGTTCATTGTGTCTAAATCCATTGGGATGAAGTTTATTAAGGACTGCCTCTCCACTATGACCGAAGGGTGTGTGGCCTAAGTCATGGCCAAGTGCTGTCGCTTCTACTAAATCTTCATTAAGTTCCAAAGCTCTTGCTATTGTTCTTCCAATTTGAGCAACTTCGAGGGTGTGAGTTAATCTTGTTCTAAAATGATCTTTTCCTGGAGATATAAAAACTTGAGTTTTATGTTTTAGCCTTCTGAAAGATTTTGAATGAATGATTCTATCTCTATCTCTTTGATATTCAGTTCTTATTAAATCCTTTTCTTCTTCTTTTTTCCTTTTTGTCCTGTCGGCAAAGGAGGCATAAGGTTTTAAAATTAAATGCTCAAGTTCTTCTCTTTTTTCTCTTAAATTCATTAAAGACCCTTTCTCTTAATGTGTTCAAGAATTATTTCTGCAGTTTCTTCAATAGCCTTGTCAGTTACATCTATAACTATACAGCCTATTTCTTCCATTATTTTTTTTGAATACTCAAGTTCTTCTCTGATTCTATCAAAATTTGCATATCTTGCTCCTGATGAAAGACCCAAAGACTTTAATCTTTCTTCTCTTATTGTTATAAGTTTTTCTGGTCTGCATATAAGTCCTATTACCCTATCTACATCTTTTTCAAAAACTTCTTTAGGAACTCCTACTTCCGGCACAAGAGGTATATTTGCAACTTTATAAAATTTATTTGCAAGATACATGGAAAGAGGAGTTTTTGATGTTCTGGAAATTCCTACAAGACAAATATCAGCTTTTCTTGCTCCTCTGGGATCTTTTCCGTCATCATATTTTACTGCAAATTCAATTGCTTCAACTTTCTTAAAATAATTTTCATCAAGTCGTCTTATTAATCCTGGTTCACGCAATGGAGGATAGCCGAAAATTTTTTCTATTTCAGCCATAGGCTGACCCATTACATCTACAATGTGTAAATTTAATTCTTTAGCTCTATTTTTTATAAAAGTTCTTGTTTCATCTACAACATTTGTGTAAAAAATAATAGATTTTTCATATTTTGCAGCTAAATCTAAAATCGGTCCTATTTGTTCAACGCTGTTATGGTAGGGAAATCTCTTTATCCTAAAGTTTGATGATTCAAATTGTTTTACTGCGGCTTTTGCTATTAATTCTCCTGTTTCTCCTACAGAATCAGAAATAACAAATATATTTAAAAAATTATCCATTACTTTTCCTCCATTTGTCCAAATTCTACAAATAAATCCAATATATTTGTCTTTGTCCACCTGCCAAGAACTTTTCCATCTTCATCGACTACAGGCATGCCGTCAAACTCGTGAACAAAAAGTTCTCTTGCGGCTTCATAAACATTCATTTTAGGATCTATTGTTATTATGTTGGGCATTCTCGTCATAATAATATCTATAGGAGTTTTAGTAAGTTCCATATTTCCAAGACTTGCTCTGATTAAATCTTTTCTTGAAACCACTCCCTTTATATAAGAATTTTCAACAATAAATAAAGTTCCTATATTATTTATAAACATTTCAACTATTGAATCATAAATACTAGTCCCGGTTTCAACAGCATAGGGAACGCTCATATAGTCTTCAACAAGATTATTTCTAACTCTATCACTAAATGATTTTAGCTCCACCATGCCCTTATAAAAATAGCCATACTTAGGTCTTGCTCCTAAAATATCAATCATTGTTAAAACTGCCAAATCAGGTCTTATAGTTGCTCTTGATAATTTTAATGTATCGGCAATTTCATCGCCTGTTATAGGCTGAGATTTTTTAACTATATCTACAATTTTTACCTGTCTTTTGGATAATTCCATTTTTCACCATCATTCCGTTATTTTTTCAATATTTAAAACTTCTTTCAGTGAATTGTCAATTTCTTTAAGCATTGCCAATCTATTATTTTTAAGTTCTTCGTCCTCTGTAAGAACCATAATATTGTCAAAATAGTTGTTTACTTCTTTTACAATAGTTTTAAAAATATCTAAAGCTTCAGTGTATTTCTTTGTTGCTATTGAGTCATTAAAGGAATCTTTTATATTTTCATAGGCTGAGAAAAATTCCTTTTCTTGTTCTTCTTTTAAAAGAGCACCATCAAATGTTCCCTCAGTATATTTTTTTGCTAAATTATGAATTCTCTTTATAGCGTCAACTAATTCCCCTTTATCTTCTTTAAAGTATTCTTGAAGTTTATCAGCTTTTATACTTACATCTACAATTGATTTTGAATCATCTATAACAGCATCAATTATGTCGTATCTTATGTTTCTTTCTTCAAGTATGTTTTTAAGTCTTCCCTTGAAAAATTCTATGATTTGTTCCTTTACTTTTTCATAATCAAAGGTTAAGTTGTTTTCTTGAACATAATTATAAAGTGCATAATCAGTAATTTCTTCTAAATTTACATCCCAATTTTTTTCAAGAATAATATTAATTACACCTATAGCAAGTCTTCTTAAGGCAAAGGGATCTTGAGAACCTGTTGGCACAAGACCTATGGCAAAAAGTCCCACTATGGTATCAATTTTATCTGCAATTGCAAGAATTGAACCTGTTGTTGATTTTGGCAATTCATCTCCTGCAAATCTTGGTAAATAATGTTCGTAAATTGCTTTTGAAACAATTTTTTCTTCCCCTGAAAGCTCTGCATAAATACTTCCCATAAGTCCTTGAAGTTCAGTAAATTCAGTAACCATATGAGTTGTTAAGTCAGCCTTTGCAAGTATCGAAGCCCTATCAAGAGCATCTATTGTTTCATCAGCTACTTTAAGGTATTCTCCTATTTGACCGCTTAGTTTTTTTATTCTTTGAGACTTTTCATACATTGTTCCAAGTTTATCTTGAAAAATCAAACCATGTAAAGCATCCACATAATCTTCAAGAGGTTTTGAGATGTCTTCCTTGTAGAAAAACTTTGCATCTTCAAGTCTTGCTCCTAAGACTTTTTCATTTCCTCTTGCTACAATTTCTTCATGATCTGATGTGCCGTTTCTAATTGTTATAAAATATGGAAGCAATTCTCCATCTTCAGCATATATAGGAATAAATCTTAAATGGTCTCTCATAGGAGTTGTTATTACCGCCTTAGGAAGAGATAGATATTCTTCTTTGACATTTCCTACAATAGGAGTTGGATATTCGTTTATGAAAGTAAGTTCTTCTAAAAGGTCTTCATCTTCATAAATTTCTCCGCCTAAAGATTTTGCCTTCTTTTTGGAGCCATATTTAATTATTTCTTTTCTTTCTTCTTGATTTAAAATAACATAGTTTTCTTTTAAAAGTTTTTCATAATTGTTGACATGATCTATAAGGATATTGTCTGAGCCCAAAAATCTGTGTCCTCTTGTTACATTTGAAACTTTAATGCCTTCAAAATCAAAGCCCCAAACTTCAGAATCGGCCATGGAAACAATCCATCTTATAGGTCTTGCAAATCTTATGTTTTTTCCGCCCCACCTCATGTTTTTAGGGAAATTTATAGATTTAATTAAATTAGCTATTTCTGTTTTAAATAAATCTTTTGTTAAAAGACCTTTTTTATGGATAAAACCATAGGCGTATTCAGTTCCTTTAAGATCTCTAAATTCTATATCATCAAGGCTTAATCCTTGTGATTTCATAAAACCTTTTAGGGGTTTACTTGGCTTATTTTCTTCATCAAAACATATTTTTTTAGAAGGTCCTTTAACCCACTCTTCAATATCTTCTTGATTATTATCTATATCATTTATAAAAAGAGTAAGTCTTCTTGGGCTTGCATAAACCTCAGTTGAACTAAATCCTATTAAATTTTCTTTAAGAAGTTTTTCAGCTTTTTCTTTTAATTGGCTAAGTGCCATTTTAACGTACCTTGCAGGTAATTCTTCAACTCCGATTTCAAGTAAATATCTCACTAAAATTCCTCCTTTAAGCTGTCCTTTAAAGGATATCCCATATCTTCTCTTTGTTTTAAATATCCTCTTGCAACTTTTGATGCCAAGTTTCTAACCCTTGAAATATATGAAGCCCTTTGAGATACAGATACGGCACCTCTTGCATCAAGTAAATTAAATGCATGGGAACATTTTAATACATAGTCATAGGCAGGCAAAACTAATCCAAGATCAATAACTCTTAAACTTTCTTTTTCATAAATGTCAAAAAGTGATTTTAACATTTCTACATCTGCCACTTCAAAACTGTATTTTGATTGTTCAAATTCATTTATTTTAAAAATATCTCCATAAGATATTTTTTCATTCCACATAATGTCATAAACAGTTTCCACATTTTGTAGATACATGGCTATTCTTTCAAGGCCATAAGTTAATTCAGCTGATTCCAATTGACAGGGAACTCCACCTACTTGTTGAAAATAAGTAAATTGAGTAACTTCCATTCCATCAAGCCAAACTTCCCAACCGAGGCCCCACGCTCCTACTGTAGGAGATTCCCAGTTGTCTTCAACAAACCTTATGTCATGAATTTTTGTATCTATTCCTATTGCTTCAAGGCTTCCTAAATAAAGTTCTTGAACATTTTCAGGAGATGGTTTTAAAATAACTTGAAGTTGGTGATGTTGATAAAGTCTATTTGGATTTTCTCCATATCTTCCATCTGCAGGTCTTCTTGAAGGCTCTACATAAACAACTCTCCATGGTTCCGGTCCAAGGGCCTTTAAAAAGGTATATGGATTCATAGTGCCTGCACCTTTTTCAGTGTCGTAGGCCTCCATAATAACCGCTCCTCTTTCCATCCAATAATTTTGTAATTTTTTAATTAAATCTTGAAAGTATAACATTTACTCCCCCTCTTTTATAACAATTTCAATGAATTAAAATCTTTTATCTCAAGATTATACTTTATATATTTTAGTACAATTTCAAACAAAAAGTCATCTGATAAATTTTTTTCGTATTCCCCGCTAAGATCGCTGTATAATAAAAATTTTAAATAATCTTTTTGTTCTTCCTTAAGTAAATATGAATCCAAACTTACATCACTTTCATTAACCATTCCCCCATTTTCAATGGAAAAATAATTTCCCACCATAGATGGACGAAAGCCCATGAAGCTAATGTATTTAAGAAAAAAAGCTGTTGTGATTGCCTTTTTATTTTTACTGTCCGGCAAAACTTTTAAATATTTTGCAAGTAAATCAAAAGTTTTTTTATTTATTTCAGATTCAAAATTACTTTTTTCGTAAAGCTCAACAATCATTGACCCATAAATAAAAGATTCATAATCTTTTCTTAAATCATAATTTAAGCTAATGATTGTTGCCTTTTGTATATAGAAAAAATTTCCTTGCTTTTTTAGTCTGTAACTGTTGTGAGAAAATATTTGAGATGAAGCTGTAAAAGGAGAAGATTTTCTTAAAGCACCTTTTGCGTAAATGGAAATAAGTCCCAGTTGCCTGGAATATACTTTTAAAATCTTCGAGCTTTCTTTTATTTTCAGCTCATTTAATACAATCCCTTCAGTTTCTATCATTTATAGCCAAGTCCTTTTAATCTTCTGTCATTATCTCGCCAATTTTTATCAACTTTTACCCAAAGTTTTAAATTAACTCTGCCTTCAATTAAATTTTCAATGTCAAGTCTTGCTTCAGTGCCGATTTTTTTCAACATAGAACCATTTTTTCCTATTAAAATTCCCTTGTGAGAATCCTTTTCACAATAGATAACAGCCTCTATTTCAGTTAAGCCTTTTTCATTTTCATGCATAGATTCTATTGTTACAGCCACTCCGTGAGGAACTTCTTCCTTTAAATTTAAAAGGGCTTTTTCTCTTATTATTTCAGATGCAATAAATTTAACTGGTCTGTCAGTTAAAATATCATCGGGATAATACTTGGGTCCCTCTGGCAATAAGTCTTTTAAAATTTTCATAAATTCTTCTATGCCGTCGCCCATCATTGCACTTATAGGGATTATCTCTTCAAAGTTAAGCTCATCTTTGTATAAATTTATAATGTCTAAGAGTTCTTCCTTCTTAACTTGGTCAATTTTATTTATAAGCAAAATAATTTTCAAATTTTTCGGTGCTTTTTTTAAAAGATCTATTATCATCCTGTCAAGCCTTCCGATTTTTGTTGAAGTATCTACAATATAAGTTACTATATCAACTTCATCTAAAGAACTTTCAGATTCTTTTTGCATAAATTTTCCAAGCTCATTTCCCGGTTTTTGCATTCCCGGTGTATCCAAAAATATTATTTGTGAATCTTCATCATTATAAATTATTGAAATTTTATTTCTTGTTGTCTGAGGTTTGCTAGAAACCGCAGAAATTTTTTCTCCAACTATTCTATTAAGCAGAGTGCTTTTCCCTACATTGGGTCTTCCAAGCACTCCCACATAACCTGATTTAAACATCATTACCTCTCTTTAAGTATTCTGGGCCAAAACTGTGGGGCAAAAGTTCTTCTAAAGTATAAACTTTATAATCGTCCACTGAATTTGCAACAACTATCATGGGATTTTCGGAAAATTCTCTAATAACTTGTCTGCACACTCCACATGGAAATGTGTTTTTTGCATCCCCTGTTATGACTATTTTTTTAATTTCACGCTTACCTTCGCTTACGGCTTTAAAAATTGCCGTTCTTTCAGCACAGTTAGTCGGAGAATAAGAAGCAATTTCTATATTGCCTCCGGTGTAAACACTTCCATCTTCCATTTCCACGGCTGCTCCTACTCTAAAGTGAGAATAGGGCGTGTATGTTGACCTATCTTTTGCTTCAAGGGCAAGCTCAATTAAATTTTTTAATTCCATAAGACCTCTAACTAAAAATTTTAAAGGCAAATATTGCAACACTTATGCCTACTATGGCACCAAATATAGCTTCACTTGCCTTATGTACTCCTGTTTCAACTCTGCTTTCAGCTACAAGAAGGGCAAGTCCTAAAGAACATGTTGTAATAAGACCCTTTTGAGCTACTAAACTTATTATAGTTGCAGCACAAAAGGCAATTGCCGAGTGACCGGAAATTGCTCCTCCCTGAAAATATGAACCACCATTTTTCTTTGCCATAATATATTTTCCTATTATGACAAGTATTAAAACTATTATTAAAGAAACCAAAGCAAGGTGATCTGAAGAGTTTCTTATTTTCATAAGACCTATTTCTCCAAGCTTTGATAATTTTTTATAAAATAAAAAATAAGCAACAACTATTGCATTTAAGGCAGAAATTAAAACTGCTCCTGCAGAAACGTCTTTTACATATTTTGCAATTGGATTGTAATCCTGAACAATTAAATCTACAGCTCTTTCAATAGCTGTATTTATCATTTCAGATACAATAACAAAACTTATTGCAAATAAAAGGATCATAAATTCAACCTTTGTAATATTAAAAAACAAAGAAAAAATTAAAATCCCAAGACAAGCTGAAAAATGAAATTTTAAATTTTTTTCAGTCTGTAAAGCGGAAATAATTCCCTGAACAGCATAGTTGAAAGAAGCTATAAATCTGTTTTTCTTCAAATTATCAACCTCAATTTTTATATATTTTAAGCTTATCCATTATTTCTTTTTCTTTTGCTCTCATTTCTATTTTATCTTCTTCATTTTCGTGGTCATAGCCAACTAAATGAAGAATTGAATGAACTGTTAAATAAGAAAGTTCCCTTTCTTTTGAATGACCGAACTCCTCAGCCTGAGATAAAACTCTTTTAGTGTTAATTACCACATCACCTAAAATGTTACTGAACTTATCATCTATGGGAAAAGATAAGACGTCCGTTACAGAATCAACCCCTCTGTAATCTCTATTAAGTTCTTGTATTTCATTATCATCCACAAAAGAAACTGATACTTCAGCATCATCGAAGCCTAAAATATTAAGGGCTTCTTCAATAGATTTTTTTACAATTTCAATCACACCATTATCTATTTCAAAATTTTCTTGTCTATCATCAAAATATATATCTATCATCTTTTGTTCTCTTTTTCATTTTTCTTATTTTCATATTTTTCATAAGCATCTATAATACGTTGAACTAAAGGATGTCTTACAATGTCATTTTTACTTAAATAAACAATTCCTATACCCTTAACATTTTGTAAAATTTTAAGAACTGTTTTTAAACCCGACTGCTTGCCCCTTGGCAAGTCTATTTGAGTTATATCCCCTGTTATAATAGCCTTTGAACCATATCCAAGCCTCGTTAAAAACATCTTCATTTGTTCATTTGTAGTATTTTGAGCTTCATCTAATATTACATAGGCACTGTCTAAGGTTCTTCCTCTCATGTAAGCAAGAGGAGCAACTTCAATAAGACCTTTTTCAAGATATTTAGTATAATTGTCATGACCCATTATTTCAAAAAGAGCATCATATAGAGGTCTTAAGTAGGGATCAACCTTCATTTGCAAATCCCCAGGTAAAAATCCTAAAGATTCACCAGCTTCAACTGCAGGTCTTGTTAAAATAATTCTATTTACTTCCTTATTTTTAAAAGCTCTTACAGCCATAGCCATTGCTAAATAAGTTTTTCCTGTTCCCGCAGGTCCAATTCCGAAAACAATATCATTGTCCTTTATAAGATCTATATATTGTTTTTGCCCAAGAGTTTTGGACTTTATTGGTTTTCCCATAGAGGTGTAAACTATAACTTCATTTAAAAGTTCATTAATAGGTCTTTTTTCTCCAAACTTTATTAGTTTTATGGAGTAGTCTAAATCTTTTCTTTCGATTCCTTTTTTTTCTCTTATGAGTTCCAATAAATTGCTGATTAATAAAATGGCATCTTCAGCATCATTTTCATTGCCTTTTACTATTATTTTATTGTCTCTTATATCAATTTTTACTGAAAATTCTTTTTCTATTTTTTTTATATTTTCATCTAAATTCCCACATAAGAGATCAATGTTGTATTCTTCTTTTATAGGAAGAATTTTTTCTTGGTTTTCTAACAAATAAATACCTCCTGATTTAGTTAATAATATCATATTAAGGTCTTTTTTTCCATAAAGCCGGTCTTATTAGAAAAATAAAAAAGCCTCAATTTGATGCTTTTTATAAATAATGTCTTAAATAAATATTTAATATTATCTTTCATACAAATAAAAAAAGCTCCGAAGAGCTTTTTTTTGAAAACTTATATTTTTTAAAATATGGTGATTGTTTTTTAAAAACCTTTTGTTTCTCCAAAGAAGTAATATCCAAGTGGTGTGTAGAATAGTCCTTCAATGTTAGGTTTAATCATGTGTGGACTTGTGTAGAAGTAAATTGGTGCAACTATTGCATCATCTTTAACAGCTATGTCTTCAGCTTTGTGAAGATCTTCAAATCTCTTTGCTGTGTCATCTGTAGTTTTTGCTTCTTTTACAAGTTTATCAAATTCAGGATTTGAATATTGTGCGTCATTATTTCCGCCGCCTGTCATCCACATATCAATAAATGACATAGGATCATTATAATCTGCTACCCATCCGTGACGAGCTATATTATAGTTACCTTCTTTTCTGTCTTTTAAGAATACATTCCAGTCAGAGTTTTGAAGTGTTATAGTAACTCCAAGTTCAGTTTGCCACATATTTTGAAGTGCTTCAGCTACTGCTTTGTGTCCTTCTGATGTGTTGTAAATATATTCAATTTGTGGGAAGCCTTTTCCATCTGGATAACCTGCTTCTTTAAGAAGTTTTTTTGCTTCTTCTACATTTTTAGTGTAATCGTCAGCGTTGATTGAATAGAAATCTCCACCTTTTGTTCTAAAGTCATCTCCACTTGCTCCATCTTTATCGCTTACTCCAGATGGAACAAATCCTGATGCCGGTTGTTGTCCTTTACCTGTTACTTGTTCAACTATAAAGTTTCTATCAATTACAAGACTGAAAGCTTTTCTAACCTTTGCATTATCAAATGGTGGTTTTGAAGTGTTAAAGCATACGAAATAAGTTCCTACTTGAGGATTGATTTTAAGTTCGCCGTTGTCTATTAACTTTTTAACTTCTTCTGTTGGGACACTTTCTATAAAGTCAAGTTCTTTTGCCCTATATGATGCATAAATTGCATTGTCATCATCTTTCAAGTGGAAGGCTAATTTTTCTGCAGTAATTTTATCTGCGTCATAGTATTCCGGATTCTTTTCCATATTTATTACTTGATTGTGTTCCCAAGAAGCAAGTTTGTATGGTCCATTTGAAATATAAGTTTCTGGCTTTAAAGTCCATTTGTCATTTCCTTCAACTATATCTTTTCTTACAGGATAAGTTGCTGCGAAAGCACAAATTTCTTCAAAATATGGAGTTGGTGTGTGAAGTTTAACTACAAAAGTTTTTTCATCTGGTGCTGAAATATTTAATTTTTTAGCATCATATCCATCAACCATATCAAGCATATATTCATAGTCTGCTCCTGTGTTAGGATCTACAAGTCTGTTCCATGAATATAAAAAGTCATTTGCTGTTACAGGTTTACCATCTGACCACTTTGCACCATCTCTTATGTGGAAAGTGTAGGTAAGTTTATCATCTGACACTTCCCATTTATCAGCTTGACCAGGTTTTAATACTGCATTTCCATTTCCATCATTTTCCCATTTAATTAAACCTTCAAACATGTGTTGAATCATAGTTGCCCCGTCAAGAGAAGTGTTTAATGCGGGGTCAATTGAATCCGGTTCAGATGCTATACAAATATCTAATATACCATCTTGTCTTCCGGGTTCTTCTTGTATTACTTTCTTTTCTTCTTTTCCTTTGTTTCCTTCTGCTTTTTTGTTATCGGTTTTTGAACCGCAAGCTGTTAATACTAATATTAACGTTAAGCAAAGAACTAATAATTTACCTTTCCTTTTCATAATCTCCTCCTAAATTTTATTTATATTATGACAACTTACATAATGACCTTGTTCATATTCACGAAATTCTGGTTCTTCTTCTTTACATATTTCTGTGGCATAAGGGCACCTTTCGTGAAATCTACATCCCTTGGGCGGATTAATTGCCGATGGGATTTCTCCTATTAATTTTATTCTCGATTTTTTTCTATTTATCTCAGGATCTGCAACTGGTATTGCCGATAGTAAGGACTTGGTGTATGGATGAAGAGGATTGTCATAAAGTTCATTTGCCTCTACAAGTTCTACAAGTTTTCCAAGATACATTACTCCTATCCTATCTGAAATATGTTTTACTACAGATAGGTCATGGGCTATAAATAAATATGTCAATCCAAATTCTTCTTGCATGTCTTGAAGCATATTTACAATTTGAGCCTGAATGGAAACATCCAAAGCTGATATGGGTTCGTCGCAAACTATAAATTCTGGTTTTACTGCAAGAGCTCTTGCAATTCCTATTCTTTGTTGTTGTCCGCCGCTAAATTCGTGGGGATATCTGTTTGCATGTTCTCTATTTAAGCCGACCCGATTTAATAGTTGACCGATTTTATCTTTTCTGTCTTCTTTATTTTCGTATAAATTATGAATATCAAGAGCCTCTCCTACAATTTCTCCAACTGTCATTCTTGGGTCAAGAGATGCTGAGGGGTCTTGAAATATTATTTGCATTTTTCTTCTTAAAGGAACCATGTCCTTTTTTATATTATTTTCAGAATCATAAATTACTTGTCCGTCATAGGTTATTTTTCCCCTTGTTGGTTCGTGTAATCTTAAAATTGTTCTTCCGAAGGTTGTTTTACCACAACCGGATTCACCTACAAGTCCTAGGGTCTCTCCTTTTTTTATAAATAGACTTACATTATCTACTGCATGGACAGTATTTATTTTTCCGAAACTTCCTTTAACTTTAAATTGCTTTACTATATTTTCACAAACAAGGAGTTTTTCATCTGTTTTTTTCATTTAATTCCCTCCCTGTTTAAATGTAGCCAACATTTTGAATAGTGATTTTCTGAAATTTCAAACATTGGCGGTTCTTTTCTAAGACAAATTTTCATGCAATGGTCACATCTTTGTCCAAATCCGCAACCTTCAGGAGGGTTTAACATGTCCACAGGGTTCCCTTCAATGCTTTTAAGTCTTTCATCTTCTTTTGAATCAATTCTGGGCATTGATTTTAAAAGTCCCTTTGTGTATGGATGATTAGGTTTATAAAAAATCTCATCAACACTTCCCTGTTCAACAATTTTTCCTGCATACATAACGCTTACCTTATCACAAATTGCAGCAACTACCCCCAAGTTATGAGTTATAAAAATAATACTCATTTTAGTTTTGTTTTGTATTTCTTTCATAAGTTCCAATATCTGAGCTTGAATTGTTACGTCTAAGGCCGTAGTAGGCTCGTCAGCGATTAAAAGTTTGGGCTCGCATATAAGACCCATACCTATCATTACTCTTTGTCTCATGCCCCCTGAGAGCTCGTGAGGATATTGTTTCATTCTCTTTTCCGGATTTGATATTCCAACAAGTTCAAGCATCTCTACTGCTTTTTTATAAGCTTCTTCTTTTGAAATTTTCTTATGGACTAAAACTGCTTCCATAAGTTGATTTCCAATTGTATATACGGGATTTAAGCAAGTCATTGGATTTTGAAAAATCATAGAGCATTTATTTCCTCTAAAATCTTCCATTTGTTTTTTGTCGTAATCTAAAATATTTTCATTTTCAAAAATAACTTTTCCGGATTTAACTTTTCCAGGTTCTTGAAGCAAGCCCATTATTGAATAGGCTTCAACACTTTTTCCACTTCCTGATTCTCCAACTATTCCCATTACTTCGTTGTAATTTAAATCATAATTTATTCCGTCAACGGCTTTTACTTCTCCTACAGGTGTATAAAAAGAAACTTTTAAATCTTCTACGCTTAATAATTTGTTTTCCATAATTCACCTACTTCTTCAATCTTGGGTCAAGAGCATCTCTTAAACCGTCACTAAATAAATTTAAACTTAAAATAATTAAACTTAATAAAATTGATGGAATAACAAGCCTGTAAGCATAGGAGTAAATACCTCCAAGAGCATCTGCCGCCATGGCACCAAGAGATGTCATAGGAGCTGAAACCCCAATTCCCAAGAAAGATAAAAAACTTTCAAGAAATATTGCCGATGGAATTTGCATAGCAGTCATTACAATTATTTGACCTATACAATTTGGAAAAATATGTCTTTTTATAATCCTTTTTTTACTTCCCCCCAAGGCTCTTACGGCTGTGATAAATTCCTGCTCTTTAAGCATAAGAACTTGTCCTCTTATTATTCTTGCCATACCTACCCAATATAAAAGTCCAAAGACTATAAATATTGAAATAAGTGCCGGCCCTAAAACTCCAATTTTTTTTGCAAATTGGCTTCCGCTATTGTTAACCCAATCTTTTAAAGGTTTGTTAATTGCTATTGAAATAAGGATTACTACAAGTACATCTGGCACCGAATAAATAAGGTCCAATATCCTCATCATTATTGAATCAACTTTTCCACCTAAGTATCCTGAAACAGCTCCATAAATACTGCCTATTACAAGTACTATAAGTGAGGCGAAGATGCCTACTATAAGAGAAACTCTTGTGCCGTACATAACTCTTGTTAAAATATTTCTTCCTAATTTATCTGTTCCGAAAGGATATTGCAAACAAGGAAATAAATTTTCGTCACCTCTAAACTGAGTTGTATAATCTCCTTTTACAAATAAAGGTCCTAAAAAGGCAAATATTACAACAAATATTAAAAATACCAAACTTACCATGGCAACTTTATTTGATTTTAGCCTTCTCCAGGCATCTTTCCAATAGGATACTGAAGGAGCTTTTGCATAAAAATCTTCTCTATCTTGTAAACTTGCAGGTTCAAAATCATCTGCTGCAAAAGTTATACCTAAATCTTCAGGATCTTGTTGTAAACTAAAAAATTTTTGCATCATTGAGTCTCCTTTGTAACATCAATTCTGGGATCTACAAATTTATATAAAATATCTACTATTAAATTCATAGTTATTACAAGAGCGGCAAAGAAAATTGTTGTCGCCATTATAATAGGATAATCTCTGTTTAAAATAGAATTTACAAAATATCTTCCAAGGCCTGGAAGAGAAAAAACAGATTCAATTACGAGAGATCCTGTAATAATTCCTGCCGTTAAGGGCCCTAAATAAGTGAGAACTGGTATAAAAGCATTTCTTAAAGCGTGCTTAAATAAAATCTTCCTTGATGGAACTCCCTTTGATTTTGCAGTTCTTATATAGTCTTGATTTATTGCATCAAGCATAGATGATCTTGAAAGTCTTGCTATATAACACATAGGATAAAACCCAAGAGCAAAACAAGGCATAATATAACTTCTTATATTGCTAAGACCCATAGTTGGTAAAATATGAAGTTTAACTCCGAAAAATACCAACAAGAGAGTAGCTGTAACAAAACCTGGTACTGATATACCTATGGTTGTTAAAACTCTTAAAAAATCATCAATTTTTTTCCCTCTGTTATAAGCTGCAAGACAACCTAAAGGAACTCCCACCAGGGTAGCCCAAATTACGGCTATAATCCCAAGTTTTGCAGAAGTGGGAAGCATTTCTTTAATAATGTCAATTACAGGTCTGTTTTTTTGCATTTTTAAAGAAACACCAAAATCCAGTTTAAGAGAATTTTTAATGTAATTTATAAGTTGAATATGTGTTGGCTTATCTAAACC
This sequence comes from Peptoniphilus koenoeneniae, assembly GCF_030812875.1. NCBI lineage: Bacteria > Bacillati > Bacillota > Tissierellia > Tissierellales > Peptoniphilaceae > Peptoniphilus > Peptoniphilus koenoeneniae. Next base: position 24,649 of record NZ_JAUSTN010000004.1, read on the forward strand.
GTATTTTTTATACAGGGCAGCCGTAACTTCAGGAGATTGTGCTTTTTCTCCTAAAAATGGACTTCCCGGTACACTTTTCATAAGCAGAAATGTTATACAAGTTACAACAAGCAAAACAAGAATCGATTGTAAAATTCTTTTAAAAATATACTTTGCCATTTTTTCTCCTTTATCTATTTATCTGTTTTTTGCTTTACTAAAATAAACTTTCATTAATTATACGCTTTAATGTTTTATATTGCAAATGATGTAAATCGTTATCTTGATAAATTTTAGTGAAAATTTTTTCATAAAATAGATAAAATAAAAAGGACCTTATTTAAATAAAGTCCTTTTATTGTTTTAAATAAAAAAACATTCCTAAAATATAAAACTTCAGGAATGTTTCTTGGTGCCCAGAGCCGGAATCGAACCAGCGACACGAGGATTTTCAGTCCTCTGCTCTACCGACTGAGCTATCTGGGCATAATGGTGGGCCTTCAGGGACTCGAACCCCGGACCTACCGGTTATGAGCCGGGCGCTCTAACCAACTGAGCTAAAGGCCCTCACCATTTAATATTTAATTGGCGGAGAAAGAGGGATTTGAACCCTCGCGACCCTAACGAGCCCTACTCCCTTAGCAGGGGAGCCTCTTCAGCCTCTTGAGTATTTCTCCAAAGTGTTCATAAATCCATCTCGGTTTATTTTTTCCGCATCACTCTTAACAGTATATAGGCGGAAAATAACTTTGTCAATAGATTTTTTTATAATAAATTTACCAAAACTTTAAATTGCTTACCCTTTCAAAAGTGTAAACAATTTAAAGTTTTTTTAATCTACACTATTTTTTTGTTGACACCCTTAACCCATAGATTGAATAAATTGAACAAAATCTTGATCTTCTTCAAAAAATGGCAACTGATTATCTTTATCCAAACTTTTTTGAATAATTACAAAACTTAAATCCTGCAAAATTAGAAAATCAAATTCATTTTTTATTTCTTTTCCATCTTTGTTTTTTATATCCAGTATTAATTTATCTTCCGATACAATATAAGTCCCTGAGTATTTGTTTATGTGTTCAAAATCTTTATCTGATATCTGATAAATTGCTATATTTCCATCATAACCTTTTAAATTTTTATCTTCAGTTAAATCCATATACCAGCCTTCGCTATTCCAGGTTGTATTTTTTAATTCATCCTTTTTAGCCTTTCTCCATCCACTGTCATATAAAAATCCCTTTTCTGCCTTAACTCCTTCATCTCCATATTGACTTAAATCTAAAAACTTAGACTTATGAGCTAACTCTTGTGAAACTAAATCCCACATTAACAATGGATCCCACCTTATGCTTTCTTTACCTTCCGGAACCAAATTTACCTCAACATCTGGAAATTCAAGGGAATCAGACACTAGGAGAAGGGGTTCTTCCGAAAAATCGCTTTTATATAGAATTTCATCAACTTTAAGTTCAGAATTATCCCCTAAAGTTAGTCTGTTTACGGCTATTGAACTTTTTGGATCAGCTGTTATGAAGAGAAAAACTTCTCCTCCGTTATTTTCCCTTGGAATTATATTTTCACATTTTAGATTTTCTATGAAGTTATATTTTTTATACAATTTAGGATTATTTTCTTTTATCCAATTTTTAAAGTTTTCCTTTAAAGATTCTTGAGAAATCCCAAGATAAGCAACTCCAAAATCTTTAGATTCCTTTTTTAAGCTTTCTCTTAAAGCTTCAAGAGAACCTTCTTTTTTTACCTCTTCTTCTTTTTTCTCTGAAATGTTTTTATTTTTTGTATTAAGCTCTTTTTTCTCAGTTATTTGATTTTTCTCAATTTTATTAGTATTTTCAGGCTTTTTATTACAAGAAATCAAGGAAAAGAAAAGCGGAATTACCATAAATATGTAAATAATTTTTTTCATTATGTATCCTCCTTTTTTCTTATTATATTACTTTTTTCTACTATTTAAAAATAAAAAAAGAGATCCTTTCAGATCTCTTAAAATTTTTTATTTTGTAATTGTTCCTTTTTTAATTGTGCCTTCAGAGCAATTCATTGTTATTATCTCGCCGCTTTTGATTTTTTTAATAGCATCTGCGACTCCAAATATTGTCGGTATTCCTAGGTTAAGACCAGTTATTGCCGATTGAGATGTAAAACCTGCTTCCTCAACAATTAAGCCCTTTGAACGCTCAATATATTTTACCATATCATTGGTAACTCCGTCAGTTACAATAATATCTCCATCTTCAAAGTATTTTACATAATCTTGGTCAGACTTCATCACAAGAGCTTTTCCTGTAACCTCAACATCTCCTATTCCTGTTCCCTTTGTCATAATTTCACCGACAGTTTGAACTTTTATTAAGTTTGTTGATCCTGCAAGTCCAACAGGAACTCCCGCTGTAATTATTACAGTATCTCCCGGTTTTATAAATCCGTTTTTTCTTGATTCTTCTTGAGCTACACTAATAACTTCATCAGTTTCAACGGCACTTTTTATTAATATGGATTTAACTCCCCATTCTATGTTTAGTTGTCTTTTTACTTTTTCTTTAGTTGTTGCCCCTATTATTAAGCATTTAGGTCTGAATTTTGAAATTGCCCTTGTAGTAAAACCTGAAGTTGTAGCTGTAATAATTGCTTTTGCATCTAAGTCTTCTGCAATTGTACAAGTTGATTTTCCTATGGCATTTGTTGTAGTCATAGAAATTTCATCAATTTTCTTTCTTAAAATTTCGTGAAAATCAATGGAGTTTTCTGTTACTTCAACAATTTTTCTCATAGTTGTTACTGCATTTACAGGATATTTACCACTGGCAGTTTCTCCTGAAAGCATAACACAACTTGTTCCGTCAAGAACTGCATTGGCAACATCATTAGCTTCAGCTCTTGTAGGTCTTGGATTTCTAATCATAGAATCCAACATTTGAGTGGCTGTAATAACAACTTTTCCCTTTTCATTACAAAGATTAATAATATCTTTTTGTGCTATAGGTACTTCTTCAGTTGCAATTTCAACTCCTAAATCTCCTCTTGCAATCATTATGCCATCAGATACATCAAGGATGTCTCTAACATTTTTAAGACCTTCCCTTGATTCTATTTTAGAAATTATTTTTATGTCATAATTGTTGTTTTCTTCAAGTATTCTTCTTATTTCAACAACATCTGCAGGAGTTCTTATAAAAGAAGCTGCTATAAAATCCATGTCATTTTCAATAGCAAATTTTATATCTTCCTTATCTTTTTCAGTAAGTGCCGGAAGTTTAACATGGGCATCAGGAACATTTACTCCCTTTTTAGATGAAATTTCTCCTCCGTTATAAACTGAGCAGTGAATTTCATTTCCTTCAATTTCTTTAACATGAAGTTCTACAAGACCATCATCAATTAAAATCCTGGAACCTATTTTTACGTCCTTAGGAAGATTTTTATAAGAAACGGAAACTTTTTTTTCATCTCCTATAATATCTTCTGTTGTTAAAGTAAATTCATCTCCTGGATTTAAATAAAGGCGCATGGAATCTTTAAAATCTCCAAGTCTTATTTCCGGACCTTTAGTGTCAAGAATAGTAGCAATTGGTAAATTTAGTTTTTCTCTTACTTTTTTAATTTTTTTAAGACGAGCAAGATGTTCTTCATGACTACCGTGAGAAAAATTCAAGCGGCAAACATCAAGACCTTCTTTAAAAAGTTTTTCTAAAACTTCTTCAGAATCACTTGCCGGTCCTATTGTGCAAATAATTTTTGTTCTTTTCATTTTTTTCCTCCATAAATAATACCTATGTGAATTATACCCTAAGTTCCCTTTAATAGTCTACAAAAATATGCTTTAATATATCTTGTGTTTTTTTATTATATCTATTGCTTTATTACACAATATATAGTATATTTATTTTAGTAAAAAATATATCTGAAAGGAAGAGTCCCATGATAACCGTTAGAAAAAGAAATGGAAATTCAGTAGCTTTTGATTCTGAAAAAATTAAAATTGCTATTGAAAAAGCTATGCATTCTCCAAATGGAATCTACATAGAAAATCAAGCACAAAAAATTGCTGATGAAATTTTTGATTATGCTCAAACTTTAAACAAAGAGCTGAGTATATATGATATTGAGGAACAAGTTTACTATAGACTTATTCATTACAATAATCCCGCCACTGCAAGAGCCTATGAATCTTACAAGTCCGTTCAAGCTTTTAAGCGTGAAGCAAACACAACAGACGATGAAATTCTCGGCCTTTTAAATCAAACTAACACTGAAGTTATTGATGAAAACTCAAATAAAAATGCAATAATAGCTTCTACTCAAAGGGACTTGATTGCGGGAGAAGTTTCAAAAGATATTGCAAAGAGAAAGATGATTCCAGCAGATTTAGTTGAAGCTCACGACAGCGGTGCAATTCACATACACGATTTAGATTATTTTATCCAACCTATCTTTAATTGCTGTCTTGTAAATATGAAAGATATGCTGGGAAAAGGAACTGTTGTAAATGGAAAGATGATTGAATCTCCAAAATCTTTTCAAGTTGCTTGTAATGTCATGACGCAGATAATAGCCCAAATTGCGTCAAATCAATATGGGGGCCAATCTATAGATATTTCTTGCTTAGGAAAATATTTAAGACGTTCCTATGAAAAAAATTTGAATTTAGCAGTTGAAATTATAGGTGATCTTGATCTTGCACAAAAAATGGCAGATGAAATGACTAAAAAAGATTTGCAAAGTGGAATTCAAACAATCCAATATCAAATCAACACCCTTATGACTTCAAACGGCCAAGCTCCTTTTGTAACTTTATTTATGCACATAAAAGACGGAGAAGCCTATGAAAATGAAATTGCTCAAATTATTGAAGAAATATTAAAACAAAGAATACAAGGTATTAAAAATGATGCAGGCGTTTATGTAACTCCGGCTTTTCCGAAACTTATTTATGTTCTTGATGAAAATAATGTAAATAAGGATTCCAAATACTATTATTTAACATCTCTTGCTATTAGATGCACTGCTAAGAGAATGTATCCTGACTATATTTCAGCAAAAAAAATGCGTCAAAATTATGAAGGCAATGTCTTTTCTCCTATGGGTTGTAGGGCCTTTTTGCCTCCTTATAAAAATGAAAATGGACAATATGTCTTTGATGGAAGGTTCAATGTAGGGGTTTGTACAATAAATCTTCCTCAAATAGGAATCCTTTCTCAAGGAGATGAAAATAAATTTTTTGAAATCTTAGAAAAGAGAATGGAACTTGTAAAAAGAGTGGGAATTTTAAGATATAAACATCTTAAAAATGTAACAAGTGATGTTTCTCCTATTCACTGGCAACATGGTGCCATTGCAAGACTTCCTAAACATGCAAAAATAGAAAGCCTTTTAAAGGGTGGCTACTCCACTTATACAATAGGTTATATAGGAATTTATGAAGCCTCAATGCTTGTTAAAGGCGTAAGCCACACAGACCCTAAAGGAACGGAATTTGCAAATAAAATTATGGACTTCTTAAACAAGAAAAAAGAAGAATGGACAAAGGAAACAGGCTTACAATTTGCAGTTTACGGAACTCCTGCAGAAAGTTTAACTCACAGATTTAATTCCATAGACAGAAACAGATTTGGAATAATTGAAAATATTACAGATAAGGGCTACTATACAAACTCTTTCCATGTTGATGTAAGAGAAAAAATTTCCGCTTTTGAAAAATTTGCTTTTGAAGCAAAATTCCAAGATAAATCTTCAGGCGGATGCATTTCTTACGTAGAGATACCAAACATGGAGCACAATCTGGAAGCTCTTGAAACAATGGTTAAATTTATTTACGATAACATTCAATATGCAGAGTTCAATACAAAAAGTGATTATTGTAGCGTTTGCGGTTATGACGGAGAAATTAAAGTAAATGAAAATAATGAATGGCAATGTCCTCAATGTGGAAACACCGATAAGGCTACTTTATCCGTCGTTCGAAGAACATGCGGTTACCTTGGTGAAAATTTCTGGAACGAAGGTAGAACTAAAGAAATAAAGGACAGAGTTCTTCACATATAATGAATTACGCACAAATAAGAAAATATGACATTGCCAACGGACCAGGAATAAGAAGTTCAATTTTTGTTACAGGTTGCAAAAATAACTGTCCCGGATGCTTCAATAAAGAATATCAGGACTTTGATTTTGGAAATAAATGGACTGAAAAGGAAACAAGAGAGATTATAGAATATTTAAAAGATCCTGAAATTGAAGGTCTTACTCTTTTAGGTGGAGAACCTATGGAACACCCTGTGGAACTTAGGGAAATTCTTCTACAAATAAAAAAAGAAGTTCAAAAAAATATCTGGGTTTACTCAGGTTTCACTTACGAAATAATTTTAAAAGACGAAAATAAATTCAATCTTTTAAAAGAATGTGACTTTCTTGTAGATGGACTTTTTAATGAAAATTTAAAGGATTTAAAATTAAGATTTAGAGGAAGCTCAAACCAAAGAATAATAGATATAAAAAAATCCTTAAAGGAAAATAAAGTTGTCCTTTGGGATCAAACAGTAAAAAATAATTTTCATTAATAAAAAAGGATGGAGTCTTAAAACTTCATCCTTTTATTTTTTATAATCTAAAATTTCCATAGACCTTTTATAATTATTGTCCAGTCTTACTTTTTCCCCTTCAGGTAAATCTCCCCTGTATTTACCTCCCTCAAGTAAATCTTTCATAGCGTAAACATAGTATCTGTAAATCCCGTCAACAATTCTTCTACTCGTGTAAGTGGGAATTAAGTCAACATCAAAATTAATTTTTTCGCTATCTTTTTTTAAATTAATACTTACAATAACTCCACACTCTGTATCATAAGTGCCCATCCACTCTTTTCTTTGATTGGCTATGGAATTTCCCATGGAATAAATTAAAAACTTATCTCTTCCGTCAACATTGAACTTTAAAGCTTTTTGTAAAACATGAGGATGGGAGCCTAAAATAATATCAGCACCAGCTTTAAAAATTTCATTTGCATAAAGCCTTTGTCTTTCAGCAAAGTCGGTATGGTATTCATCTCCCCAATGGCAATAGACAAGAATAATGTCTGCTCCAGCTTTCTTTGTATCTTCAATATCTTTTTTAACCATATTTAAATCAAGAGGGCTTACAACATAAGACTTATCCTTTAAAATTCCCTCCATGCCGTTAAACATTTCACTGTAAGATAAAAGTCCAACTTTTATCCCCTTTATGTCCACAACATTTATTCTGTCATTTTCTTCTTTTCTTGTGCCAAAAGGTAAAATATTGTTTTCTTTTATTGCATCAATAGTTGTCAAAACTCCTTCATAGCCTGTATCAAGGCAGTGGTTGTTGCAAGTTGAAAGAGCATCAAAACCAAAATCTTTTAAAAATTTTACAGCTTCTTTAGGAGCATTAAACATGGGATGACCTGCAATAGGTCTGTTGGGATTTATAGTTGCTTCAAAATTTCCAATTGCATAATCAGAAGAAGTAAGATATTCCTTTACCTTTTCATAGTAAGTGGAAAAATCATACTTACCCTCAGCATCTTTGGTTTTTATATAAAGAGGCTGATGAAACATTATATCTCCCGTTGCCATAATATTTGCCTGGATAAAACTTTTTTCAGATTTTTCTTCTTTAATAATTTTTTCTTTTTTATAATTTTCCTGATTTTTATTTGAAGGCAAAAAAAAGTTTGAATAAATAATTACCAGAAGGCTTGCAAGGATAAGCCAAACTAATGATATAAATCTCTTCATAAGCTCTTATTCCTATTTCTATTTTCTGCTTCAATTTTTGAAAATTTACATCCGCAGTAGTCTTGTCTGTATAAATTATATTGTTGAGAAAGTTCCACAGACCTTTTAAAGCCGTTTTTCTTTTTAAAATCACTCATTAAAAATTTTGCTCCCGTTTTTTTCTCAATAGCAAGTCCCATTTTATTTATAATTTGCGAATCCTTATGGGGGCTTATAGTAAGACTTGTTGTCCAAAAATCACAGTCCAAATCCCTTGCACAAAGACCTGTATATAAAAGTCTCAAGTAATAACATCTCATACATCTTTTGCCACCCTCAGGAGCCTTCTCTGTGCCTCTTATGACACTTAAAAATTCCTCTGGTATAAAGTCTGGAACAATTAAATTTATTTCTTCGTCTTTTTTTAAAGCATCAATAATTTTTCTTTGTTCTTTAATTCTTCTTTCCCATTCCATTTTTGAATCAAGGTTTGGGTTGTAAAATAAAATGTTAATTTGAAAATTTTCCATAAGTCTTTCAATAACTGCCGATGAACAAGGTCCACAGCAAGAATGAATTAAAAGCTTTGGCTTATAGTTTAATTTTTTAATTGTATTTTCCATTTCTAAATTGTAATTAATTTTCATGGAATAATTATAACACAATATTATTTTTAAAATAAAAAAGACGACTTTCGTCGTCTACTTTTATATTTTTTATAAGAAATTTAACCTTACATAAGAGGACCAAAAATTTTCATAAAGGCTCCAAAAAGCCTGTAATAAATTGGTAGAGCCTCATAGTCTTCCATGCTTACCTCTTTTGAAATCAAAAGAGTATTTCTAAAATCTTCCCCTATGTCAAATACACTTTCTTCTCCGCATATAAAAATTCCATTTTCATAATTTAAATGAAAAGAACGAAAATCCATGTTTACAGTTCCTACAGTTGCCACTTTTCCATCTACCATCATAACTTTTGAATGAATAAAACCAGGTCTGTATTCATAAATTCTTACGCCCTCTGGAAGTAAGTCTTTAAAATGGCTTCTTGCAACGGCGAAGGGAATTTTTTTATCTGGAATATGAGGGATTATAATCCTCACATCCACTCCCCTTTTTGCAGCAAAAGTTAAAGCTACAATCATTTCATTATCGAGTATAAGATAGGGACTCATAATGTGAATGTATTTTTTTGCAGAATATGCCATGTGCAAATAAACATTTTTAGCAAGACTTTCTCCATCTCCTGGAGCATCTGAATAGGGAATAATATAATCTTTGGAATAAATCTCTTCAAATTGGTCCTCTTGCAACCTTTTTTCGTAATCTTTATTTCCATCCTTAAAAATATTCCACATTTGCAAAAATATTGCCGTCATGGTTTTTACTGCAGGTCCTTTAATTTTTATAGCATTGTCCTTCCAATTTCCATAATAATTTACAAGGTTTGCATACTCGTCTGCAAAATTTATTCCTCCAGTGAAGGCCACTTTATTATCTATAACAAGGACCTTTCTGTGATCCCTGTTGTTTTGATAAGTTGAAAGTATTGGTGCAACGGGAGAAAATACTTTTACATCTATACCCGCTTCTGTTAAATCTTCCTCAAAATCCTTAGGCAAGTTAAACATTGTAATGGCATCAAACATAAATCTTACTTCAACACCCTCTCTTGCCTTTTCTTTTAAAATAGAAATGTATTGGTCTAAAATTTCTCCGGATTTTAAAATAAAATATTCAGAATAAATAAAATCCTTAGCCTTTCTAAGCTCAGCGAACATTTCATCAAAAGCATATCTGCCTTCGCTGTAATATTCCACTGGAGAATTGTCATAAACTGGATAAGGACCCAGATTATATAAATATTGTGCCAGTTCTTTAAAGTTTTCCTTTTCTTCTTCCATTTTTTTTAAAACTTTCTCATTTTGTTTTAAATAGGGTCTTGTCCTTTTTATATTTAATTTTAAATTTTCTATTGTAATTTTATTTCCCGGTATTGTGTGCAAAAATAAATATAAAAGAGATCCAAATATGGGAAAAACTGCAATAGGAATTAGCCAAGAAATTTTATATGCTGGATTCATATCCTTATCAACAATATGAACCGTCATAAAAATTGTAAGCAGAGCCATAAAAGGCGCTGAAAAATTAAGAAGTTTATCTTTAAACCAAATAAAAATTGCCATAACAACTAATATTTGAATTAAAAGTAAAATTCCTATTAAAACAATAGGTCTGTCCTTAAAATTTCTACTTAATTTTTTAGCCCTTTGCTCATATTTTTGTCTAAATTCCTTCTTTACCTTTTTAGGCAATAAATTACTCAATTACCTTCAGCTCCTTGGGATAATTGTTTAAAACTTTAACTCCATCTTCTGTTACCAAGACGAGGTCTTCAATCCTTACTCCACAAACTCCTGGTTTGTAAATTCCAGGCTCAATAGAAAAAATATTTCCAACTTTTGTAAAATTGTCATTTGTAGATGAAATATCGCCGCTTTCGTGACATTCCATACCTATAAAATGACCTGTCCTATGGGTAAAATATTGGCCATATCCTGCATCTTCAATAACTTTTCTAACAGCCTTATCTATGTCTGAAATTTTGACGTTGGGTTTTACCATGGATATGCCTTTTAAGTTTGCCTTTAAAACAGTGTTATAAATTTTTTTCTGTTCAGAACTTACAGACTTGTAAAAAAATGTCCTTGTCATATCTGAACAATATCCATTTTTAACACAGCCCATATCAATAACAATACTTTGGCCTTCTTCTTTTTTATTGTCATTTGTCATATGGTGGGGGTCCCATGAACCTTCCCCATATCCTACAATAGTTTCAAAAGATTTATCTTCTGCTCCAAGATCCTTATAAACTCTATCTAAAAAATCGCACATTTCAAGTTCACTTAAATCTTCAGAAAGTTTTTCTTCCATTTTGCCCATAGCTTCATCATTAAGTCTTGAAGCTTCTTCCATAAATTCTATTTCTTTTAAATCTTTTACAGCTCTTAAATCATCTATCATAAAGGAACCTAACTTATAAGTTTTATCCCCTTCCATAAGATTTAAGAGAAATCTTGCAGGCATATTTTTATCAATGCCTAGGATTTTTGCCTCTTTTATTAAATTTTTAAGACTTTCAATAGGCTTATCTGTGTCTGTATAGACAACAGGATTTAAATCTTCTTCAATTGGTGGAAATAATTTATTTGCAAAAACATTTATTTCTCCTTTAGAATTAATCCTTAAAGCATAAAATCTTTCCCCTGGTTCAATATAAATTGAAGTTAAATATTTTATAGCAAAGGGGTCTGTAATAATTATTTCATCAAAATTATTATCTTTTAATTTTTCTATTAGTTTTTGTATTTTTTCTTTTTTCATAATTTTTTATTAATCTCGCATTTCACTATAAGAGAATTTTTTGGAATTTCAATAGGAAATTCTTCCGGCATAACTTGGCATGAACCTTGAAATAAAATTCTCTTGTCATCTTTATCTTTAAAAGATATAAGTACATTTTTACATTTTTCTATCATCTCACAAATATTTTTTTTGTAGGGAATATAAAAATAAAGATAATCTCCTAAGAAAAATTCCATATCCAAATTTACAGGAGAATCTCCATCTAAGAAAGAAACTCTCAAACTTCTCATACTTTTTAAAAGTTCAGTATCCATGCTACCTCCTTATGTTTTTCTATATGCTATAATATCACAAGGAGGTAATTATGAAAAACTTTAATTTAATAGATGAAAAATATATAGAAGATGTTCATTCAAAAGTTTCTTATTATGAGCATATAAAAACAAAAGCAAAAATAGTAACTCTTGAAAATAATATGGATAATCTTGCCTTTGGAATAGGCTTTAGGACTCCTCCTAAAGATTCCAGCGGAGTTGCCCATATAATTGAACATTCTGTTCTTGGAACTTCAAGAAAATATAAAACAAGAGAACCTTTTTTCGACCTTGTTAAGGGAAGTCCCAACACTTTTTTAAATGCTATGACTTTCCCGGACAAGACAATTTATCCATTTTCAAGTAAAAATAAAAAAGATTTTTATAATCTTTTAGATGTTTACTTAGACTGCGTTTTATATCCTGGAATTTATGAAACCGATAAAATCTTTAAAAGAGAAGGCTGGCACTATGAACTTAGAGATAAAAATGATCCTATTATAATAAATGGAATTGTCTACAATGAAATGAAGGGTGCCTATGCTTCAGAAGATGAGCAAGTTTTTGATGCCTTAAACACTAGCTTATTTAAAGGCACAACTTATGGGGTTGATTCTGGTGGAAATCCTCAAGATATTCCAAATTTAACTTATGAGGCCTTTTTAAATTTCCATAAAACTTATTATCATCCTTCCAATTCTTATATTTACCTTTCAGGTAACCTTAATATGGAGGAAGCTTTAAGTTTTATAGACGAAAATTATCTTTCTCATTTTGAATACAAAAAAATAGATTCTCAAATAAAAACAAGAGAACCTATAAATGAAATTCGCCAAATTAATTTTGAATATCCAGCCTTAGAAATTTCTAAAAATAAAGATTATCTTGGCCTTGCCATTCTTACGGGAAAATATGACTCTGCCTTTGATTGTATAATTAATCAATTTTTAGTTGAGCTTCTTTTAAACACTGATGCCTCTCCTTTAAAAAATGCTCTTTATAAAAAAGGACTTGGCCTTGATGTTTATGGCACAAATATTGATAATTATGAACTTGCTATAAGCATTATGGCAAAATATGTTGACGGAAATAGAAAAGATGAATTTTTAAATACCATAAATGAAACTTTAGAAGATTTAGTTAAAAATGGAATTGATAAGGATCTTTTAAGGGCAACTTTAAATAAGTTTGAATTTACCATTAGAAATGGTGGCGGTGCCAATGCACAAATTTATCGTTTTATTTGGGCAATGAGCAGATGGCTCTATGATGGAAGCCCCTTTGAAGGTTTAAATTTTTCCAAGGAATTTAAAAAACTTAGAAATTATATAGATGGAGATTTCTTTGAAAAATATATAGAGGAAAAATATTTAAAAAATCAGGATAAGGTCCTTTTAATTGCAAAACCTTCCACAGAAAAAAATAAAATTATTGAAGAAAAGCTAAGAAAAAAACTTGAACTTTACAAAAATTCTTTAAGCGAAGAAGAAATTGAAAATTTAATAAATTCAACCCTATCTTTTGATGAGTTTTTATCTAAGGAAGATAGTCCCGAAGCAAAGGCTAGCATGCCAAGACTTTCTTTAGATGATATTTCAAAGGATGTGGAAGAAATAAAAAGGTCTGTGGAAATTTATAAAGACTCTGAAATTTTAAAACACGATCAAGCTACTAACGGAATTACCTACGCCAATTTTTATTTTGACTCCTCTTTTATAGGAAATGAAGATTTATTTATTTATTCTGTAATGGATCTTTTAATAGGAAAACTTGACACCGAAAATTATTCTTATAAAGATTTGGATAATGAAATTTATAAAGTTCTTGGTAGTTTTTCTACAAGTCCCATGGTAACTTTAAAAAATAAAAGTAATGACCTTATTAGAAAATTCTTAGTTTCCTTCCCATTTTTAAGTGATAATGTTTCAAATGTTTTTAAAATTGTTGAAGAAATTATTTACAGAACAAAATTTGAGGATCTTAAGAGGATCAAGGATGTTTTAAATGAAGCTAAAAGCAAAATGGAAGATGACTTTATAAGCAAGGGACACCTTAAAGCTTCAGGTCTTGTTTCTTCTTATTACAGTAGGGTAGGAAAATATAATGAAATTATTAATGGCATTGAATTTTATCACAATCTTTGTGATTTAATTGAAAATATAGATAGGGATTTTGAAAAAATAAAATTAAAAATTCAAAAACTTTATGGAGAAATTTTTAACTCCAAAAATTTAATCCTAAATATTACCTGCGAAGAAAAATATTTAGAAGATTTAAGTCCCTTTAAAAAATTTATAGATGGACTAACTAACAAAAAAATTTCACCAGTTCCCTTTGAATTTAAGGAAGAAGCAAAAAATATTGCCTACACTTCCAGCAGTGATGTTAATTTTGTTGCTAAGGGTTATAACTACAAGGCCTTCTCAGAGGACTTAGACGGCTCTGTGGCAGTTCTAAAAAATATTTTGAGTAATGAGTACCTCTATAACGAAATTCGTGCTAAGGGAGGAGCTTACGGTCAAGGAATGTTAATTAACGATCAGGGTGATATGATTGCCTTATCTTATAGGGATCCTCAACTAAGTAGAACTTTAAAAGTTTATGATGAAATTCCAAATTATTTAAGAAATTTAAAAATGGATAAGCAAGATTTAATAAATGCAATTATAGGAGGAAGCATCTCTTATGATCCCAACCTTGCACCTGAAGATAAGGGTTTAGTTTCTGGTCTTAGATATATTAGAGGAATTGAAATCTCTGAAATTAAAAAGAAAAAAGCAGAAGCCCTTGCTACAAATCTTGAAAAATTAAAATCCTATGCTGATTTAATTGAAAAAGTTATGAATAAAAATTATTTAGGAGTTATAGGTAATAAAAATATTATTGAAGAAAATAAAAACATCTTTAAAAATATAAAAAGTCTTAAAAAATAAAAATATTAAAAAAGCTGATCGAACTTAAATCGGTCAGCTTTTTAAATATCAAATTTATATACAGGCCTTATTTTAAAATCTGTAAATTTTTCAGCATTTGTATAAAAATCTTTCCTATTTTCGCTTACTATATATTTTATATTTCCATTTAAAAATTTGAGAGTCCATTTTTTGTCCTCCATGTATTTTATAAAATAATTTTCAGCTAAATCATTAAGACTAATAACTTCTCCACTAACATGTTTTTTAAATCTATCTTTTATAAGAGAAAGACCTGTGTCAAATAAAAAAACATCTTTTTTGCCTCCTACAAGACTTTCAATTATCTTGTCACTTATATAAAGATTTCCTCCATCATTAACTGCGTTTATTAAAAGTTGCCCATCTACAAAATCATCTATTGAATAAAAATTTTTTAAGTTGCTCGCTCCTATAACTGTGTGACTTTTTAGCAAGTCTTTATAACTTTCAAAAGCCGTTACAACTTTTTGAATGCCATTTAAATAGTAAGCAAGAGTTGGATTGACAACTAAAATCACCTTGGGATTTTGATCTAAAAAATAATTTGCCCGAGCAAGGGCAATTGTCGATGCGGATTTTCTTCTTAATGCCATGGGATAAGATATGGTATCTGCAAAAAATACAAAAGATTCCCTATATAAATTTTTTCTTAAATTTTTTACCATTCCAATAGAGCCTATGGAATCATCATAGATGAAAATTTTATACATCTTCTCCTCCAAACCCATATACTTTATCATAAATATCCTTAAAATAATTATAGGCCCTTTTAAGATCTTCCTTATTCATAAAAATTCCAAAAAGACTCGAACCGCTTCCGCTTAATAGTCCTGCGGCATTAAAACTTGAAATTTTTTCTTTTAAATCATAAAGGTCCGGATGTTTTTCAAAAACCGGCTCTTCCATTTTATTTATTAGATTTTCCCTAAGACCATCCAAGTCCTTTGATAAAATAGAGGACCTTATTTTATTAAAATCAACCCTCTTATTATCTATCCTTATTTTTTCATAAACCTCTTTAGTAGAAATTTCATATCCAGGATTAATAAGTAGGATATTAAGCTTAGGTATTTGAATTTTTTGTAAAATATCGCCTATGCCCTCAGCTAAGAAAACTCCTCCATTTAAGCAGTAGGGAAAATCTGCCCCAATGTTTTTACCTATTTTTTCCAGTTCCTTTAAAGATAGATCTAAATCATAGGCAGAGTTTAAAAATTTTAAAGTATTTGCTCCGTTAAAAGTCCCCCCTGCAAGCCCTGCTCCATAGGGAACATTTTTTATAACCTTACAAGTAAAGGGTAAATCTTTATTGGTAAAATTTTTAAGAGCCAAATATGATTTATAAATAATATTATCTTCCAAACTTAGATTTTCTATACCCACCATTTCAATTTTAAGTTCAGTGGATTTTTCGAAAAACATTTCTTCAAATAAGGGAATTTGATACATTATTGTTTTTATATTATGATAGCCGTCTTGTCTTTTATTTATAATGTCAAGACCTATATTTATTTTAGCTTGAGAATAAACTTTCATAAGATGATTTTAACATAAATTTTACAATAAAAAAAAGAAGGCTCAGCCTTCTTAAGAAATTTTTTCTCTATATTCTTCTAAATCTATATCATCTTCAATAACAGAAATCATAACTGTTGAAGTGAGTACATCAGAATAGGTGTAAGATGAAGTTGTCATTTCAATTCCATTTTCAACTTCAACTACAAACAAACTGGGATACACCGCTTTAATTTTCCCAAATCTTGTGACATATTTCTTCCTACCTTTATTGGCTTTTAAGACAACTTTCTTACCAATATGTTGCGTAAGCTCTCTCTTGATCATTTCCATCTGGTTCATCCTATATCCCCTCTACTCTCTTTATTTTGTTTAAGTATACTATATTTAGTGGTCTATGTCAAGTAAAACTTTATATTGTACTATCTTCATTTTTGCTTGTCAATACGTTTTCACAAAATTTTTACAATTTATAAGTTTAAATTTTTTTCTTAAAATTTATAAAAATTTTAATCTTATAAATAATCCTTATGCTCTTTTAAAGCTCTCTTTTATAATATAAAATATGTTATAATTGTTTTAGTAAGAAGGTGATAATTTGTATTGCCCAAATTGTGGTCATATAGTAAATGCAGAAGACAATTATTGTAAAAACTGCGGAAAAAATCTCAGAAATGTCAAAGTTACCATAAAATCAAATGACAAAGACCAAATTGATATGGAAGAAACGAGAATCTTTAAGCCCCTTAGAAATGATGGTATTGATTCAACTTCACAAATCAAAGATATTATTAATGCAGTTGACAAAAAAGTCAAATCAAATATAGAAAATTACAAAAAAAACATAAATCTGAAACCTGAAAATCCCACTAAATTAGACAAAGAGATAAATGATTTATCAAAAGTTTTTGAAGAAGACATAAAAAAAGAAAAGAAGTCGGATACTAAAGTTGATTTTAATAAAGAAGACTTAACTTCAAAAATTTTAGAGGAAGAAAAAAAACCTATTTTAAAAGATTCAAAGGATATTAAAAATTCAGAAAATTTTAAGGAGAAAAGAGAAGAAATCGTAAAAAATCCTGAAAAACCTGAGGTTTCTCAGGAAAAAACAGATTTTTCCAAAAAGCCTGAAAAGAAAAAGAAATCCTTTAAAGAGCTTTTTAAAGATTTTATAAATGAAGAAGATGATGAATTCTCTATTTTTTCAGGTTTAGATAAAAAAAATAAAAACACTGACCATCTTCAAAATCAAAATATGAATGAAACTTTAACTGATCTTAATCCTATCAGCATGGAAAACACCATGAGCATTCCTAAGGTTGATTTGGAAGAAGAGTTAAAGAAAGCGGAAAAATTTCATCCTGATAAAAGTGATTTGATTTCTGATGATTTTAAAAATGTAGAAAATTTTATTAAAAAAGAATCTTCAAAAAATCTAAATAAAATTAAGCGTCACAATGAAGATATTACAGAAATCTCTCAAAATTTTGTAATAGATAAAGATGATACAAGTCAAGATTTTCTTTATAAGGACAAAGAAAAGAAAAAAAGTTCCTCTTCAAATACCAATAAGCCTTTAGACCAAAAGGAAGATTCAAAAAAAGTTTACCATTCAGATGCAAAAACTTTTTTTGAGCAGGTTAATGAAGCTTTAAAGGAAGAGGAAATTAAAAAAGCTGAAATCGAAAGAAACAAACCTATTAATAAAATTAAATCTTTTTTTGGAGATGCTGTTTCAAAAAATAAAGATAATTCTAAAAAACCAAAGAATTCTTTCCAAGAAAAGGAAACAATCATTTCTAAAGACAAATTTAAACATTCTAAAAGTGAGAAAACTAAAAAAAATTTAGAATTTAAAAATTTAGATTTGGAAAATATGGGAAATAAAATTTCTCTTGTTGATGAAAAAATTGCAAAAAAAGATAAAAATGCAAAAATTGCAATGATAATCATAATGTTTATCTTAGATCTTATTGCTGTGAGTCTTGCTTACAAAAAATTTTTTATAGGAATAATTTTCATTCCTATTTTAAAAATTGTAATTAGTTTATTTGACCACTATCTTGCCTTTTCCATTGCCAGTGACAAAGTTTGGATAAAGGCAAACAAGGATACAATTTTAGACAAGGCTTTCTTTAATTGGTTTGTTTGCAGAGTTTTTATTTTTATATTATTTTTAATAAATCCCTTTGATGGAATTTTAAATTGGAGACCTATAGAAGCGATGACTCCAGGGCTTATCTCAACTGTACTTTTGTTTTTGCTTACTATTTTTATTGCTCTTAACCAATATAAACAAGAGCTCGAGTCTGCAGATAGAATCAATTTTATTGGTTGGTATATAGTTCCCTTTATAATAATAGAAATTGTTTCAAAATTATTTTTTATGCTTATTAATTTCATAATAATTTAAATTAAAATTGCTTTTTTTCTGCAATTTATAAAAAAAGAGATCTCTTTTCGAGATCTCTTTTTATTTATAAAATTATTTTTGTTCCAGTGTTCCTGCTTCATCATAACGAATATAGTTTTCGTATCTTTCTTTAGCATTCTTTTCTGCAATTTCATATAAAGTTTCTGCTCTTTCAGGGAATTTCTTCTTAAGTGAAGTGTATCTAACTTCTCCGTCAAGGAATTCTCTATATGGTCTTGTAGGTGCTTTAGAATCAAGAGTGAATGGGTTCTTTCCTTCTTCTTTAAGAGTTGGATTGTATCTGTATAGATGCCAATATCCTGTTTCAACTGCTTTCTTTTCTTCTTCAATTGAAACTCCCATGCCCTTTCTAATACCATGGTTGATACATGGAGCATAAGCAATTATTAGAGATGGTCCCTTATAAGCTTCTGCTTCTTTTATTGCCTTTAGTGCATGGTTTTTGTCTGCGCCTATTGCTATTTGAGCAACATATACATAACCGTAAGTTGTTGCCATAAGTCCTAAGTCTTTCTTTCTAACTTCCTTACCTGCTGCTGCAAATTGTGCAACTGCTGCAGTTGGTGTTGCTTTAGAAGATTGACCGCCTGTATTTGAATAAACTTCAGTATCTACAACAAGTACATTGATATCTTCTCCAGATGCAAGAACGTGGTCAAGTCCGCCATATCCAATATCATATGCCCAGCCGTCTCCACCTAATATCCATTGGCTCTTCTTGATTAAGAATCTCTTTAGACCCTTTAGATCATAGATAATGTCGTCTGCTTCTTTATTTCCATAAGTTTTATCTAAAGCTTCTTCAACTTTTACTGCTGCTGCTTTAGAAGCCTTATAGTCATCCATTCCTTCAATCCATGCCTTAAATGCTTCGTTAGCTTGATTATCAACATTTAATTCAATGAATTTTTCCATGTTAACTTTTATTAATTCTCTTGTTTGAGTTTGAGATACTGCCATTCCATATCCATATTCAGCATTATCTTCAAATAGTGAGTTTGCCCATGATGGTCCACAGCCATTTGAATCTTGGCAATATGGCATTGATGGTGCTGATCCACCCCAAATTGAAGTACAACCTGTTGCGTTTGCTATACTCATTCTATCTCCAAATAGTTGAGTTACAAGTTTTACATATGGAGTTTCTCCACAACCTGCACATGCTCCTGAGAATTCAAGGTGAGGCATAAAGAATTGTGAATTTTTAACATTGTTAGGTTCAAAGTTTTCTTGTTTAGAAGTTACGCTCATAGCGTAATCCCAATTTTTAGCTTGAACTTCAAGTTCACCTTCATATGGAACCATAACTAAAGCTTTTTCCTTTGCAGGACATACTTGAGCACAGTTTCCACATCCTGTACAGTCAAGAGGTGAGATTTGAATTCTATATTCAAAATCGCTTGCTCCCTTACCCATACCTTTTTTAGTTTCAAAAGTTTCAGGTGCGTTTGCCTTTTCTTCTGAATCAAGTAAGAAAGGTCTTATAACTGCGTGAGGACATACAAATGAACATTGGTTACATTGTATACAATTTTCAATTTGCCATTGTGGTACATTTACTGCAATTCCACGTTTTTCATAACGTGATGTGCCTGCTGGGAATGTTCCGTCTTCCATGCCTAGGAAAGCTGAAACAGGAAGTAAGTTACCTTCTTGTCTGTTTACAGGAATTAAAATCTTGTTTATGAATTCAGGAGCGCCTTCAATTTTGTGGCCTTCTTCAACTTCAGAGTTTTTCCAAGATTCAGGAACGCTTACTTGATGAAGAGCATCAATTCCTGATTCTACGGCTTTATAGTTCATGTTAACTATATCGTCACCCTTAGCACCGTAGTCTTTAACAATAGCTTTCTTTAATAGATCTACTGCTTGGTCAATTGGAAGTACTTCAGAAAGTTTAAAGAATGCAGATTGCATTACCATGTTTGTTCTTCCGCCTAATCCTATTTCAGCAGCGATTTTTGTTGCATTTATTGTATAGAATTTAATTTGATTTTCAGCAATATATTTCTTCATTGAGCCTGGTAGATGTTCTTCAAGAGAAGCATCATCCCAAGTAGTATTCATTAAGAATGTACCACCTTTTTTAAGGCCTCTTAAAAGATTGTATTGATATACATAAGATTGTTTTGAGCAAGAAATAAAGTCCATTTCACTTAATAAATAAGTTGATGTGATTCTATTTTTACCAAATCTTAAGTGAGACATTGTAACACCACCGGATTTCTTTGAGTCATAGTCAAAGTAACCTTGAGCGTACATATCAGTGTTGTCACCAATAATTTTAATTGCAGACTTGTTGGCACCTACAGTACCGTCTGAACCGAATCCCCAGAATTTACATCTGATTGTTCCTTTTGGTTCTGTTGTAATAACTTCATCAACAGGAAGTGAAAGATTTGTAACATCATCTTCTATGCCGATTGTAAAGTTATGTCTCGGATTTTCTTTGTTAAGATGTTTATAAACTGCAAGAATATGAGATGGGTTGGTGTCTTTTGAACCAAGTCCGTATCTTCCGCCTATAATAAGAGGTCTTTCTTTTTCATCATAATAAATATCTCTTACATCAAGGTAAAGAGGTTCTCCAATTGATCCCTTTTCCTTTGTTCTGTCAAGAACTGCTATCTTCTTTACAGTCTTAGGCATAGCATTCATGAAGTGTTCTTTAGAGAATGGTCTGTAAAGATGAACTTTTAATAGACCTACTTTTTCGCCTTTATCCATTAAATAGTCAACTACTTCTTCTATACATTCAGTAACTGAACCCATAGCTACTATGACTCTTTCAGCGTCTTCTGCTCCGTAGTAGTTAAATAGACCGTATTTTCTTCCGGTTAAATCAGAAATTTTATTTAAATAATCTTCTGTAATTCCAACTACATTTTCATAAAATCTATTTGAAGCTTCAACTTCTTGGAAATAGATGTCTGGGTTTTGTGCAGTACCACGAATTTGTGAACCATTAGGATTTAAAGCTCTTTCTCTAAATTCTCTTAGAGCTTTTTTGTCTACTAATTTTGCAAGATCATCGTAATCTAAAACTTCAATCTTTTGTACTTCGTGTGAAGTTCTAAATCCGTCAAAGAAGTGACAGAAAGGAACTCTTGATTTAATTGCAGATAAGTGAGCAACTCCTCCAAGATCCATAGCTTCTTGAACTGAACCTGAACAAAGAAGGGCAAATCCTGTAGCTCTTGCTGCCATAACGTCTTGGTGATCACCAAAAATTGATAGGGCATGTGAAGCTAAAGCTCTTGCTGCAACGTGAAATACGCCTGGTAAAAGTTCTCCTGCGATCTTATACATATTTGGAATCATTAAAAGAAGTCCTTGTGATGCTGTATAAGTAGATGTTAGTGAGCCTGCTTGTAAAGCACCATGAACTGCTCCTGCAGCTCCTGCTTCTGATTGAAGTTCTTTAACTAAAACTTCTTGTCCGAATATGTTTTTTCTTCCCTGTGAAGCCCAAGCATCAATGTGCTCAGCCATAGGTGAAGATGGTGTAATAGGATAGATACATGAAACATCGCTAAAGGCATATGCCACGTGAGCAGCTGCTTCATTACCATCCATGGTTTTAAATTTTTTTGCCATAATAACCTCCCATAAATATACACATAACTACAAAATAATTATAAAGCTAATAAATTATTTTTGCAATTTTTAGGTTTTAACAATCGATTTCATCGCGTATAAAAAAATTATATACTTTAAATTTTTTCTTTTATGTGACATGTATCACATTTGCTGATATTCACATTATCCTTTGAAAAATTTGTGAAATTTAAAAGATTTTATTTTAATAAATAAAAAAGGAGGATAAAATCCTCCTAATAAATTTATTAAATTTTTAAATTTCTCTAAGCTTATTTAAAATCATTCTTTGTTCAACAGATGCAATAAGCCTTCTTGTATATTCAACAGTGTCTGGATTTACTGAAATTGAAGTTATTCCACACTCAACTAAAAATTCCGCAAGTTCAGGATATTGACTTGGACCTTGTCCGCAAATAGAACAGGTTATTCCTTTTTTCTTTGCAGCATTTATAAGAATTTTTAAGGCTCTTTTAACGGATTCATTTCTTTCATCAAAATATCCCATATTATTAAGAACACCGTTATCTCTATCGGCTCCCATAACAAGTTGAGTTAAATCGTTGCTTCCTATGGAAAATCCGTCAACTAATTCTGCAAATTCTTCAGCTTGGAAAACTACTGCAGGAACTTCTGCCATTATCCAAATTTTAAAATTCTTAGATTGTTTTAGACCTTCTTCAGCCATGATTTCTTTAACTTTAATAAGTTCTTCTGGAGTTCTTACAAAGGGAAGCATTGCTGTTACATTTGTAAGACCGTATTCTTCTCTTACTTTTTTTATTGCACGACATTCAAGTCTGAAACCTTCTTCATATTCAGGTGAAATATATCTTGAAACTCCTCTCCATCCTATCATAGGATTTTCTTCAATGGGTTCAACTTCTTCTCCACCTTTTAAACCTCTAAACTCATTAGTCCTGAAATCACTCATTCTTACAGTTAAATTTCTTGGGAAGATTGCCTGAGCAACTTTTGAAATTCCCTCAGATAGTTTTTCAATCATTAAGTCGCCCTGACCAGTCTTTACTAAATACATAGGATGGGCTCCTATCATATTTGTAAAAATAAATTCAGTCCTCATAAGTCCTATGCCATCAAAGGGTAAATTTTTATACTTATTTATTAAACCTGGTTCTCCCAAATTCATATAAATTTTTGTAGCTGTAATAGGAGCACTCATTATTTGAACTGGAGAAACTTTAGTTTCTTCTGTTTTTTCTTCTTTTAAAACATCTCCCTCGTAAACAACTCCCCTTGTTGCATCAACAGTAACTGACATTTTATCTTTTAAAACATCAGTTGCATTTCTTGTGCCAACAATACATGGAATTTGAAGTTCCCTTGAAACAATTGCAGCGTGGCAAGTTCTTCCACCTTCATCCGTTACAACTGCTGCAGCTTTTTTCATAGCTGGAACCATATCTGGGTTTGTCATTTCAGTTACAAGTATGTCCCCTTGACTAACTTGATCTATTTCTTTTAAATTTTTAATATTTCTGACTTTTCCCCTTCCTATGCCGGGGCTTGCAGGTAAACCTTTAATAAGGGCTTTTAATTTTTCTTGACTTATGCCTTCATTATTTTCTTCTTTTTTATTTTGAATAGTTGTAATAGGTCTTGATTGTAAAAAATAAAATTCATCAGTATCGCTGTCAAAAGCCCATTCTGTATCTTGAACTTTGCCATAAATTTTTTCAATTTTTAAGCCCATTTCAATAAGTTTGTTAAGCTCTTTTTCAGTCAAACATTCTTTTTCAACATATTCGCTACCTAAATAATTTTTTACATCTACATATTCAGTGCCCACAGTTTCTTTTTTCTTAACAACCATGGTAATTTTTGAAGCTATATTTTTTTCTATAACCTCTTTTGTCTTTTTATTTATAATATATTCATCAGGAGTTACAGATCCTGAAACAACTGCTTCTCCCAATCCCCAAGATGCGTTTATCATCATTTCGTCAGTATTGTTGTTTATAGGATTTGCAGTAAACATTACACCTGCTTTTTTTGCATTGACCATTTTTTGAACTACTGCTGAAAGTTTTACATCAAAATGATCATAATGTTGTTTTTCTCTGTAATAAATTGCTCTTGAAGTCCATAGAGAAGCCCAGCACATTTTAACGTGTTTAATTAATTCTTCTTCTCCTCTTATGTGTAAGTAAGTATCTTGTTGGCCTGCAAAAGATGCATCAGGTAAATCCTCTGCTGTTGCCGAGCTTCTAACTGCAACTTCCGGATCCGTCATAGATATGCTTTTTGAAAATTCTCTATAAGCTGATCTTATTTCTTCTTCAAGTTCCGGTTTAATTTCAGCAGACATTATTTTATTTCTGATTTCCATGGAAATTTCATTCAAGGCATCAACATTGTCAACATCTAAAGATTCAATTAAAAATTGAACTACATCATCAAGTTCACCGTAATCTATAAATTCTCCATATCCTTCTGCAGTTACACAAAATCCAGGAGGAACAGGCAAACCATTAATTGTCATTTCTCCTAAATTTGCTCCCTTTCCACCCACTATTGACACATCATCTTTTTTAATTTCTTTAAAAAATTTAATAAATTTGTAATTCATTAGAGCCTCCTTAATAATATTATAACACTTTCAAATAATATGTCATCATATTTATTCTAAACCCAAATCTTTTCTAAGCTCTGCAATGGATTTTGTTGTAATATTTTTTTTGTCAATTTTGAATTCTTTTAAAAGGTCCTCCAAATCATTTTTATCTTTTAATTCAATTTCAAGATAAGGGCTTGGATATGAGTTTTTGTCCCATGTATCGAAATCAAATCTGGCATTTTTATAGGAGTAGGACTTCCTTATTTTATAGCCTCTATTAAAAATATTAAAACCTATAAGTTTTAAAATACTCATCATTTCTTCTAAGTTATCAAATTGTATTGTGTGTTCCAAACTTTGTCTTACCTTTAAATCTTTAACCTGTTCCTTAAAAGTAAGTTGGTAAATAGTTTTATTTGTTATACTGTTTAAACTTTTTCTAATTCTAAAGTAACCTTTTTCGCTTTTTATCTTTAATTTTTCCGAATTAATTCTAATATTTTCCTGTTCTTCTCTGCCTAAAAATTTAGCACCTGAAGATTTAAGTTTTTCTTCAAGTGCATCAAAATCAATTCCCAATACTTTTACTTCTAATTCTCGCTCCATATTTTTACCGCCTTAAAATCAATAAAATCACTGGAAACACATATAAATTGTGTTTCTTCAAATTTTCCTTCTACAACTTCGCTATGGCCCTCTCCATGGAGGTGCCCATAAATACAAATAAAGGGTTTGTACTTCACAATTAATTTTCCCATTTCATTTAATTCTTTATCTGCATTAAAGGGCGGATAGTGAACCATAGCAATAATTTTTTCCCCGGTTCTAGATTTAAAAGAATTTTCCATTCTTAAAAGTTCCCTGTTAAATATTTTTAAATCTTTACCCTGAAAATCTCTTGAGCTTTTATCAATCCAACCCCTTGTCCCGCAAATTGAAATATCTTTCCAATTAATACTGTTATTATTTATAAATTCTATAGTCTTATAGCCAAGTCCCTTTAATTTATTATTTGATGCCCACCAATAATCATGATTCCCCTTTGAAATAATTTTCTTTCCCTTTAATTTTTCAATTTTATCTAAATCATGGGTTACATCTTCTAAGTGTAGAGCCCAAGAAATATCTCCAGGTAATAAAATTAAATCATCCTCTTTTATATTTTCTTTCCAAAATTCAAAAATTTTTTCTTCATGGTTTATCCACTTAGGACCAAATACATCCATGGGTTTTTCTCCACTATTATCCATGTGAAGATCTCCTATTGCCCAAATATTCATAATTCTATCCTCTTTATGTTAAATTCAACTGCCTTTTCATAATCCCTTTTTGATGACGAAAATATAATTACTTGCCTTTCTTTTGAAATTTCTTTTAAGGTTTCATAAGTAAATTTTAATCTGTCATCATCAAAGGTTCCAAAAACATTATCTATAAAAAGGGGTAAGTTTTTTTTGGAAATAAATTTACAAAGGGCGATTCTAAATACAAAATACACCTGGTCGCAAGTTCCCTTTGAAAGAGAACTCAGTTCAACACTTCGTCCATTTTCCCTGTCAAAAACACTTAAATTTAAATTATCATCAAGATTTAAATTCTTATATTTTCCCCCGCTTATAGTTTCAAATAACTTTGATGTTTCTTCAATAAGTCTTGGAAGATAATTACTTTTATTTTTTTCCAAAACTCCCTCTAAAGCTTCAAGAGTTAAAGAATATACATTTAATTTTTCTTCCCTATCCTCTAAATCTTTTTCTAAAACTTCCAAATCTTCAGAAAGTTTCTGAGCTCTATCTAAATATTTTTCAAGATAGTTTATATCCCTATTAAGTTCTGAAAGTTTTAAGTTTAAATTGTTGAGTTTTTCTTTTAAAAGAGGTCCATCAAAATCTAAGTTTAAATCTTTCTTATTTAAACTTTCAAAATTCCTTCCCCTTAATTTTATATCAATTAAATTTTTAAGATCTTCTCTTCTTTTTCTTATGCCCTTTTCAGAATCGCTTTCTGAAAAAGCATTTTTAAGCTCATAAATATTGTCGAAACCCAAGTCATTTAGATAAATCTCAAGGTTTTTTAAAGATTCATCTCTTTGAGATTTTAATTGTAATAATTCCTCTTCATAATCTCTTTTTTCTTTTTTTGCAGTTTCAATTTTATATTCCTCAAGTTTTTTTTCTGCAACTTTATCCCTAAAGATATTTTCTAAATCTTCAATATTATCTGCCCCATACTTTTCAAACATGGATATAAAAAATGTATCCATATTTTTCTTTTCTGCTTGCTTTTCACGACTTTTTTGGGACATGATTTCAATTCTATCCCTTAATCTTTTATATACATCTCTTGAAACCCTGTATTTTATAATTCTAAGATAAATATAAATTCCCGACGGTAAAGTTAAAATAAGAAGAGGGTAAATTTTAAAAATTATACTTAAAATTATTAAAGCTAAAATTATAATTCCCTGTAAAGACATAAGGCTTATCATAGATTTTTGCTTAGTTTCCAAGTTTGAAACATCATTTTTAAGAGCAATGATTTCTTGGGAATAGTTTCTTGAGTTAAGTTGTCTTAGTCTGTCGAAAAGTTTTTGAGCTTTTTCATAATCATCTTGAAAATCTTTTTCCGGAAAATTTTCTTCAAGATTTTCTATGGATTTCTCCTGTAAAAAATCCATGCGATTTTCCAAATCATGAATCTTTTTATTTAAAAGAATTACCTTTTCATATTTTTCCCTGTCAATGGTTTTTATTTCTTTTAAATTTTCTAATTCTTTTTTAAGTTCTTTTACCCTATTAAAAGTTTCAAATTCTTCTTGTAGGTCGGCTTTTTCTATTTTTTCTGACAGATTCCCTATTTCTTCTTCTAACTCATTTAAGTTTTTTAAGCTTTCCCTATAGAGCTTTAACTTATCTTCTAAGTTTAGAAGCTCAGTTTTTTTATCATTTATTTGAGAATAAATTTTCCCGATTTCCGAAGATCTTAAAGACCTGTCTCCTAGTTTTTTTATCTGATCTTTTAAGATTTTAACTGCATTTATTCCTCTATCGCTGTTTTTTAAACTTGAACTTTGATTTATTATTTTTTTGCCAATAAATTCTTTTGCATTTTGATTTATAAGAAGGCTGTCTTCATTGATAAAAAGGGTATTTCTAAAAACTTCCGAATTTATATCCAAAAAAATTTGTCCCGGTTGAGATACTTTTGAATCTTTAAATAAGTTTTTATCCTCAGATAAATTTTGGCCTCTAGTAAGATTTAAAATCTTTGTTTCATCTCTTGCAAAGTCCCTTTCAATTCTAAAAAGATCTCCATCTTCTATTTCTATATAACCCCTATAAATTTCACTGTTCCAGGGTCTATACTTATCTAATTTTTCCGTATAAAGCCTTCTTTTTAAAGAGTCTTTTGAAAATCCATAGAGAACCCCTTCTATAAAGCTGTGGATTGTTGATTTTCCATCTTCATTTTTCCCATATATTAAATTTATATTTTCATCTAAATTTATTTCTTTTTCTTTAAATTTTCCAAAGGATAATAAGTTTATTTTTTTTATTATCATATTAATCTCCCAGCAAAAGTTTCACTGCAAGGTCAAGGGCCTTATCCTTATAGGGACTTTGAGAATTTTTAAGATCTTTAAAAACATTTTCTATATAGGTGTTTTTATTTTCTTCAATTAATTTATCTATTTCATAATATTTTTCTGTTTTATCTATAATTTCAAAGTCAAATCTACTTTTTATAGTTTTTATATAAAAGTCTTTTTCAGAATTTTTGCCTAAAAGTTCCAATCTGTATATTGTATCTTTATTAAGACCACTAAGCTCTTCCAATATTTCATTTATATTTTTTTCACTAATGTCAACCTTATAATTTTCAAGTTTTTTTATTTGGCATTCAACTTGTTTTGTAGTTAAAGTTTTATCTTTTAAATTTCCATAAATGTAATATCTGGGCCCTGTTTCTTTAAAGCTTAAGCCTTCAGGAGAACCTGGATAAAATATTTTTTCATTGATTTTCATAAATTTGTGAATATGTCCTAAGGCTACATAATCAAAGTCTCTTATTTTTTCAATATTTATTGGCAAATAGTCATCAAGACCATCAACTGTTCCATGCATAACTAAAATATTGTTATAATTTTTATCTAAATCAAAATTTAAGTCATAATCCTTATAAAGATCTTTTTCCCATGAAAAACCATAAATTCTAAGATTAAATTCATCAAATTGAAAATATTTTTTATAGGGCGGAAATACAAATACATTTTCAGGAAGTTTTATATTTTTAAAAACCGAATCCTCTTTATAATGGTCATGATTTCCAAAGGCTATAATAATCCTTGCCTTTGTATTTTTAAAGGCCTCTGAGAGCCTATGAATGTCTGAGAGAGTAAAATATTCCCTTTCATATAAGTCGCCACTTATCATTAAAAAATCAACTTCATTTGAAGCTTCAATTATTTTTTCAAGACATTTCCATTGATCTTCTCGTCTCAAATTTTTATCTATATTTATATTTTTAAAAATTCTCTTTAAATGTAAGTCTGCAGTATGTATAAATTTCATCATATCACCAAAATAATTATAACATAGTAAACAAAAAAATAAGTGTAGGGCTTTTACCTACACTAATTTTTCTTTTTTATTTAAATTATAAAATTTTATTCTAAGGGAAGCAAAATAGCTGCAATAACATAAACCCACAAACTTAAACCGCCGAACATAAATAAAATGACTGCTATAAGTCTTACTGTTGATGAGCTTATTCCTAAATATTCAGCAAGTCCTCCGCAAACTCCTGCAATTATCCTATCTGATGATGAACGATGTAACTTATCCATATTATTCCTCCATATAAGTATCATTGATATTTTTATTATACCCAAATTTTTTTGCTATAAGCAAAGCTTCTTTACTATTATTATTAAATACTTAGATTAAGAACTTATTAATTAATTCTAAAAATTTTCTAAAAAAAACTCGGACTGAATCCGAGTTAATTTTTTTATTTTATTTTACAATTCTTGTTGCGTTTGTATAACATGATGCATAATAATCTTCTGTTAAATTATTTATTGTTACTTGTTTTTTTCCTGTAGAAGAGTGAACGAAATCTCCGTTTCCTATATACATACCAACATGGGATACTCTTGATGTGCCTGTTGTTGCAAAGAAAACTAAATCTCCTGCTCTTAAATCATTTTTATCAACTTGCATTCCATATTGAGACATATCTGATGATGTTCTTGGTAGATTTACTCCTAAAGTATTTTTATAAACACTGTATATAAGTCCAGAACAATCATATCCTTCTTTTCCTACATCTCCCCATACATAAGGTGATCCTATTTTATCAAGAGCAAGTTCAACTGCTCTTTTACCTGTTTCAGATCCCTTTAAATCTTTAGATTCAAAAGAATTTGCATTTGAAGCAAGTTTTCTTAAAGTATCTTCATCTTTTTTAAGAGTTTCTTCTGTTACAAGATTTACTTCTCTGTTGATTTTTTCTCCACTCTTTAAGCTTAATTTATCTGCTTTTACTGTATAAAGTATATTATTTAAATTTATTATAAATTTACTGTCTTTGTAATCAACTATGTTTACATTTAAATCTTTATCAAGCTTTACAGATTTCTTTCCATCAGTTGAATTTGCATTTGTAGCTGAAAGTATAGAGGCCGGTGTTAAAACAGGTCTATTTCCTTGAGATTTTAATTGTACAAACTCTTTGGAAATTGTTCCCGTTTCATTGTCAAGGCTTCTTACTTTTAAAGTTTGGCCTAAATCTTCAACAAGAACAACATCTTCGCCTACAAATAAATTCCTAATAAGGGCGTCTCCATCTTTTAAAGCTGTAGCTTTCGTTACTGTATATGTAACAACATTTACATTCTTTAAAAGAATTTTTGACTTAGGCACAGTTACTTTAGCCTTGCCTTTTTGAACTATGTAGCCATCGTCAACAGCTTTTATTATGTTTGCCTCTTCTTCCAATTCAAAATAAATTTTATTACCTGAATAAGTCGGCTGAACGTGTTCATTAATAAAAATCCCTGTATCTTTAAGGCCTAATAATGATACTGCACAAAGTGCTATGACCCCAAGGGGAAACTTTCTATTCATCTTAAACATTACAACTCCTTATTAATTTAATAATTTTGCTTAATTAAGTATAACAAACTGGTTACAAAAATTCAAGAAAAAGTAACAAAAAGGTTAAAATTTCACAATTGAAATTTTAACCTTTTCAAAAAAACTTCTATAAAGCTTGAAAATTGGAGATTCTTTAAAAAACTATTTTTTAATATTTTTTTAAAATTTCACAATTCTCCCTATGTATTAAAAACCGACTTGCGGTTTTTAAGTAAATCTATAAGCTGCGTTCTGTCTGTTCGACCATCTATCTAATCTTATAGTTGCCTATAAGCTCAAGCGACCTACCTACCGGGAGATACGAGCAGCATCTCTATTCCTATTTGGTCTTGCTCCGAGTGGGGTTTACAGGGCATCTATATCACTATAGATCCGGTGAGCTCTTACCTCGCCTTTCCATCCTTACCTTTTCAGGCGGTTTATTTCTGTTGCACTTGCCTTGGAGTCGCCTCCACCTGTCGTTAACAGGCACTCTTGCTCTGTGGAGCGCAGACTTTCCTCGCTTACGCGCGGTCGATCGATTTACTTTTAAAGTATAACAAAAAATTCTAATTTAAACAATTTTCAAATTCTAATTTTCGTCTTTTAAGGAAAGAGGTTTATCTATAATTTGACTGAAAATAAATCCTTTTACAAAATTTTCTCTCATGTTTTCTTTGTAATTATTTTCTTCAAACATTTCTTTTTCTTTTATAATTTGTTGATTTAAAGCTTCTTTTTGTTTTTGGTCTTCTTCTTCTTTTTTTACCTTATACTCAGCCAATCTCTTATTAAGAGGCTTATCTAAGTCAAGACCAGATTTTTCGCTTTTTTTATTTAAGTATGGATCAGTATTTCTGAGGGAGCCTTGAAAATAATCATCATCAACTTCGTCAAATTTTTTATAAACATCGCTTCCTTCACATTCATCATCGGATTTATAAATATTTTGAGAAAATTGGGAAGATTTTTCCTTTATATTCTTTTTATTTTTATTTATATTTCCAATTACTTTTCCAAGTTCGATTTGTTCTTCATTAAGGGCAAAAGATTCTAAAATTTGATCTACAAAGGTAGAATTTTTTTTATTCCCCTTTGCTCTTGTTTTATTAATATCACTAATATCCTGAGATTTTCTCATTTGATTCGTTTTTTTATTTTTAACATTTCTTTTTTTCTTTTTTTTGTTTATTAATGAATAAAGATCATACCCTAAAACAAAAATGAATACTAATAATCCAAAACTCATAAAATCTCACTCCTACAACTTTAAAAACTTATTTTTCAAGAACTTCAATAGCCTTTTTTAGTTGATTATCTGTGTCTAAATGTTCTATTCCTATTCCCTTTACATTTTCAGGCAACTTTACTTCAATGTCAGGCTTTATACCTTTTTTGTGAATATTTTCTCCACTTGGTGTGAAATATTCAGAGGTTGTTATTTTTAAACCACTTCCATCTGGAAATGGGAATACAGACTGAACAATTCCCTTACCAAAACTTTTTTCCCCTATTAATGTACCCATTTTAAAATCTCTTATAGCACCTGCAAGAATTTCAGAAGCTGATGCACTTCCTCCGTTAATTAAGACTGCCATGGGTAAATTTACATATTCTTTGTCGCTCTTGTAATCAAAAACTACTTGACCATCTCTATTCTTAGCGGAAACAATGGTTCCTTCCGGTAGAAGTTCGTTGGCAATTTTTTCAACACTGTCAACGGTTCCCCCTGGATTTCCCCTAAGATCAATTATAAGTCCCTTTACGTTTTTTTCTTTTAAGTTATTAAGAGCTTTTGTAAATTCATCATAAGTGTTGTCATTAAATTGAGTTATACCTATATAGCCTAAATCTTTAATTGTATTTGAAATTACCGTTTCCAGTTTAATTTCATCTCTTTTTACGTCAATATCTTTTGTTTCTTTTGTAGAGGGTCTATAAATAGTAATCTTTACACTTGTACCCTTATCTCCTTTTATTTTAGCAACTGCAGCTTGCAGGTCATTTCCCGAAACAGGTTCTCCATTTACTTTTAAAATAAGATCTCCTGTTTTTATGCCAACCTTTTCAGCCGGTGTATCTTTAATAGGAGCAATTACTAAAATCTGACCTTCTTCATTAGATGAAACGGAAACTCCTATTCCAAAAAATTTTCCATTTGTCTGTTCAGCAAGAGCATCAAAGTCTTCTAAAGTTAAATATTCAGAATAAGGATCTCCTAAGGATGCAACCATACCTTTTAACTCTCCCTGGCGAAGTTTTTCCTTATCAACCTTATATAAAAAATCATCTTCTACTTTTTTTTCTAAAAATTTCATTTTTTGAAGATGCATTTTTTCTTCATCTTTTGTTAAATTATAAAAATATCCTGAACTTGCTAATTTAAAAGTTCCATAGTTTGTAAAAACAAGAAGAATTAAAACAATAATAATATTTCTAATTTTTTTCATTTATTCCACCTATACATAATTTACGGGATTTTGAGGTATCCCGTTAACTCTAACTTCAAAATGTAAATGAGGGCCTGTAGAAAGACCTGTAGAGCCTACTAATCCTATAACTTGTCCTTTTGCAACTGAACTTCCCACTGATGTTTTTATTGCAGATAAATGGGCATAAACTGTAACACAATTTCCATGATTAACCATAACCACATTTCCATATCCACTCATATGTCGAGCAACAATAACTGTTCCTCCTTCAGCAGAAACTGCAGGAGTTCCCGAAGGTGCAGGAATATCAATTCCCGTATGCATCCTTTGTATTTTTAAAATAGGGTGCATCATAACCCCAAAACCTCTTGATAGTCTTGTATGTCCCGGGACAGGCCAGCCAAGTTTTTTTCCAACTCTGTTACCGGTTCCTAAAATTGCTCCATTTGAAGCTTCAAGTTTTTTTGCAGTTTTAATATCTTTTGTAAGCTTTTCAATTTCTCCAGATAATTTATTCCACTCATCTTCAGCCTTTTGATACTCTGCTCTATACTTTTCCACATCTTTCATAAGGCTTGCCATATAAGCTGACTTTTGATTACTTGCAAGATTTAAGGCATTTCTTTGAACTATAACTTGATCCTGAGATTTTTGTAACCTATCTTTGTCTGTAACAAGTCTTACTTTTGTTATCCTTATGGTGTCTATTTGACTTGCAATGTACTCTATAAGCTTATTATCTTCATCGGCAATTGTCTTTGCAAGCTCAAGATTGTACATCATATCCTCTATGTTTTTAGAATTTAAAATTACTTCCAAATATCCCACTTTGCCATTCATATAAATAGCTCTTATCCTATTTTCAAACTCAGCCTTATTTTTATCCAAATTATTTTGGGCTTCTTGTAATTTTTTTTCAGACTCTTCTATTTCTTTTTGTAAAGCTGAAATTTGATTATTTAAAGAATAGATTTTGTTATCGGCAGCGGAAATTTTCTCATCAAGGATATCTATTTCATTTTTAACGGTCTTAGCCTGATTTTCTTTTTCATTTGCCTTTTGTTTTTTTTCTTTAATTTGTTCAGTTATCTTTTTTTGTTGACTTTCTTTTTTCTTTTTTTTCTCTTCCAAAGACTTTGAACTTGCAAATACACAAGTAAAAATTGTAGAGATTATTAAAAGAAAAGAGATAAATTTTTTAAAATTCATATTAAACATCCATAAACTTCTTTGTACTCATTAAACTTCCTAAATAGCCTATGCCTACACCAATTGACAAAAATATTGTAAGTAAATCAAAAGCAATTAATTTAGGATTGGCAAGTTTTAAATCCATAGAGGAAATCTCCCTCATTATAATAGTATAAAGTTTAGAATATCCAGTATTTATAACTAAAAAAGCTAAAATTGCACCTAAAATTCCAAAAGTTATACCTTCAATTAAAAAGGGCCCTCTTATATAAGAATTACTTGCTCCTACATACTTCATAATACTTATTTCTTTTTTTCTGTTTGATACTGCAACTTTAATAGTGTTATTTATAATTACAATGGAAACAAAAACAAGGACTGCAACTATACCTGCGCCTAAAAATTTCACTCCTCTTTTTATGCTTGCCATTTTGTCAACTAAATCTCCCATAAAGCTGTACTTATCTATGCCTTCAAAATTTTTAACCTTTTCAATTAAATCTCTTGATTTTTCAAGGCTTTTCATTTCAACAACTAAAGATGCTGGCAATTTATTTATATCAAAATTATCAAAAACAGAGCTTTTATCTTTAAACTGTTCTTTTAAAGAATCCATGGCCATTTCTTTTGACACATAGGAAATATTTCTCACATTTTCTTCTTTTCCTATGTTTTGAATAATATCATTTACTTGATCAGCGCCCATATTATCCTTTAAATAAAAAATTACCTTATCAACTTTTCCTGTTGTCTGATATACAATTGTATTTAAATTTAAAACCATAAGAGAAATAAATCCGAAAAGTATAAGCATGGCAGCAATGGAAATTGTAGATGCAAATCCCATGGCTTTATTTCTCCAAAGACTTTTTAAGCCCTCTTTAAGGACATTTATGCACTGTCTAAGAAACTTCATAATAGCCCCCTTCTTTTACATCGGAACTTATTTTTCCGTCATTTAAAGTTATAACTCTCTTTTTCATTTTATCTACAATTTGAGTTGCATGAGTTGCCATTATGACTGTTGTTCCTTCTTTATTAATTTTCTCCAAAGCTTCCATAATTCCCATGGCAGTTTCTAAATCCAAATTACCTGTAGGCTCATCGCAAACTAAAATCGGAGCTTTATTTACTATAGCTCTTGCAATGGAAACTCTTTGGCTTTCTCCGCCTGACAATTGATCGGGATAAGAATTTTCTTTTCCTTCAAGTCCCACAAGGGCAACTGCCCTTTTTACATTTTCCCTTATAAAATCTTTGGACATGCCTTGAATTTCAAGAGCATATGCAATATTTTCCGCAACAGTTTTTTGCGAAATAAGTCTAAAATCTTGAAATACAACTGATATTAAACGTCTTAATTTAGGAATTTTGCTTTTTCTTAATCTTGTAATATCGGTCCCGTTTATAATTATTTTTCCCCTTGTGGCTTCCTCTTCTCTTATAAGAAGTTTTAAAAGAGTTGATTTTCCAGCTCCTGATGAGCCCACCAAAAAAACAAACTCTCCATCTTCTATTTGCAAATTTAAACTTTGAAGAGCAAGAGAACCATTAGGATATTCTTTAAATACATTTTCAAAAGTTATCATACTATTCTCCTTTAATTACTTTATTATAACTTAATTGACCTTTAAATACCAAATATCAAAAAGTAATTGATATTAATATTTGAAATTTTTTTCTGATTTTTTCTAACTTTTAATTTTTTATTGCTAACTTATAATAAATTATGTAGAATAAACTGTAAGTATATTGTTGTTAGTTATTAACGGGAGGTACTATGGATAGATTAGTAGGTACAGTAGTTAGAGGTATTAGAACACCCATCGTAAAAAAAGGTGATGATGTTGCAAAAATAGTAGTTGATTCTCTTTTAGCAGCAGCTGAAGCTGAAAATATTACTTTTAAAGATAAAGATGTAGTTTGCGTTACGGAAAGTCTTTGTGCAAGAGCTCAAAATAACTATGCAAGTATTGATGCAATTGCAGAAGATGTAAGAAATAAATTTGATGGAGAAATAGGAATAGTTTTCCCAATTTTATCTCGTAACAGATTTTCTGTTCTTTTAAGAGGAATTGCAAAATCAGGCAGAAAACTTCATTTATTACTTTCATATCCTTCTGATGAAGTGGGAAATCACCTAATGGATGAAAGAAAACTTTACGACAAAAAAATCAATCCCTATAGTGATGTTTTGGAAGAAAGTGATTATAGAAGACTATTTGGACAAGAAGTTGCCCATCCTTTTACAGGAATTGATTATGTAAAACTTTATAAAGAAATTGCTGAAGGTTGCGATATTCATTTTTCAAATGATCCAAAAACAATCCTTAAATATACGGATCAAGTTTTAGTATGCTCTACTCACACAAGATTTTTAATAAAAGATGAACTTAAAGATGCAGGAGCAA
The DNA here is from genome assembly GCF_030812875.1 of Peptoniphilus koenoeneniae. NCBI lineage: Bacteria > Bacillati > Bacillota > Tissierellia > Tissierellales > Peptoniphilaceae > Peptoniphilus > Peptoniphilus koenoeneniae. The sequence goes on from NZ_JAUSTN010000004.1 coordinate 61,319, forward strand.
AAATTGTTTTAGGTCTTGATGATATTTTAAACGAATCTGTAAATGGGTCAGGATACAATGAAGAATACGGCCTTTTAGGTTCCAACTTAGCAGACCTTGATATGGTAAAACTTTTCCCAAGAGACGGATCAATACTTGTTAGAAAAATTCAAAAGGATTTAATCGAAAAAACCGGTAAACAAATTGAAGTTATGATTTACGGCGATGGAGCTTTTAAAGATCCTGTAGGAAAAATTTGGGAACTTGCAGACCCTGTTGTAAGCCCTGCCCACACTGACGGTCTTGTAGGAGAACCTAACGAACTTAAGATAAAATATATTGCCGACACTGAGTTTAAAGACCTATCAGGTCAAGAATTAACAGATGCCATGGCTAAAAAAATTGCAGAAAAAGAAAATAATCTAAAAGGAAAAAATGAAACTTTAGGAACTACACCAAGAAAAATTACAGACCTTTTAGGATCTCTTGCAGATTTAACTTCTGGCTCTGGAGATAAGGGAACCCCAGTTGTTTTCATTCAAGGATATTTCGACAATTATTCAACAAAATAAAAAATTTACCCATCCTAAATCAGGATGGGTTTTTTTTACATATTTTTGTAATAAGCATTTCCATTAAAAGCATTTGGTCAAGGTCTGTTGATTTTAATTTCAAATCAATATCCTCCATAAAAGAATAAATTTCCTTAAGCTCTTCAAGTTCAAAATTTTTTTGGAAATTTGAAACTTTTGTAAATTCATAATTTTTAATCTCCATTATATTCATAATTGAACTAGGACTATATTCAGCTTTCTGTAAAATCTTATAAGCTAAAAGAAGCCTTATCTGTCTTTGGATAATTACAAAAGTTTTTTGAACTGGCTCATTTATCTTGTATAAGTTGTGAAGTTCTTTAAAAGATATATCTAAATTTCTATCACCTATTGCATCAGTAAGAGCAAAGACATTTGTATCAATATTATCGGTCATTAAACTGTCAATTTTTTCCTTAGTAATTTCTCCCAAAGCAATAAGTTTGTCCATTTCATTTTTTAAATCATAAAGAGTCATATCAAGATTTCTTGAATTGTAACCTGATTTTTCAATCATATAACTTGTTAGAGCCTTTGAAACTTTAATCCCCTTTCTTAAAAAATATCCATCAACAAAGGAATTTACCATACTCCCCTTTAATTTTGAAAACTCAACATTTCTATTTTGCCCTTGAAAATATCTGTAAAATTTTTTTGTCTTGTTAAAAGGATTTTGCCCTTCCATAATAATTAAAATATTATAAGGAAAAAAATTATCCAAAAAATCTTTAAATTTTTCAAAATCTTCCAGTTCTGATTCAAACATGGCTCCATCATCAATTAATATAAGTTTTTTTTCACTCATAACAGGAAGGGTCCAAGCAGACTTGTAAAGCTCATTAAAATTGTTTACCCTGCTTAAATTAAAAGCATAAGTCCCCTTGGGAATATACTTATTTATAATATATTTAAGAGTATTTTCCATTAAAAGTTTTTCGCAACCGAAAAACAAATAAAAACCACTCAAATCTTTTTTATACAATTCTCTATAATCCATACTACCTCAACTTTAAATTTACTTGTCCCTTGCTTGTTAATTTCACTATAGCTCCCTCCACCTCGAGAGCTTTTATAACTTCTTGAGAAGGCATGCCATAATTATTTTTCCCAACACTTATAACTGCAAGATCTGGTCTTAATTTTTTGTAAAAACTTTTTGAAAGAGAATTTACAGATCCATGGTGGGGAACTTTTAAAACATCAACTTTTTCTTGTTCTATTTTATCACAGATATTTTTTGAAATATCCCCTGTAAATAAAAAGGTCTTTTTTCTTAAAGTGACTAATAAAACCATAGACCTATCATTAGGACTCTGACCACAGGGATAATAAATTCTTTTAATCTTTAAATCTCCCTCTTCATATGGAGTCTCAAAAATTTCATTTTTATAATTTTCCTTAATATATCTATAAAACTGATTCTTTTCCTCAACCCCTGACAAATAAACTTTATCAACTTTTATATTTTTAAAATGCCTTATGCCCTCCACATGATCAGCATCCATATGAGAAATAAAAATACCCTTTATCCTATTAATTCCCTTACTTTTTAAATAGGGTATTAAATATTTTTTAGAAAGACTGTTTTCCACACTTCCACCTGTATCAATTAAATAGTAGGAATTTTTATTTTTTATAAGGCAAGAATCTCCTTGACCTATAAAATTAAAACTTACCTGATAAAGAGGATTTTCCTTTATATAAGCAAAACTTGTGATTAAATACAAAATCCCTATAAAGCATAAAAATTCTTTTTTATATTTTTTTAAATAATCTTTTAAAAATAAAATTTCTCCCAATAGGAAATAATAAGTTGCCATTGTTATAGGAAGTGGTCTTCCTAAAATAAATGGATTTATTATGGAGTTTAGATAAATTCCTATTTCTCTTCCCAAGTCAAAAATTAAATCTAAGCTTCCAGCAAAAACATAATTTGGAATTATTAAAAGAAGACTTGCAAAACAAAGACCCAAGCTATAAAGAGGTATTAAAATTAAATTTGCAATTATAGAAATTATGTTTACTTGATAAAAAAAGTAAAGCTGTATAGGAAGCGTTCCTATAAAAATACTTAAACTTATATCTAGGCCCTTTCCCAAAAAAGTCTTCCCCGTATAAAGTTTTAATTTAGGATAAATTATTACAAGAGAAAGGACAGAGGAATAAGATAAAATAAAACTTGGAGAAAAAATATTGTAGGGATTTATTCCTAAATTTATAAGGGCTGAAAGTATTAAGGCAGTGGAGGTTTTATATTTTAAGCCTATAAAAAATGACAAATTTAAAAATAAGATCATTAAAAAAGCTCTCACTGCTGATATGGGAAAGCCTATTAAATATATATAAAAGAAAGTTAAAAAAAGGCTTAGTACTTTTTTAATTTTCTTAGGTAAAAAAAATAAGGCTTTTGAAATAAATAAAAATATAAGACCTATATGAAGCCCTGAAACTGCAAAAATATGAGCAAGTCCAAAGTTTAAAAATTCTTCCTTATCTTCACTTATGGAACCGTCACTTAAAAGAATACTTTTAAAAAGTTCTCCATTCTTTTTATTTAAAAGTAGAGATGTTTTTTCAATCCTATTTCTGAAATCATCTTTTATATTTTTCTTAAAACTTATTTTTTCTAAATTTTTTATGTAAAATTTTCCCTGTAAATTTTTTGTTTTATAATAAAGTCTTTCGTTAAAACCATTTTCATTTAAGGGAAGACTCCCCTTGTTAAGGCTACCTTCAATCTCAATTTTTTCTCCTATTCTTAAGGGTTCTTCATAGTAAAACAAAATTTTATAGGGTCTTTTAAATTTTCCCCTTGAAATATTTATTGTATAGGCTCCATTTTTTATATCTGCTATTTTCCCTCTAAGTATATAGTCTCCCTCTCTGAGATTTTCTTTAAAATTATTTATTAAAAGAGCAAAAAATATTGAAAAAATTAAAAAATAAAGAGCCTTTTGACTTTTCTTTTTTAAAAAAATATAAATTCCAAAAAAAATTATAAATACTGAAAATATGTAAGTCATAGATTAATTATAAATCTTCTTCTTTAAGAAAAATAGTTATGTTACAATTTAAATAAAGAGAGGTAATTAGATGAAATATATTGATAATCCTTACGCTAAAGAATTTCAGAGTGAATTTTCTCACATTTTTGAAATTGAGGGAGAAAAATTTGGCTTACTTAATGATATTTTTTCAGGCACAGATAAGGTTGAAGCTGATGAATTTACTATAAATCTTCATGAATCTTATAAAAAAATTAAAAATGGAAAAGTTTTTTATAAAATTCAGGATTCAGAAAAAGTAAAAATAAATATTGATTTTGAAAAAAGAATGGACCTTGGAGAAAGAGTCTTATCAAATGCAATTGTAAGACTTCTTCTTAAAAAGACCTTTAATATTGAAAGTGATTTTTATATTTTTGAAGACAATAAAATAATAATTTCCCAAACAGACATTGCTTTTTCAACTTTGGAAAAACTTGAAGAACTTGCAAATCAAATTGTAAGAAGTAATATCTCAACTAAATTTTCAGAAAATTTTTTGTCTTTAACAGGCCTGGGAAAAATTTATTTTGAGGGTCCCCTTCTTAAAAGAACCGGTGAACTTGCCCTTATTAAGATTTTGCCGCCTGAAAAAATTGAAAATAAAATTGTCTTAAATATTCTTTCAGGAAAAAGAGCTTTTGATGATTATAAAAATAAGTCAAAAATTTTTGATAATATGATAAAAACTTTTAATGTTGATTCAGAAGACCAGCTTTTTAAAAAATTAAAAGTTCTAAAGGCTTCAAAGCAAAGTCTTGTTGCTCAGAATAAAAAAATGGAAATGGAGCTGGGATATGAAGCTGTAAAAGATTTTAAAAATGTCGCCACAAATTTTAATGGAATAAATTATATTTATAAAATTTTAAACAATGTTAATTTTAAAGAGCTTAAGCTTATTTCTTCTAAAATTATGGATGAAGCTGATTATGTTCAAATTTATGGAATTCCCAATGGAAATATGGGACAAGTTTTAATTTACAGAAGTAGAAATTTAAATATAGATCTTAAAGGCATTTTAGATAGGGATTTTTCAAACTTAAATGGTAGCGGCAATATGTTATCTATAAAATTAAATTGTTCCATCAATGAACTTTCCAATGTTATGGAAAAATTTTTATTAAAAATAAAAAATTCTTTAGAAAAGGGCGGTAAAAATGTATAAAATTAAGAAAAAATTAAACCTTGCTCCCAACATCTATTTATTTGATGTGGAAGCACCTCGCATTGCAGCTTCTGCAAAGCCCGGACAATTTATAATTGTAATAGCCGATGACTATGCTGAAAGGATTCCTCTTACAATTTCAGATTATGATTTAAAAACTGGTTGTGTTGAAATAGTCGTACAGGCTTCAGGAGACTCTACAAAAAAGATTTGCTCTTTTGATGAGGGAGAATCCTTTAAAGATTTTGTCGGCCCTCTTGGACGCCCCAGTGACTTCTTAAGCATGGATTTAGAAGAACTTAAGAGTAAAAAATATCTTTTTGTTGCAGGCGGTGTTGGAACAGCTCCCGTCTATCCTCAAGCAAAATGGTTTAAAGATCATGGACTTTCCTGTGACATAATAGTTGGTGCAAAATCAAAAGAATTTGTTATTTTAGAAGATAAATTAAAAAGTGTTTGCGATAATCTTTACATCTGTACCGATGATGGTTCTTACGGTTTTAAAGGCTTGGTTACCGATAAAATTGTAGATCTTATTGAAAATGAAAATAAAAAATATGATCAATGTGTTTCCATAGGACCTATGATCATGATGAAGTTTGTATGCCTTACTAACAAAAAGTTTAATCTTCCAACAATAGTTTCATTAAACCCCATAATGGTTGACGGTACAGGAATGTGCGGAGCTTGTCGTGTTTCCATTGACGGAGTTACAAAATTTGCCTGTGTTGACGGTCCTGAGTTTGACGGATATAAAGTTGATTTTGATGCAGCTATAAAAAGGCAAATGCAATATAAAAATAAGGCCTCTGCAAGAAAAGTAAAAGATCACGCCTGCAACATTGATTTTGAAATAGAAAGACAAAATCACGAATTAGACCTAAATGGCGTTGAGGCTCCTAAAAATAGATTTACAAAAGTTCCTGTAAGAGAACAAAAACCTGATATAAGAAATAAAAACTTTGAAGAAGTTTGTTACGGTTATAATGAAGAAGAGGCAGTTTTAGAGGCAAAAAGATGTTTAAATTGTAAGGTTCCAAAATGTAGACAGGGTTGCCCCGTTAATATTGACATACCTGGTTTTATAAAAGAAATTTCAAATAAAAACTTTGAACAATCTGCAAAAGTTCTTTCTCTTTACACTGCTCTGCCGGCAGTTTGCGGAAGGGTATGTCCTCAAGAAAGTCAATGTGAAAAATATTGTGTTTTAAATGCAAAGGGAGATTCTGTCTCCATAGGTAAACTTGAGAGATTTTCAGCTGACTATGCAAGAAATCATAAGGTTAAATTATTTGAAAGTCCTGAAAAAAACGGCAAAAAAGTTGCAGTTATAGGAGCCGGTCCTGCAGGCCTTACTTGTGCAGGAGAGCTGGCAAAAATGGGTTATGAAGTTACAATATTTGAAGCTCTTCAAATGTCCGGTGGGGTTTTAGTCTATGGTATACCTGAATTTAGACTTCCTGATGAAATTGTTGAAGCTGAAATAAATAATCTAAAGAGTCTTGGCGTAAAAATTGAAAATAATGTAGTAATTGGTAGAACTTTAACAATTGATGAGATTTTAAATAAAGGATACGAAGCTGTATTTATCGGTTCCGGAGCTGGTCTACCTATGTTTATGGGAATACCTGGTGAAAATTTAAATGGAGTTTATTCTGCCAATGAATTTTTAACAAGAAACAACTTAATGAGAAGTTTCGATGAAAAATTTGACACCCCTATAAATGTTGGAGATAAAGTTGCAGTTATAGGCGGTGGAAATGTTGCCATGGACGCTGCAAGAGTAGCAAAAAGGCTGGGTGCTAAGGTTTCAATTTTATACAGGCGTACTCAAAAAGAACTTCCCGCAAGAATTGAAGAAGTCCATCACGCTATTGAAGAAGGCATAGAATTTCAAATGCTCACTGCTCCAATTGAAATAAAGGGAGATGAAAATGGCTGGGTAAAATCTTTAATTTGCGTTAAGAATGAACTTGGAGAACCTGATGAATCTGGAAGAAGACGCCCTGTAAAAATTGAAGGCTCAGATTATGAAGAAGCTTTTGATACGGTTATAATGGCCCTGGGAACAAGCCCAAATCCCCTTATTGCCCATACAACAAAAAACCTTGAAGTTAATAGAAAAGGTGGAATTGTTGCAGATGAAGATGCTCAAACTTCAAGAGAAAATATTTTTGCAGGAGGAGATGCAGTTACAGGGTCTGCAACTGTAATTCTTGCAATGGGAGCCGGAAAAACAGCCGCAACTTCCATCGACAAATATATAAGAGAAAAAAATAATAAATAAATTTTAAATTAATTTATTAAAAAAACTCCACAATTTATAAAAAATAACGGAGTCTCTAAAAATTGACATAAAAAAAGTTGAGGAAAAAACCTCAACTTTTTTTATTATGAAATTTTATATTCCTGCATATTTTCAAGAGCCATTACAACTGTAGAAGAATTATGAAGGAAAGATGAGCCTGTATTTGGAAGAATTTGGTAAAAACCAAGTAAAATCAAAAGAGAATTGAAAGAAATAATCTTTCTATAATCATCTTTTATTCTTTCCTGAAGCTCTCTTGCAATCTTTATAGTATATATAATAGATTTTAAATCATCATTCCCAATGGAAATATCAGCTATTTCCCTTGCAATATCAGCACCCTCGTGCATAGATATACCTACATCAGCATTTGAAAGGGCAACGGAATCATTTATACCATCGCCTATCATAATGACTTTTCTTCCACGCTTTTTCTCTGATAGAACATATTTTGCCTTATCTTCAGGAAGAACTCCGGATTTGTAATAATCAATATCTAATTGCTCAGCCACATATCTTGCTGCATTTTCAGCATCACCTGTGAGCATAGCTATATTTTTAAAGCCTAATTTTCTAAGTTCTTTTATAGTATACTTTGCATCTTCCCTAATAGGATCTGAAATGCAAATAACTGCAATAAGTTCTCCATCATACGCTAAATATAAAAGAGAATAATTTTCCTTAAGTTTGTCAATCATTGTTTTCTTTTTCTTAGGCAAATTTACTTTTTCATCTTCAAAAATAAAATGCTCAGAGCCTATTAAAGCAGGCTTGCCTGCAATCTTGGAAGAAATACCGTGGGCAACAATATATTCAGTTTCAGAGTGCATTTCCTTATGGTGCAAATTCTTTTCAAGGGCAGCATTAACAACTGCATTTGCTATAGAATGAGGGAAATGTTCCTCAAGACAAGCTGCAATTCTTAAAGCTTCATCTTCGCTATAACCTTCAAAAGCTATAACCTTTTTAACTGTCGGTTGAGATTTTGTCAAAGTTCCTGTCTTGTCAAAAATAATAGAATCTGCCTCAGCTATATTTTCAAGATATTTTCCACCCTTAACTAAAATTCCATTTCTTCCCGCTTGACTCATTGCCTTCATAACGGAAATAGGAATAGTAAGTTTTAAAGCACAAGAAAAATCAACCATCAAAAAGGCCTTTGCCCTTGTGAAATTTCTTGTGAAAGCATAAGCTAAAATTGAACCTAAAAATGAATATTTAACTAAAGAATCGGCGGCGTTTTCTGCACGTTTCTGAGCTAGTGATTTATTCTTTTCACTTTGTGCAATCAATTCTATTATTTTTTTAATTCTCGAATCATTGTAAAGTTTTTCAGTCTCTACTACTAAAATACCTTCCTCAAGCACAGTTCCTGCAAAAACAGTACTGTTTTCAATCTTTTCTACAGGAATACTTTCCCCTGTAAAAGAAGACTGATTAACCATGCCCATACCTTTAACAACTTTTCCGTCAACAGGAATAGTTGTTCCCATAGTTACTTCAATTAAATCTCCAATTTCAACATCTTTTAGATCTTTTACATATTTTTCATTGCCATTAACTACAAATACCTTATCAACATTAAGTTCCATAGTTCTGGCAAGATCTCCTTGAGATTTCTTTAATGTCCATTCCTCTAAATCTTCGCCTAAGTTTAGTAAAAACATTATTGAAGATGCAGAAGCATAATCCCTTGAAACAAGAGAAACAAAAATAGCACTTGCATCTAAAAGATTAACATCTATTCTTCTATTAAAAATCGAATCTATTCCCTTTTTAATAAATTTATAGGCACGACAAATAGTTACGATTTCTCTAAAAGGAGAAGGAATAAAAGTTTTAAAAACAAACCTCATTTCAAAAGCATCTCTTAAAATATGAAAAAGACCATTTTCATCAAGAGGTATGAAAGACTTATCTTCAATTTCAAAACTTTCTAAACTTTTAAGATCTATCTCCAAAAGTTTTTTTGCAAGTTTCGACAGGGAGCTTTCCTCATAATCCAATATAATACTTGAAGAAAGAGTTGAAACTTTACAAGAATGAACTCCTTCAACCTTTTCAAGTATATATTTAAGCTTATTAGCTGTGTCATAATTTAATTTTTTCTTAGAGGAGACTCTCATTCTCCCTCTTGTTCTGTGTAATATTTTAACTTGCATAATTAATTATTTTTCTTCTGCTAATTTTTCTATAGTTTCTTCTTTTTCTTCCCTTGCTTTTTCTTCACTTTCATTCTTTACTTTTGCTTCAGCGACTATATCTTCAGTGCTTTCTTTTACTTTTTCAATAGTCTTATCAAGACTTTCCTTAGCCTTTAAACCACCTGCTACTGTTGATACGGCAACTTTTTTAACTGCGTTAGATTTTAAAATTTTATCTCCAAGAACTCCTATTAAAATTCCTGCTCCCATACTTAATAATTTTTTCTTCATAATATCACCTCATAAAAATTTAATATATTATCAATAAGTCTTAGCTTCAAATAGCAAGGAAACTTTAAAGCTAATCTATGTATAGTAATATAGCCTGTTTTAGCTTTAATTGCAATAGCGAAAGTTAATTTTTTGCAATAATAGCATTATCATTTATCATAATCTTATTAAAAATATCATTATCATTTACCCTAATCTTATTAAAAAAAGGCCATTCATAACGGCCTTTTTTTAATCTCCACCTATAGCTATCTGCTATAAGCGCTTTGTAAGTTAAGTAAATAAATAGTTAATGGAAGAGATTATAGCTTTTAATTTTCATCTTATAATTTTAAAATAAAAAAGCTTAATCAAAAAGAGCAAGCATAGTAATTTAACCTGCTTCTAAAAGTATTGGACCATATTTTCTTATCTATTTCTTATTAAGAATATGAAAAAAGAAAAATTTCCTTACTTTCAAATTAATATTAACACAATTTATTGATAATATCAATCATTTTTAAAAAAAGTTTTTATATCACTTTACCAATGTGCTATACTTTATCTAAGCAATGTAAGCTTATAAAAATATCACAAAAGAAAGGAATGATTTTATGAGTAAAAAGAAAGGTTTAAGTTTACCGCTCCAAATTTTAATTGGTTTAATAGTGGGCGTAATCGTTGGAATTATGATGCAAGGAAATCCTGATGCGGCAAATAAATTTATAAAACCAATAGGAACCTTATTTCTTAATTTAATCAAACTTGTTATTGTACCTTTAGTATTTTCTTCACTTCTTATTGGAGTTGCGGACTTAAAAGATGCAAAACAAATAGGAAAAATCGGTGCAAAAACCTTTGTCTACTTCTTTGCAACAACAGCAATTGCAATTGTTATCGGACTTGGGCTTGCAAACTTATTAAATGTAGGAGGTAACTTCGTATTACCTGCAGATCAACTTACTTATGAAGCAAAAGAAGCTCCTCAATTTATTGACACACTCATCAATATTGTTCCGTCAAATCCGCTTAAATCATTAGTAAACGGTGAAATGTTACAAATTATTGTATTTGCCCTATTTGTCGGCGGCGGACTTCTTGCTGCAGGAGAAAAAGGACAAGCAGTATTTAATTTCTTTGATGGTATGACAGATGCAATGATCCATATTACAAATGGAATTATGAAAACTGCACCAATAGGTGTATTCGGACTTATCGTTCCTGTTATAGCAGCAAATGGACCTAAGGTTTTACTTCCTTTAATAAGAGTTGTCGGAATAGTATACTTAGGATGTTTCTTACACGCAATAATAGTTTATGCAACATCTATAAAAATCTTTGCAAAATTACCTGTAGGAACATTTTTTAAAAAAGTTTTTGAACCATGGGCTCTTGCTTTTACAACTTCATCATCTTCAGGAACACTTCCAGTTTCTCTTGAAGTTGCACAAAAAGAACTTGGAGTATCAAAGCCAATAGCAAGTTTTGTACTTCCCCTTGGTGCAACAGTAAATATGGATGGTACTGCAATTTATCAAGGTGTATGTGCCCTATTTATAGCTCAAGTATACGGTTTATCACTAACTCCTTCTCAACAACTTACAATAGTTTTAACAACAGTTCTCGCATCAGTAGGAACAGCAGGAGTTCCAGGCGCAGGTATGATAATGCTTGCCATGGTACTTCAAGGAGTAGGAATTCCTGTAGAAGGTATAGCCCTAGTAGCAGGAATAGACAGAATATTTGATATGATAAGAACTTCAATAAACGTTCTTGGTGATATAGCTTGTTCAGTAATAGTAGCAAAGAGCGAAGGACAACTTGACGAATCAGTTTACAGAACAGAAAAAAAAGAATTAAAGAAAGCATAAATTTAATGGAAAAATTAGCAATACTTGGTGGCATGGGACCTCTTGCCACCAAAGTTTTTTATGAAAAAATAATAGCCCACGAAGATGCAAAATCAGACAATGAACACTTGGACATTTTAATATCTTCCCACGCAAGTATGCCTGATAGAACTCAAGTAATCTTAAAAGGTCTTCATAAAAGCTTAGTATTAAAGGAAGTAGAAAAAGATTTAAAAATTTTTGAAGCCTATGGAGCAAAAAATTTAGCAATTCCCTGCAACACCTTCCACTATTTTTATGAAGATGTAAAAAAACTTACAAAAATAAACATCATAAACATGCCCTATGAAACCTTAAAAGAATTGTCAAAAAGAGGAAAAAAATTTATAGTCTTGGGAACAGACGGAACGAAAAAAGGAAAAGTCTATAAAAAATTTAACGCAGAATTTCAAATGGAAGAAATAGAAACCGACCAAAAAACCCAAGAAAAAATAATGGAAATCATCTACAAAATAAAAGAAACAAACATGACAAAAAGTAAAGAACTAAACGACATAATAAGAACATATAAAAAGCTTGGAGCAATCTCCATCCTTGCCTGCACGGAACTATCCTGCATAGAAATAGAAGATGACCTAAAAGACACAATAATAGATCCTCTTGAAATTTTGACAAAAAAATCCATAGAATTATCCGGACAAAAATATAAATAGGAGGAAAAAATGAAAAAAATATTATTAATATTAAGTCTTATTCTTACATTTTTAGGAGTTTACGCAAAAGAAAACTCTAACGTAACACTTTATGTAAACGGAGAATTGGTAGGCTATAACAGATTTGGAAGTATAGAAGAAAGGGACTCTCCAGCAATCTTAAAATACGGAAAAACCTATATAGAACTAAAAACTCTTTTAAGAAGAATGCCTTACTTAAAATATGAAAAAGAAAAACTAAGCTACAAAGAAAGTGAATATCAAAAAATAGAAAGCATAGAAATTAAAGGCAAAAAATATTTACCAATAAGAAAATTAGCAGACACATTTGGAATCAAAATAAATTGGGACGCCAAAACAAAAACAGCAATGTTGGGTCAATATTTAAATTCTCCTCTTGAATTATTAAAATCATCAGGAGAAAAAATCAACTTTGAAAAAATAAAAGCAAGCTTTATCTTGCCAAAAGATTTCAAAGACAATGTAGAGATAAAAGAAATAAAAGACGCAGTGGAATTTAAAGATAAAAAGAATTTAAAAGCAGGAGGCCGTCTCTTCACCATATCATGGAACAAAGGTCCAATATCCAGCATGGTGCCAGGAGTAATCTTAGACTATAAGGACGGAAAATTTTTAGAAGCCTACTTTTCATCAGACGTTCAAGTAGACACAAGTAAAAAAGAATTAGAAGAATCCTATGTGAAATTAAGAGAAATGTCCTTCGACGTTTTACAAACTTATGAAGAAATAAAATAATAAAAAAAGTGTTTGGAAAATTCCAAACACTTTTTTTATTATTTTATCTTTTTAAATACTCATTAATAAGATTAGAAAATTTATTTCCTAATAATACCAATGCTATCAAATTTGGTATAACAATAAACCCAACTGCCATATCAGCCATATCCCATATTTTTTCTATTTCCATTGTTACAGCTATCAAAGGCATTATAAAAAATATCCACTTTAAATATTTTTCGGTTTTTTCACCAAATAAGTAGGCGACGCTTGTTCTAAATTCAACATAAAATCCCAAATATGATGAATATGTAAATAAAATTACAGCGATTCCTAAGACATAAATACCTATTGAACCCCACGCACTTCTAAAAGCATCAAAGGTTAGTATAGCTCCAGTATTTCCATTGCTCCAAACACCACTTGCAAGTATAGATAAAGACGTTAATGAGCATATAATTATTGTATCAATAAATACCTCTAATATTCCAAACATTGATTGATGTATTGGATGATCTGTTATAGCAGTAGCGTGTACGGTTGCTGCAGTTCCTTCTCCTGCTTCATTAGAGAAAATACCTCTTGATGCTCCCCTGGCCATTGCTAAAGTTATTGTTGCACCAGCAAAACCACCTATCGCAGGAGCAGGCTGAAAAGCATATTTAAAAATAGATGAAATTGCTGATGGAACATTAGAAATATTAGTAAATATTACATACAAGCTTCCAATTATATATACTATTATCATAGGTGGAACAATTTTTCCGCAAAAAGCTCCAATCTTATTTATTCCTCCTGTCAATACTACTGCTAAGCTAATAGCAACTAATAAAACTCCAGATAATATTAAGGGAATATTAAAAACATCTTTAGCAGTTGTTGCAAGAGTATTAGCTTGTACAAAACAAGCATCTGTTAAAACTAAAATTAAAAGACCTATAGCATAAATTGAGGCTAATATACTTCCAGTTTTTCCTAAAGCTTTTTTCATATAATACATAGGGCCACCATAATATTCACCGTTTAATCCTTTTACCCTATATTTTACAGATAAAGAAACCTCTGCCATTTTTGTAGCCATGCCAAAAATAGCTATCAGCCACATCCAAAAAACTGATCCTGGACCTCCAACAGCAATTGCTGCTGCAACTCCTGCAATATTTCCACTCCCTACAGTGCCTGCTAATACTGCACTTAAGGCTTGATAAGAGTTCAATTGTCCATCCCCTTCAACTTTTTTTGTTTTGTTGAAAAGTTGACCAAGTGTAAGTTTAATCCACATTTTAATATGCAATATCTGAAAAAATTTTGCTTTAAATGTTAAATATATCCCTACTCCTATAACTAAAATCATTAGTGGGATTCCCCATAAAAAGTCCGTAATACTATAAATCTTTGACCAAATTAATTCAAACATACTAATTTCTCCTTATTATAAATTTGGATATTTTCCATTCCATACAATATTTTGGAAATTCTCTTTATCAGTATCTCCCTCAGTGCTAAAAAATAAAATTATGCTATCTTCATCAATTTTTAGTTTTTCTTTTATGGAAGATAGAGATTTGTCTTCTAAAATTTTCATTACAGTTCCAAATGGAGCCGCTCCACTTTCTCCTGAAATTATTCGTACATCGCCTGATAAAGGCGCATTTAAAACTCTCATCCCATGTGCTGCTATTTCATCAGACACACTTATAAAATTTTCTGCATAAGACATTAAGACTTTTAGACCTACGGTATTTGGCTCTCCACATGCTAATCCAGCCATTATTGTTTGCATATCTCCATCAACGCAAATTCTTTTATTTTCTTCAATACTTCTAAAAATACAATTTGCATTTTTAGGTTCTACTATTGTAATTATTGGTTTTTCATCTTTATATATGTTAGAAAAAAATCCTGTAACTGCAGCTGCAAGAGAACCAACTCCTGCTTGTAAAAATACATGACTCGGCTTTAAATTTTTTTGTTTTAGATCTTCATAAGATTCAAACGCCATTGTCATATAGCCTTGCATTATCCACTTAGGTATATCTTCATATCCATCCCAAGCAGTATCTTGGATCATCACCCAACCATTTTTTTTGGCATTTTCATCTGCAAGTCTTACACACTCATCATAATTCAAATCTTGAACAGTTACTTCAGCCCCTTCTAACGCTATATTTTCTACTCTTTCTTTTGCACTTCCCTTAGGCATATATACAATACATTTTTGTTTTAGTTGATTAGCTGTCCAAGCAACACCTCTTCCATGATTTCCATCAGTTGCAGTTATAAAAGTTATATCTCCTAATTTGTTTTTTACTTCATCACTAATTAGATAATCAAAGGTTATTTCAGATATATCTTTACCTAATTTTTTAGCAATATACCTGCCTATTGCATAACTGCCACCAAGAACTTTGAAAGCATTCAAGCCAAATCTATAAGATTCATCCTTCACATAAATATCTTTTACTTTGTATTTTTCTGCTAAATTTTTAAGTTCAACTAATGGAGTTTTTTTATATTGTGGAAAAGATTTATGAAATTTAATTATTTTATTAACCTCTTCATAATTTAAAAAATCAATATTAATTTTTTCTTCATTTTTTCTTCTTTTGCCTATAAATTTTATTTTGTCATCCATAATAATTCCTCCTCAAAAAATAAATTTATATTTATACTGGTATGTAATATATTACATACCAGTATAAAGCTTTTTTTATTATTGTCAAGCGTTTCCCATGAAATTTTTTTATTTTTGTTGTAAAATGATTATTATGATAAAGAAAGAGAGTGTTGATTTTGTTAAAGAATAATGTAATTAACAGAACTTTTATAAAGGATGAAGTTTATAAAATTTTATTGCATCTGATTGTGACTGGTAAGCTAAAACAAAATGAAAAAATTAATATTAATGATATTGCTGATGAACTTAATGTAAGCAGGACTCCTGTGAGGGAAGCTGTTTTAATGCTGGAAAATGACGGATTTATTATTTCCAATGCTAACAAATCAACTGTCATTGCTCCTGTTAATATAAAGCAAGCTGAAGAAATTTATCCTTTGGTTTTTACTCTTGAAATTTTAGCTCTTAAGGAGGGTTTTAAAAATATAGGAGATCAGGAAATTTCTTTACTTAAAAAATATAATGATGAACTTATGAATACTATAAGCTCTAATGATTTTGAAAAATTTGTAGATTGTGATTATATGTTTCATAAAATCATTATTGATTCTGCTAAAAATTCTGAACTTTCAAATATTTTAGATGGTTTAAAGAAAAAAATACAAAGAATTGAATTTTGTTATTACGAAAAGGTGGAACATAAGATGACTTCATTTGGTGGTCATGAAAAGATCATTGAAAGTCTTGAAAAAAGAGATTTGGAACAAAGTCTTATTAATCTTAAAAATAATTGGCAAGATTCTTTAGAATCTTTAAAGGCTATAAAAAATCTTGAAAAATAATGTTTTATGTAAAAAATAAAAGGACAAGCTCTAAAATTTTGAGTTTGTCCTTTTTTTATTTTATATTATCTTTTCTTTTTCTTTTTCTAAGTTTAAAGAAAATTCTTTTGCGGCTTTTACTATTTCTTCAGGATAGTCATTTATTTTTAAAATTTCTATGGCGTTTCTTGTTTTTGCGTAGTCTTCTTTGAGTTTGTAGTCAAAGAAAATATCTCCATCTTTTATATTTTCTTCAAAATGATAGTTTTTAAAGCCTTCTGCAAGCCTTGTAAGCTCAATGTCGTGAGTGGCCGCTATTACAAAACCTCTTTTGGATAAATATTTTAAGGTGAAAAGAGCCGCCGAAATTCTGTCAATGGTGTTTGTTCCTTTAAAAATTTCATCTAAAATGTAAATTCCGTCTTCATTATCTATCATCCTTTTTATGGCGCTGGTTTCAGCCATAAAATATGATTTACCACTTTCTATGGAATCTTTTATGTCTATTGCCGAATAAATATTTTTCTTTGGCAGGGTAAATTTTTCTCCAAAGGCAAAACCTAAGGACATGGCAAGGATTAAATTAATACCAAAAGTCCTCAAAAAAGTGCTCTTCCCCGATGCGTTAGAACCCGTTAAGAGTATTGATTCTTTAAAATCAAAGGAGTTTGCCACGCTATTTCCCCTATAATATAAAATGGGATTATGGATTTTTTCTCCTATAAATTCATATTTATCTGTAAATTCCACAATGCATTTATCTTTAAGATCTTCGTAGGCTATGGCTATCCCCAGTTCCATGTCTATTTTTGCAAGGCTTTTATATAATTCATTTATTTCATTTATTTTTTCATTTATTAATTTTGTGGTTTTGTATAGAAGTCTTGCTTTAAATAAAAATAAAGAATTTAATATTATATATGCTATGTCCGAATCGGAACCGGTTTTAACATAAAATTTTCCCATTTTGCTTTTTATCTGCTTTGAAACTTGTTCATAGTTTTTTAAATTTTCTATTAAGCCGCCCATTTTCAGGTCAGATTTTAATATTTGTTCTCTTAAACTTACTAAATTTCTTATGTAAGAAAAAGATTTTGTCTTTCCCGCAACCAGGTCTTCTATTTTCATGTTTAAAAAAATATTTGTCAAAACTATTGCAAATAAAAACATAATAGCAAAGCCTTTGTTTATAAAAAATATGGGAATTGACATAAGTGGACCAATAGACAAAAGATAAATTGGAATTTTTAGGGGCAAAATCTTACTTGCATCCGTTCCGTTTTTTAATAGGTCGAAGAAGTCTTCCCTGTCAAGCCTTCCATATTTTAAAAATAATTTGCCCAGTTTCGATGCTTTGTCTTTGTTATTTATTATTTCATCTCTAATGTTTTTTTCTTCTTGATTATAATTTAGTTCATGGAGCTTTTTATAGAGGGCCTGTCTACCTAAGATTGAAAATGATCTGTCAAAATAGGAAAAAAATTTATCCATTTCCAAATCATTCCAGCTTATACTGTCAACTTTTTCTTTATTGTCTATTAAAAAGTTTATGGTTTTAAAATTTCTTTTTATTTCTCTTTTTTTATTCCAGGAATCTTTTGCAATTTGATTAAGGGCTTTGTCATATGTTTGAGATTGATAAAAGTTGTATAGGTACATTGCCAAAATTATTCCAGATATAAGTATTAATAGCATTAAAAATTCTTGTTCCATTTTTCACCTCTTGTTTAATTCTATCATAATAATAATAGAGGTTGTAAATTTTTGCGGTTATGCATGGGGCGGTCCGCGTGTTTAATGTTGGAGAACAAATTCAATTTTTTATAAATTATTTTTTTACGCTTTACGTGGAGCATTTTTATTTTAAAATTTTTTCAACATACATTTTTTCTCCATTTATTCTTTCTCATTTTTTATTTTACATATGTAACGCGAGGGGGACTAATGGACTTGCGATTGTCCCTAACGTCCCCCTCGCGGCTCCCCCTCCTTACCCCTCGAAACGCTTTTTATTGGTGGAAAAGCTTACGCTTTTCATTCCTATTGCCTTCATGGAGGTTTAATCTATCTTTATTCTTTTTCATTTTTTTATTTTGTTTTAAATCGCTCGGCTTACGCCGCCGGACCAATAGCAGATATTTGCAGCCAAATCAAAGATTTGGGCAAATAGTTGCATGAGACCTACCACGATTTTTTTTTCAAAAATCGGGTTAGGTCTTCAAAGTTGGTCCCTACATTCGCTTGCAAGGGTTTAATTTTGTAAAATCTCTTCGCACAAACAAACCCAACATTCCCATGTGTCTTCCATGTTTGGATAAAATTATAATAAATTTGTGTGTGGGTTTTTGTGGGCTGTGTTTTTTGTGGGAGAACAAAATAAATATTTGATTTAAAATTTATTTTAAATTTTTTATGCTCTACGTGAAGCATTTTATTTTAAATTTTTCCAATAAATCTTTTTTCTGAATTTATTCTTTTTCATTTTTTTATTTATTTTAAATCGCTCGGCTTCGCCGCCGGACCAATAAATTGGTCCCTACATTCGGTTGTAAGGGTTTATTCTTTTGAAACCTCTTCGCACAAATTTACCCCACATTCCTGCGTGGATTCAAAATTACAATAAATTTATACGTGGGATTTTGTGGGTTGTAGGGACCGGTTTACCGGTCCGCGTGTTTAATGTTGGAGAACAAATTCAATTTTTTTATAAATTATTTTTTTACGCTTCACGTGAAGCATTTTTATTTTAATTTTTTCCCATATCGTAAGTTATTTCTAAGTTCTTCTACATATTTATCTACTCTATCGAGTTCTTTTAATACTTTAAGTTCTTCATCTTCTCTTTCTATTACTTGTTGCACTGCTCCGTTATTTATTACGATTCTTCTTTTTGCCATTAGGGCAAGGGTTGGATCATGGGTTGCCATTAAAACTATTTTGTCTTTTGATATTAAAAGTTTTACTGCTTCTTTTCTATCTATTCCTGCATTTTCTATTTCGTCTATTAAGACAATAGGGCTTTCTGATAAGTTTGCTGTATCACTTATCATCAATGCTCTTGATTGGCCCCCTGATAAGGATGTTAAATATGTGTTTAGGCTAAATTTTTCTCCTGCAAGTTTATTTGCGTCTTCTATTATTTTATCTATTACATTTTCTGCTTCTATAAATCTTGCTTTTGCATGAAGTTCTATAAATTCTTTTACTGTCAAATCCATTATAAAGTTCATGTTTTGGGAAAGTTGAGCTACTAATTTATGGTTTCCATGAAACCTGTCTTCTTCATCTGCTTCTTTTCCGTCTATTAGTATTGTTCTTTTTGTTGGTGTGTCTTTTTTCGCCATCCATTCTATGTCTGCTAAGAATCTGGATTTGCCCGATCCTGTTGGTCCTACTATGGCAACTATATCTGATGACCTTAAAACTATTTTTTCAAATTTTTCTGGCTTTTTATCCTTATCAATTCCTGGCAAAATTATTAGTTCTCTTACTTTTTCTTTTATGCCTAAAAATTCGTTCATAGATTTGATGAAATCATTTAAAGATTCAAATATGCTTTCTCCCAAAAGACCAAGGTCTTCTCTTTTTTCTTGGTCTAAGTTTTCTACATTTTCTCTTAGGGATAAATTTTTATTTAATTCTAATTGATTTGCCTCAAAATATTCTCCTACATATGGGAATTCTTCTTCTAAGTCTTTTATTTTTATATTTTCGTATTTCATAATTTTTAATTTATTTTCTTTACATTACCAAGTTGATATTTCTCTCCTACTCTCATTTCTCCTAAACAATAGGAGCATAGAGCTGTGGGCATAGGATATCTAAGTTTCATTTCTTCTTCCTTTACATTGGAGTCTGTGTTTGCAATAAGTCTTGCAAGTTCAAAGCTTCCTTGTCCTGTCAAGCCATTTACGTTTAAAATTTTTGCTTTTGGATTTACTATATGGACTTTTGATGCAAAGACTTCTCTTTCTCCCTGAGATACTATATCTCCTTTTGTTATTAGGACAAGGTCTGCCATTCTTAACATAGGTCCTATTTTCATGGGAGTATTTATTCCTGAAAGATTATCTATTACGCAAACTCCCATAATGTCTTTTAAATAGGGTGAACACCTATTACACAGACCTGCTGATTCACTTATTAGTATGTCTAAGTTTTTTTCTTTTCCCCATTTTATTATTTCTTCTATATTTGAAACAAAAAAATGATCTGGGCAAAGTCCTCCTGACAGACCTTTTTTTACTTCTATTCCATTGCTTTCATAGGTTTTGTCATCATCTGTCCAGAGGCAGTCAAATTTTATTACTCCTACTTTTAATTTTTGTTTTTGTAATTCTTTTATTGTTTTTATAATTATAGAAGTTTTTCCTGTTGATGGAGGTCCACTTACTGTTATAAATTTCATATTTACTCCTATAATTTAAAAATTTCTTCTATTTTTTCAATTTTTTTGTCTATGTTTTTGTTTAAAAAGTCCCAGCCGGGAAACATTAATTTTTGGTCTGAACTTATGCCTAAGTCAGTATTTGGGTTTGTTGAGGGAAATTTTCCATTGGCTGAAAATATTTTGGCTACTTTTTCGCTTAAAAAGATACCTATAATTTCTTTTAATTTTTCTAATTTATCTTTTTTTGCCGTCATAAATATAGGTGAAACTATGGCTCCATCTTTAGGCCAAACCATTTGTAAATCTTGAGATTGTACCATTGCTGCAAAAAAGTAGGGTGCCACTGAAATTGCTGCAAGTTCTTTTTCTTTTACCATTTGAGCTGGATGTGCCGATGTATAGATTGCATCTTTTAATTTTTTCAGTCCGTCACTTCCATATCTTTCATAAATGGAAATTACAAGGGCATTGTATAAGTCCAAGTCTGACATGGGTATTGCCAGTGAATTTTTGTAATCTCCACTTAAAAGTTCTTCCCAAGATTCTGGTATTTTTTTATTTCCTAAGACCCTTTTATTTACAATAAAAACTGCTGGCACTATGCCTATTATATGAAATGTATTTTCTCCATCTTTAAGGTCTGCTCCTCTTTCTATAAATCCTTTATTTATTTCAGCTTGGGGACTTATATAATCTCTTTTTAAAATCTTTCTATAATTTTCATTTGTTATCATTTCATAACCTGCACTTATAATAAGATCTGGATTTTCATCTTTTTCAAAGCTTTCTTTCACATGATCAAGTCCTAAGTTTGCACTCTTTAGATTAAAAGAAAAATTTTTAAGATTATTTTTATTAAGTTCATCTACCAATGGAATTCTTATGGGACAGGGCAAAACTCCCGCCACTTTTAATTTTCCAAATTTTTTTAATTCTTCTTCGTTTTTTATGCTTTCTCTATATTCATCAAATGCTTTTATAAAAACTTCTTCAGCTATGTTTTTTGCCTTTAGTGCTGATTTTAAACTTATAAATTTACCCATTGTTGAAAGTTCTTTTTTGTCAAATCCTATTAGGACAAGATAGTCTGAAAGATTATTTTCTTCTTCTATAAGTTCTGCGATTTTTTTATTTAAGTCCATATTAGCCTCCTAATTCATTTCTATTTGATATTATATATTATTATTCTTCTTATTTCAGTAATTTATTTTGCAAATAAAAAAACCACCGTATAAAACGATGGTTTTGAAAATTTTTTTATCAACCTATTCCGCCAAGCATTGCTCCTGCTATTAAAGCAGTAATAGCTGCTAATACGTAAACGTATTTTGCAAGAGGATAATACCATCCTCCTATTGGTTTTATTGTTCCTTCATTTACTCCATTAAGGGCAAATTCTTTGTCTGCTACCCATAGGAACATTATAGCTGCAAGAGCTGCTCCCAATGGACAAATGTAAATTGAAATAACGTCCATCCATTGTGATACTATTGCTTGAATTAAAATTGCAATTACACATCCTATTACATGTATAGCCCCTGTTGCAAGAGGTCTTGAAAAATTAAATTTTTCTTGTAAATATGCAACTGGTGTTTCATAAAGATTGATTATTGAGCTTACTCCTGCAAAAAGAACGCAAACGTAGAAAATAATTCCTACTATTCTTCCTGCTGGCATTCCGTTTAATACGTTAACCAAGAATATAAACATAAGTCCCGGTCCTCCTGTATCAAGAGGTGCCTTGGCTGCTGCCATTGCAGGGATAATTACAAAGGCTGCAAGAAGAGCTGCTATTGTATCAAATACTGCTACGTTTCTTGCTGAAGATGGTATTGATTCTTTTTTGCTTAAATATGATCCGTATATTACAGTTCCACTTCCTGCTACAGAAAGGGAAAAAAATGCTTGTCCAAAGGCAAATACCCATACTTTAGGATTTTTTATTCCTTCAGGATCTACTGTAAATATATATTTGTAGCCTTCGCTTGATCCTGGAAGAGTAAAGATATAAATTCCAAGTCCTACAAAAAGTATAAAAAGTACAGGCATCATTATTTTGTTTGCCTTTTCAATACCGTTTGAAACTCCCAGTACCATTATTATAAAACTTACAATAATTGCTACAACAATCCATAAATTCGCTCCACCTGCAGTGGCTGTGGCTCCGAAAGTGGATCCTATTACATCCATATCTTGTCCCATTTTAGCAAGATCTCCTGTAAAGGACATAAAAGTATATTTAAATACCCATGACATTACGCAGGTATATCCTATTGCAAGGGCAAGAGATCCAAGCACTGGTATAAGTCCTATAGTTTCTCCTATTGTTTTATTTCCAGTTCTAAGCTCTGTACATTTTCCAAAAGCTACTACTGAACCTGCTTGAGTACTACGGCCTAAGGCCATTTCAGTTATTACACCTGTAGAACCTATTAGTACTACAAATATAAAATAAGGTATTAAGAAAGTCATTCCACCGTATGTAGAAACCAATATGGGGAATCTCCAAATATTTCCCATTCCAACTGCGGAACCTATACAAGCTAAAATAAAACCCCATTTAGTTTGAAATCCATCTCTCTTTTTTACTGTATTATTTTCCATAAGGCTCTCCTTATTTAATATAGAGCCTCCCCTTTTAAGGGGAGACTAATTTTATTCATTTTTTACTTTTCTTCTTCACTTGGTGCATATGGTTCCAAGAATGCGTGGAAGTGACGCATTGGTAGATTATGACCTTTAACAATTTTTATGTTTGGAATTGAAGCTCTGTCTTCATAAAGAGCTTTTACAGCTGCTATTACATAATCCATATGTTCCTTGCTAAGTTGACTTCTGTTTATTGCAAATCTTACTACGTTAGCTACTTCTTTTTGTTGTTCCGGTGTCTTTAAATCATATTCCATTGAATAATTTCCAAGTTCAGCTGTTCTTAT
Source organism: Peptoniphilus koenoeneniae (assembly GCF_030812875.1). Lineage (NCBI taxonomy): Bacteria > Bacillati > Bacillota > Tissierellia > Tissierellales > Peptoniphilaceae > Peptoniphilus > Peptoniphilus koenoeneniae. Next base: position 84,887 of record NZ_JAUSTN010000004.1, read on the forward strand.
GCCATATCTACGAATCAATTCAACTGAAAAACCTTGACCTGCAAAAGTAAGAGGTCCACGTTTGTTGTCAAAGAATTCATCCATGTTTATATAAACTCCATGTCCACCTGCTGGAAGTACAACTCCCTTTACTCCTGCTTTATAAAGACCTTGAGCAAGATATTCACATTGTTTAACACGAGCGTCTAAATATTCAAATTTTGATGCTTCATAAAGTCCTGCTGCTAATGCCATTATATCACGACCGCTCATTCCACCGTAAGAGTCATTACCATAGCATGAAATTTGTTTAACTTTAAGTAGAATACCTACGTCTGTTTTTACTGATCCATCTTCATTAAAGTCTGAAAATTTCTTCCAGAATAATCCCTTATCTCTAAAAGCTAAAACTCCGCCCATGTTTGCGTGACCATCTTTTTTAAGAGAAGCTGTGAAACCGTCACAATATGAGAACATTTCTTTAGCTATTTCGTTTATAGATTTATCTTGGTAGCCTTCTTCATTTACTTTAATAAAGTAAGCATTTTCAGCCCATCTTGCTGCATCAAACATATAAGGAATGTCATATTTGTGAGCTATTCTTGAACATTCACGAAGGTTTGCCATTGATACAGGTTGACCACAAATTGTGTTGTTTGTAATAGTTGTATAAACTAAAGGCACATTTTCAGGTCCAAGCTTTGTAATTAACTCTTCAAGTTTTTCTGTATCCATGTTTCCTTTGAAAGGATTTCTTTCGTATTTTCCACCTTCTGGAACATCCCATAGTAACTCTTTATTATAAAGGTTTCTTGGAATAGAACCCATTTGTTTAATATTTCCTTCTGTTGTGTCAAAGTGACCGTTTGATGGAATTGTATATGTCTTTCCCGGTTCTCTTTTATTTAAAATATTTCTAACAAGTTCAAAAAGTACTGATTCTGCAGCACGACCTTGTTGAATGATAAATGTGTTTGGTCTTTCCATTTGAGCGGAACCTCCGTTGAAAAGTCCCCCTTCATATTCGCAAAGATAAACTTCATCCATCATTTTTTCTACATCTTCACAATCGGTTCTAACAAGGTCTATTATTCTTTTTTGGTCGTTTCCTCTTTCAAATACATCTCTGAAAGTGTCTAAAAGAACATAGTAACCCTTATTTCTACCATATGATTCATCTCCTAAGAACATTGCAGACCATTGTACATCAGTCATGGCAGTTGTTCCTGAGTCTGAAAGCATATCAATTGTAAGCATTCCTGCAGGAAATGCAAATTCATTGTAGTGAGTTGCTTTTAAAGCTCTTTCTCTTTGTTCAACAGTAACTTCCGGTATGTTCTTAGTAACATATGTATAAGAACGTGGTGTTGGTACATTTAATTGGTACTTCATTATCTAACCTCCATATAATTAAAATAATGTAACTTTTGTACAGAGGACCCCGGTTAAAAATTTGATACAATTTTGATTAATTTTTTGATACGGGAAAATTTTAATAAAATTTATTTCAAATTAATGAGCGGACAGTACCCTAAGATAAATATTTTAAATTTACCTTTACAAAAAGGTTACCTCTTAAGCATTTATTTGTCAATGCAAATTATTTTTATTAATTTGATAGATTTTTTATTAAATTTATCTTTTATGTAAAGTTATTATAAATATTTAAATAAAAAACCCCAGCTTAAGCTAGGGTTTAATTACCAAAATTTAAAAATACTGAATTTGTCTAAGGCAAATATTGTTCCTAAAGTGTAGGCAATCAAAGCAAATGGTTTTAAAAATATTAAAATCAAAGCAAAAGTTTTGATCTTCATCTTAGTAAGCCCCGCAAAAAGACACAATATGTCGTCCGGTGCTACTGGTGAAAAAATTGCAAGAGCAAATAAAGTGTTGAAATTTTTCTTTTCCAAAAAATCACCATATTTGTCAAAGTTTTTATCTCCTATAATTTTTCTTACCATAGAGCTACCAAAATGTCTTGCAAGGAAAAAGTTTATAAAGCTTCCTATTAAAATGCCTATATAATTATAAAATGTTCCCTTTAAGGCTCCAAAGATTATTACTCCAACTATTGATGTTATTCCGCCTGGTATTATGGGAATTACAACTTGTACAATTTGTACAATAATAAATATAATAGATCCCCAAACTCCAGTTGAATTTATATATTTTATAAGGTCTGATTTAGAGTTAAAAATTCCGGATTTATATCCCCAAACTCCAAAACCTATTATAAACAATAAACTTAGATAAAATAAAATCTTTAATATTAAACTTTCTCTTTTTATATTTTTCACAGGGTTTTCTACCTTTGTTATAATTTTCTTAGCTTTTTTTACTTTAGGTGTTTCTTTTAAAACTTCCATAATTCACCTCAGTATTTATTATATCCAAGAAAAATAAACTATATTTAAAGTAATAATTAAGATTTTATAAAGATTTTATGAAAAATATAAAAATTTATTATTTTCCTGTTGCTTCTAATATTTCATAGTAGGCCCAATTGGATTTTTTAACATCCTTAAATGGATTTTCAGAAAATTTATCTATAAATGCCCTATCCGGTCTTCTTCCTTCCATTCTATTTATTACACTGGCAACTTCTTCACGTTTTATTCCTTGATCTGGTGCAAATTTCTTATCTGACCTGCCTGACATAAAGCCCCATTTAGCAACTGAATTTATTGCATTATAAGCCCAATGGTCTTCTTTTACATCACTAAAAGTCTTATCTGAAATTTGGTTAAGCTTTTTAAAATTCATTACTATTTGTGCAAACTCTGCCCTTGTAAGTTTTTTATTCGGTTTAAATGTTGAGTCTTTATAGCCTGCCATTATTCCATTTTTTTCCACATAGGCAACGGCATCAGCATACCACATTTCTTGAGATACATCTTTAAAGTCAGAATAATCTCCACTTGGCATAGTTTTGTTGCTTAAAAGGGCAAAAACTGCTGCAGCTTGAGCTCTTGTCATAGGTGCATATCCTTTAAACTCATTTTTACTTACACCGTTCATATAAGGTTTCCTAAAAAAATTAATTGTTTCCAGAAGATCGTTTGAAATTTTGTTAATTTCTTCCGGATTTTTGTCAGTTTTTACAAGTAAATATTCTCCTGTTGCAACTAAGGCTTTTATTTTAGCAAAGTTTTCCCTTGAAGCATCTTGAGGATTTAAATTTTTACCAGCATTTACAAGAATTTGTAAATTTTCAAGATCTCCCAAGTTTTGATTTTTTTTCATATTTACATTTTGAGGATCTTTTTTGTTTTTTTCATTTTCCTCACTTAATAAAAGATCTTTATCTAAAGATTTTTCTCTTGCAACTACAAGAGCTTTGGCATTTGCCTTTTTTTCTACTTTATTTTCGTTCCAAGTTGCAAGGATGTTTATACTTGTGTTTTCTGTTTGTCTTGGAATATTTATTTTAAAATTTCCATCTTTATCAGAAAAGCCCTGACCTATTTTTTCTTTTGTTGATATATCTATTTTAGCCATGGGATTTGTAGTTCCTACAACAAAGTCAGAATCTGTATAGATGGTTTCAACTTTTATGCTTCCGTCTTCAACTTTTGTTTGAGATTGAAAGTTTTTTTGGTCTGTGTTTTCTTTTCCATCATTGTTTACACTTGTAACTATAATTGAGTTTTTAAAGTTTTCTACATTTGAAACGTTAGATTTTACCCTTGTTTTTATACCAACTTTAAGATTTTTTACTCCCTTTAAATAGCCTAAGTCATTTACTGAAAGAGTGGTTAAATATTGGGTGTTGTTTTTTACGGAGCTTGTTTTTAAATCAATTTTACCTTTTTCCCTTTGAGCTCCTCTCAAACTTATATCCTCTACGCTTAAATTTTTATCTGTTAGAACCGTTACTACAAAAGATTTATATATAGTTTCGTAGTTTTCCGGAAGATTTACATCTATATAATAATATAAATCCTCTCCTGCTTTTGCTGAAAGTTTTGCCGGTTGTTCAAGTATTACCTGAATTTCTTCTTTAGCAAATAGGTTTACCGGAAAACTTAAAATTATAAAAGCTAAACATATACAAAGTATTTTTTTAATTTTCATAGGAAGCCTCCTTTTATTATTATTATAATATCTTTTTAAACAAAAATCCCCTTTTCAGGGGACTTTTATATTTTTTTGTCTATAATATCCATAAGTTGGCAAATAACTTCTTCTCTTGTAAGAGTTTTTTCCGGATAAAATTTTCCTTTAGAAAGGGCAAATATTTTTTCTTCCACTGTATTTTCTACAGAAATTTTTGCAAAATCATTTAATTTTGAAATGTCTTTAATTTTATTTTTACTTTTTAAATTTTCTTTTAAGTTAAGGATTTTACTATAAACAATGGCTCCTTCATATTTTTTAAGTTTCTTATTTGGATAAAATTTATTGTTATAGCCCTTTAATAAATCCAATTCATTTGCTGCATTTGCCCACTTTGAATCACAGTCTGAAAATGGGCTTTCCTTTTTGTGAACATGAATCCAATCCTTTTTTTCATATATTTTTACAAGAAGTTCTGCAAATTCTTCTCTTGTAATTTCTTTTTTCATATCACTTCTTACCTTGTCAGAAAGTATGCCCAGTTTTTGAGCTTTATCTAATTTTGCTTTTGCCCAATCACTGTAATTATTATATATTGGCACTTCTCCAAGGGTTATGGAGTTTGAATATTGACTTTTGTTTTTTCCTATAAGATATCTTATTTTAATTTCATAGGCTTTGGCTTTTATTGAACTTTCAATTTCTGCCTTTTTTATTTCAATTTTTTCTTTTTCATTTCCTTCTAACGCTTTTTTTAAATTCACACATTTTTTTGAATTTAAATCTTTTATATTTATTTCTAAATAAATTTCTTCTTTTTTTTCGTTTTTTATAATCTTTTCATTGTTTTCAAAAGAAATAATATATGAGTCTTCTTCAGTTTCTCCTGAAAGTTTTTTCGGTCCTTCTATTTTTTCGCCTGCAAAGGCGTTTGTGAATAAAAAAAGGACTGAAAAAATAAATATTAATTTTTTCAATCTTTTCACCTCAGGTTAATATTAACATAAATTCATTAATTAAAACTATTTGTAACCATTTTGTAATCTAATTGTAAACTATCTAACACATAAATTTTTCCAATAAAAAAAGCGCATCGAGCGCTTATTTTTCTCGTGCGCAATTAGTCCATTGCAATAACTTCTTTTCCGTCGTAGAATCCACAGCTTGGACACACTCTGTGTGGAAGTTTTGCCTCATGGCAGTTAGGACATTCAACTACAGTTACTTTGTTTAATCTGTATGAAGAAGCACGTCTTTTGTTTCTTCTTTGTTTTGAAGTTTTCCTCTTTGGTACAGCCATTCTCACACCTCCTCATTAAAGAGATTTAATAAATTCTTAAATCTGGGATCTACTTGGCTCTCATCCTTGCAATCACATGGTCCTTGATTTAAATCTTTACCACATTTCGGGCAAAGTCCTTTGCAATCTTCTTTGCATAAAACTTTTCCTGGCATTGATGTGATTACTTGAGAAATAATGAGATCATCTAAAAAAATCCCCTCATCATTCATTGTAAAATATTCGGTCATTGCATCATCATCTATATTTCTTAAATCTTTTATAAAATAAGCTTCAAGTTTTGTTTTTACATGATTTTGCATTTCTTTTAAACATCTGTCGCATTTTGTATTATACTCATATTCAATAAGTAAATCAAGTTTTAATTCATCATCTAAATTATACAGATGTCCCTTATATGAAATCGGAAAATTTATTCCAAGTCCATCTATATTATAGTCGCTTTCGTTTTCTTTAAGGTCTCCTTCAAAGTTTAATATTCTATCTGAACTTTGCAAAAAATCCTTTATACTGAGTATCATAAATATCACCTCTAGAAAAGCGCAATATACATTTTATCTTTTTTTAAAAAAAATGTCAAGATTACTATATAAAAAATCCCGTCTTAAACGGGATTTTAATTAGCTTTAATTAGCATTCAGCAATCATTTCAATTTCAATCATTGCATCCTTAGGAATTGCTGCAACTTGTACACAGCTTCTTGCAGGTTTATGTTCATTAAAATATTCTGCATATACTCCGTTTACCTTAGCAAAATCGTTAATGTCTTTTAAGAAAATATTTACTTTAATTACCTTATTTAAACTTGATCCTGCATTTTCAAGAATTGCCTTATTGTTTTCAAGACTTCTCTTTGTTGCTTTTTCTATTGATTCACTTACAAGTTCACCTGTTTCTGGGCAAAGTGGAATTTGTCCTGATGTAAAAATAAAATTACCTACTTGAATTGCTTGTGAATAAGGTCCTACTGCTGCAGGTGCCTTGTCTGTGTGTAAAGTTTTAACGCTCATTGTTTTCCTCCTGATTTTTTTTAATTTCACCATTTTCCCAGAGCCTTTCAAGATTATAATATTCTCTTTCATCTCTGTGGAATACATGTACTATTATATCACCGTAATCTAAAAGAATCCACCTCATGGAATTTCTACCTTCCTGATTGTCGGTGTCATAGCCGTTTTCACTCATTTTTTCTTCAATTTCATCTGCAAGGGATTTTACCTGAGCTGATGAATTTCCACTTACGATTACAAAATAATCTGCAATTGAGCTTAAATTTTTTATGTCTAAAACTTTTATGTTTATACCTTTTTTCTCTTCACAGGAATCCGTAATAATTTTCAATTTTTCTTTAACGTCCAAATGAACCTCCTATTTTATTCCTATTGTTCTTAACAAGTCATCAGTTTTTTCTTCATCCATTAGAAAATAAGAAATTTTGCCTATATATTTAGGGCTTCCTTCTATTGTGTCTGAAGAAATATCTGATAAATCCAACTTTCTTGCAGCAAGTCCAAGTTTCACAACTTCTGAAAATTCCATATTTGTATCTGCATGTTTTTTGTAAGTGTTTATGATTGCAGGGATTCCCAAAACTCCTCTTGGGCTTTTTATTTTATTGGCAAGAGCTTTTACAAAATTCCTTTGAGCTTTAACTCTGTCTAAATCATTTTCTTTGTAGCCATGTCTAAACCTTAAAAATTTTATCGCATCATTTCCGTTTAATTTTTGCAGGCCCTGTTTAAAGTGAATGTGAAGAGGCGGTTTGTCCCATTCATCATCATAGTCCATGTCTATAGGAATATCAACTTTTACTCCTCCTACGGAATTTACTACCCCTTTTATAAAACTATAATCAACAGTAATATAATTTTTAATATCTGTGCCCAGTAAATTGTTTACGGTTTTTAAAGTTAATTCGCTTCCACCATAAGCAAAGGAATGATTTATTTTTTCTTTTCTTTTTCTTCCTGCTATTATTGTTCTTGTGTCTCTTGGAATTGAAATAAGATGAATTTTTCCCTGATCAAAGTTTAAATTTCCAATCATAATTACATCTGATCTTGTGCTTTCAGCGTGTTTTTGGTCGAGAGAATCCACTCCCAAAAGTAAAAATGAATAAGAGCCATTTTGTCCTTTTAATCCTTCCAATATTTTTGAAGAATCTTGGTCCTTATTTATAAATATAAAATATCCTACAAATCCAATTCCCAAAATAATAAGAATAAGAAGTGTGGTAAAAAAACCTTTTAAAAATTTAATCATAATTTCTCCAATAAGTTATTTCTTGCTTTAATTGTTTCTAAGTCTATTACTTTTTTTTCTTTTATTAAAAATTTAATTGTTGAATCAAATTTATATAGGCAGGCAAGATTTAAGTCCTCTTCTGAAAGCCTACGAGCTTCACAGACCCCTTCAAAATCTCTTCCCGGTTCTATATAGTCTGCAATAAAAATAATCTTGTCTAAAGGGCTCATATTAATTTTGCCCGTCGTATGAGATTTTATAGCTTCAAGAATTTCTTCATCATTTATTTGATAATCTCTTTTTGCCTTAAAAGGAGCAAGGTAACAGTGTATAAGCTGAGGAGATTCTATTAAATTTTGACTCAATTTAAAATTAAATTCTTCAGCAAGTTCAAAAGGATCTCTATTGTACTTTGCACTATCGTGAATAAGCCCTGCTAAATATGCCTTATCCTTATCCACTCCATAAATTTTTGCAAGTTTTTTTGCAGTGTCGGCAACTCTTAGGGAGTGCTCATATCTTGATTTTTTTAAATTTTTTTTAAGATCTTCTTTAATAAATTCAATAGTTTTCATAAAGACCCTCGTCCTCTATATATTTAATTACATTGTCAGGCACTAAGTATTTTATGGATTTTCCCTCTTTTATTCTCTTTCTTATATCAGTAGAAGAAATTTCATACTGAGGAAGATCCTTTAAAAGATAAATCTCCGCCCCGTAATTTTTTTTCAAATAAGCTATTTCATTTTTAAGTTCATCAATCTTTTCATATCCAGGACGAATTGAAGCGACAAACTTACAATTCTTTGCAACTTGGTCAAAATTTTTCCAAAGTTTTAAAAGAAAAACAGTGTCACTTCCTAAGAAAAAATAAAAATCTCCCCTATAAAGACTTTTAAGCTCATTTAAAGTGTCAACAGTATAAGAAAATCCAGTTCTTATAGTTTCGATGTCAGAAATTATAAACTTAGGATTATCCTTAATTGCAAGATAAGTCATATTAAACCTGTGAAAGGCATCAGCTTTTAGGTGATCCTTGTGAGGAGGGTTCCCTGTAGGTAAAAATATAACCTTATCTATATTCATTTGTTCAGACAGATACTCTGCTATCATAAGATGTCCAAGATGAATAGGATTGAAAGTCCCTCCCATTATTCCATATTTCATAACTCTATTTTTTTATTCTCTTTTGATTCTCTATAAATTGTTAATTTGCTTCCTATTTGCTGAACAAATTCAGCGCCCATTTCAGCTAAAATTTCATCAGCAACTTCTTTTGCTTCAACTGGAGAATTTTGTAAAAAATTTATTTTTACAAGTTCATGGTCCTCAAGAAGCTTGTCAAGTTGACTGTAAGCCATGTCGCTAAGACCTGACTTTCCAATTTGCATACAAGGTCTTAAATTGTGAGCTAAGCTCTTTAAATATGACCTTTGTCTTCCATTTATCATTTAATCACCTATTCAAAAAATTCAAATTCATATCCGTCAATAAAAACGGAATCTTTTTCTTCTATTCCCAATTTTTTAAGTTTATCTATTACACCATTTTTTCTTAAATTTTCTTGGAAATATCTCAAAGAATCCCTATCTTCAAAGTTTGTGGACTTAACTAACTTTTCAATATAGGGTCCATCAACAACAAAGCTATTTGATTCATCAAGATATACATTTATACCTTCTTCTTTTTGAGAAACTTCTACAAATTTTTCATCGTAAGTTTCTTCTTCCAATTCCGTTTCATTTACAAGTTTAAAAGCTCTAAACATAAGGTCCTTTAAGTTTTTTCCACTTGCTGCAGACCCTTCATATATTTCATACTTATTTTGAAACTCTTTTTTAAGTTTTTCAAGGCCTTCTTCGCTGCCTGGAATATCCATTTTATTGGCAAAGATAATCATAGGTTTATGAAGAAGCTTTTCATTGTAATCTTTCAGCTCATCCATAATTTTATAAAAATCACTTACAGGATCTCTTCCTTCACTTCCTGAAACATCAATAACATGGATTAAAACCTTAGTCCTTTCAATGTGTCTTAAAAACTCATCTCCAAGGCCCTGTCCTTGAGCAGCACCCTCTATAAGACCAGGTATATCTGCAATTACAAAACTTTCTTCTGGTCCAAGATTAACAAGTCCTAAATTAGGTTTTAAAGTTGTAAAATGATAGTTTGCAATTTTAGGTCTTGCATTTGATACAACTGAAAGAAGAGTTGACTTTCCTACATTTGGAAAGCCTACAAGGCCAACATCAGCAAGAAGCTTAAGCTCTAAAGTAATTTCTTTTTCTTCTCCGCGAGTTCCTGCTTCTGCAAAAGTAGGAGCTTGTCTTGTAGAATTTTTAAATTTTGCATTACCCTTGCCGCCACGACCACCTTTTGCAATTACATATTCCATGTCCTTTTTATTTAAATCAACAATAACTCCTCCTGAATCCTTATCTTTAACAAGGGTTCCTACAGGAACTTTAAGGACTATATCTTTTCCCTGAGCTCCAAATTTTAATTTGCTCATTCCATTTTCGCCATTTTCGGCTTTATATTCTCTTTTGTATCTAAAATCAAGTAGAGTATGAATTCCAGTATCCGTTTTTAAAATTATATCGCCGCCGCGACCTCCATCTCCTCCGGCAGGTCCTCCGGCAGGTTCATATTTTTCTCTTCTCCAAGCAACGGCACCATCTCCGCCTTTACCTGCTTTAACTTTTATATTTGCTATATCTATAAACATAATTTCACCTTTTTTTAATTATATCACATGAAATTAAAGGCACTTTTAAGAAAAAGTTAAATATTAATAAAAAAATAAGGTCGCAATACTGCGACCATTATGCTAATTCAGCTTCAGGATAAACACTTGCGTATTTTTTGTTTCCTCTGCCTTTAGTTTCAAATTTTACTCTGCCGTTTTCAGTTGCAAAAAGAGTATCATCTTTGCCTCTCATAACATTTAGACCTGGATGAATTCTTGTTCCCCTTTGTCTAACTATTATGTTTCCTGCAAGAACGAATTGTCCATCACCTTTTTTAACTCCAAGTCTTTTTGATTGAGAGTCTCTACCGTTTTTAGATGAACCTGCTCCCTTTTTAGATGAAAACAGTTGAAGATTAAATTTAATCATTCTGCACCTCCTGTATTTCGATCTTTAAGTTTTCAGAAAATTGCATTCTTATTAAATCAAGTCCAAGCTTAAGTGAATTAAATAAAAGTTGAACCTTTTCATTATCTGCCAATTTTCTATTTACTCTTATCATTAAATATCCGTCAGTTTGCTTATCATAAATATCGCTTTCGTCAAAATTTAATAACTCAAGCAAAGAAAAATAAAATGTTTGAGTTAATGCTGAAATCCCTGCACACACAATTTCTTCACTATCATTGTCTGCATAGGCATGGCCTTTTGCTTCAAAGCCAAGAAAAATATTATTCGACGAAAAAAATACAATCTCAGTCATTATGCAATACTTAAAATTTCAACAAATGTGTAAGGTTGACGATGTCCTTTTTTTGTTCTCTCATTCTTTTTAGATTTATACTTGTAAGTAATAACTTTTTTATCTTTGCCTTGAGCTAAAACCTTAGCTTCAACCTTGGCACCTTCAACTAAAGGTTTACCGATTTTAATGTCATCGCCTCCAAGAACTAAAACTCTGTCGAATACAAGAGTTTGACCTTCTGCAACATCAAGTTTTTCAACTTTGATTTTATCTCCAACGCTAACTTGATATTGCTTTCCGCCTGTTTCAATAACAGCGTACATTGTAGCACCTCCTCATAAATAAGACTCGCCATTGTAGGCGTCTAAGACTTAATACCTACTCTGTGCGGTTACATTTAAGTATAATAGCATATATAAGCTTCTTTTTCAAGTAATTATATATTAGTATTAATAAAAAATTTTTACTAAAAAAATAAAAATAGCAAACCTCTAATATTTGCTATTTATGAAATCTATTTGATTAAAATGTTATAAAATTTTCACAGTATCTTTTTATAAAAAGTCACCTTTCGGCGGCAATTTATTATTCAGCCTTAGCTTCTTCAAGCATTTTGCTTACAAGTTCAACATAAGCAGCATGAGTATGGGTTGCCCCTGTTACTGAATCAACTTTAGTAATGTCTTGTTTTTCAACAAGTTGCTTTGGATAATCTTTAGCTCCTTCAAGAGATGCTTGAGCTTTATCGTAGGTTTCTTGATTTTTAATTTCTCCGTTTTCTTTTCCGTAGTTTTCGTCCTTTTCGCTTCCATCACCGTTGTAAAGAACAAGTCCTGCGTCTGTAATCTTACCATCTTTTACAGTAACTGTTGCTGTCATATATCCACCATGTTCGTCGGGTTCGCTGTCTTTTGTATATTCACCGTCTTTATAAGCCATTTCAGTTGCTGCTGGTTTAGCATTTCCATTTGCTTCTTTACTGTTCTTAGGTGCTGCATTTTTATTTCCGCAACCACTAAGAAGAAGTGTAGCTATTAATGATACTGTAACTAATTTTTTAAACATAATCTTCCTCCTTATTTATGTTTTGTCGTTATTTTACAAAAATTCTTTTTATTTTTCAAGATACCCTTACTAAAGCTTTATTGCGTGAAGTCCATTAAAATAAAAAGGGAGGTGCCGAGGCACCCCTATGAAAAAATTGAGAAACTAATCTTCTATTCTTTTTGAATCTACTTCTTCTTGTAGATCTCTTACAAAATCATCAAACTTAACATCTTTTATTTCTTGACCATTTCTCTTTCTTACTGAAAGAAGACCTGATTCCATTTCTTGTTCACCTACAACTAACATATAATTAATTTTTTTAAGTTGAGCTTGGCGAATCTTATATCCAACTTTTTCAGCTCTTTCGTCTATTTCAACTCTAAAGCCTTTTTCTTTAAATTTTTTCCTTAAATCTTCAGCATATTCATAAAATTTTTCAGAAACAGGAATAATTTGAATTTGAACAGGACTTAACCAAAGAGGGAATTTTCCTGCAAAGTGTTCAATTAAAATACCCATAAATCTTTCAATAGATCCCAGCAAAGCCCTGTGAAGCATTACCGGTCTTGCCTTTTCGCCATTTTCATTAATATAGGAAAGTTCAAAGTTTTGAGGCATTTGGAAATCAAGTTGGATAGTTCCACATTGCCATGTTCTTCCTATAGCATCTTCAAGATGGAAATCTATTTTAGGACCGTAAAAGGCTCCGTCTCCTTCATTAATTTCATACTTAAGACCCTTTTCTTCAAGAGCGTCTTTTAAATTCTTTTCAGCAATGTTCCAATCTTCAATTTTTCCCATAAAATCGTCAGGTCTTGTAGAAAGTTCAATTTTATACTTAAAGCCGAAAGTTGAATAAAGAAGATCTGCAAGGTCTATCATTTTGAAAACTTCATCTTTTACTTGTGAAGGAAGACAATATACGTGAGCATCATCTTGAGTAAAAGTCCTTACTCTAAATAATCCGTGAAGAGCTCCTGAAAGTTCATGTCTATGAACTTGACCAAATTCAGAAAGTCTTATAGGAAGATCTCTGTAAGAATGAGTGTTTTCTTCATAAACAAGTATTGAACCTGGGCAGTTCATCGGTTTTACAGCATAGTCTTCATTATCTATTTTTGTAAAATACATATTGTCCTTATAGTGATCCCAGTGACCTGATCTGTGCCATAAAGCTTCATTTAAGATAATAGGAGTTTGAATTTCTCCATATCCTCTTTCAAGTAAAATATTTCTCCACCAGTTTAAAAGATTGTTTTTCAAAATCATACCGTGAGGTAAGAAGAATGGAAATCCAGGTCCTTCATCTCTCATTATAAATAAATCCAACTCTTTACCAATTTTCCTGTGATCTCTTTTTTCAGCTTCTTCTATTCTTTGAAGATATTCATCAAGTTGTTTTTTCTTCATGAAACTGATTCCATAGATTCTTTGAAGCATTTTATTGTCGGAATCTCCTCTCCAATATGCACCTGCAACGGAAAGAAGTTTTATAGCCTTTATAGATTTTATATTTTCAATGTGAGGTCCCTTGCAAAGGTCTACAAAATCTCCAATTTTATAAATATAAACTTCTTCATCATCAAGATCTTTTATAAGTTCAACCTTATAATCTTGGCCTTCTTTTTCAAAATATTCAATAGCTTCTTGTCTTTTCATTTTTGAAGCTTCTACATCGTAAGCTTTTTTAACAATTTCAGCCATTTTTTCTTCAATTTTTTGTAAATCTTCCGGTGTTATTCTTTCTTCCAAGTCAATGTCATAATAAAAACCGTTGTCTATAGCAGGTCCTATAGCAAACTTTGTTTCAGGCCATAATTCTTTAATAGCATATGCCATAAGATGAGAGCTTGTATGCCAAAAAATCTTCTTACCTTCAATATCATCAAAAGTAACAATTTTAACATGGGCATCCTTTTCAACTAACTCTCCCATACCTAAAATTTCTCCATTAACAACAGCTCCTAGAGCATTTCTCTTTAAACCTTCAGAAATCTTTCCGGCTATGTCCATAACCTTAACCGGTCCGTCAAATTCAAGTTCTGAATTGTCAGGTAAATAAATCTTCATCCTTTTCCTCCTAAATTAAAAAATAAATAAAAAAAGCCATCATCCAAAAGGACGATGACCGTGGTTCCACCTTAATTAAACTCTAAGAATTTATCGCATATCTTACGCCTTGCATTACCAAGGAGCTCCGGGTTAGTTTTCAAATAAATGAAATTTGAAGCATTCTCAGCCTTTCTTAGCTTCTCTCTGTCTAATTTCTTAGATATTTTACTCTTCCCTTCAACCAATGGAGATATACTAACACATTTTTTATAATTTGTCAAATTTTTTAAAAAACACACATGTCAAGGATCCCACCATAATCCACTAATTTTTCAGATAAAACTTGAGGCTTAAATTTTTCTAAAATCTCCTTAGAAGGATGATCCTTGTAGGGACCGCTTATAAAAAACTTATCTAAAACTTGTCCTGTGGCTCCGCCTATAAACCCATAATTATAATTTTTAAGCTCTATAAAACCTTTTTCAATTAAATATATATTTGTAATATCTTTAAGCTTCTTGTAGATACCCATGTCTGAAGTAATTAAAAAATTTGAACCCAAAGCTAAATTACACTTTGTATAACCTTGGTTTACATTAATTAAAGTATATCCATGCCTTTTATAATAATTTAAGATAATTTCATCTGTAAGCTCTAAATTATGAATAAAATAATTCGCAAAACTAAGACAATTAAGACTTACATAGTCCCTATAAGTTGACCCGAAAGATTTAGAAGCCTTTATAACTTTTCTTTCTGGAAAAATCTCGCAGTAATAGTCATAATTATCCCTATCAACTATAAGACTTCCGTCGGGAAATTTATGGACTAAAATATCTGGATGAGTGTTCAAGGGAAATGGAATGTTTTTATTCTCGCAAGTTTTTAAAACTTTATAACCAAATTTTTTTAAATTTTTTTCAATATTTTCATCGGCTCTTTTATCTATTAAAACAATCTTTTTCATTTAGTCATCTCATACATTAAAATTGATGCGGCAACATTGGCATTTAAAGAGTCCACTTGTCTACTAATGGGAATCACTATATTGTCGTCACTTAACTTCATAAGGTCCTCTCCTATACCGTGAGCTTCGTTTCCTATTATTAAAATTGTATTTTTTTCAAATTTATATTCCCTTGAAGAAGTAGAATTATTTAAACTTGTAGTTACAATTTTGAAATTATCCCTGTTTTTATAGAGAATATCCCCGCCTACATCTTGATAAATTGGAATTCTAAAAATAGAAGCCATGGAAGATCTCACTGTTTTAGGATTATATAAATCAACTGTCTCTTTTGAGAGGATCACCCCATTAAGGTTAAAGGCATCGGCACTTCTTATTATGCCTCCTAAATTTCCCGGGTCTTTTATTCCGTCAAGATAAATATATTTTCCCTCTTTTTCTTTAAACTCTCTTTCAAATTTTTTGAAATATGCAATTATACCCTGAGAATTTACTGTTGAGCTTAAAGATGAAAAAAGACTTTTACTATAATAGTCGTGAGAAATTTTTTCTATATCTTTTTTTAGATTCTCAAATTGTTTTTCCTCTTCAATGGCCATATAAATTGGTTTGTAAATTTTAAGGGCTTCTTCTAAAACAATAGGTCCTTCAACTAAAAAGATTTTTTCTTTATCTCTGTACTTTTTTTCCAATAAGGATTTATAAAATTTGAATTTATTATTTGAACTACTTTTTATTAATGTCATAAAAATATTATACCTTAAGAAATAAAATATTCAAAAATTAAAACTTTTTTCACTTTTTTATAAAAGTTCATTTTAAAGAAATAAATACTTAAAAAACAACTTGTAATTTTTTGTAAAAATCTGATAAAATTAGGCGTAAGCTATTTTTATGAGAATCTTATTTTAGGAGGCTATTTTGAACCAAGGATTTTTAGAAAATCAATTTCACCTAAGTGAAAGAGGAACAAATGTAAGAACCGAAATTATGGCAGGTCTTACTACCTTTATGACTATGAGCTACATTCTAATTGTAAACCCCAGTCTACTTTCCCAAGCAGGCATGGACCAAGGAGGAGTATTTACAGCTACGATTGTATCCTCAATTATCGCAATTATATTAATGGCATTTCTTGCCAACCTACCCTTTGCACTTGCTCCCGGTATGGGATTAAATGCATTTTTTGTTTTTACGGTAGTTTTACAAATGGGACATCCCTGGCAATACGCTCTTACTGCAGTGTTTATTGAAGGTGTCCTTTTTTTATTGTTATCAATTTTTAAAGTTCGTGAAGCCCTTTTCGATGCTATACCTATAGTTTTAAAAAAGGCTGTTTCTGTAGGAATAGGACTTTTTATAGCCCTTATAGGTCTTTCTTCAGCAGGAATTGTTTCCTCAGGAGATGGAGTAATCTTAACTATGGGAAATTTAATTTCAAAAAATTCTGCAGTATTTTTCTTTGGCCTAGTTTTAATGGCATTTTTAACTGCAAAAAATGTAAGAGGAGCCCTCTTATATGGAATAGTTGGATCCACAATTCTTGCCCTTATTTTAGGAGTAACAAGTTTCCCACAAGGCACAATTTTTTCTTTACCTCCAAGTTTAGGACCTGTTGCTTTTAAAATTCAATGGAATAATATTTTTACCCTTGAAATGTTCAGTGTAATGTTCACATTTTTATTTGTTGATATTTTTGACACTGTGGGAACTCTTACAGGAGTTGCAACGAAAGCAAAACTTCTTGATGAAAATGGAAAACTTCCTAAAATAGGACAAGCTCTTTTGGCCGATGCAGTAGGTACTGCCTGTGGAGCTTTACTTGGAACAAGTACCGTAACAACTTTTGTAGAAAGTGCATCCGGTGTTGCTGATGGAGGAAGAACTGGACTTACTTCTCTCTCAACAGCATTTTTCTTTTTCCTTTCCCTATTTTTCTTCCCAATTATTTCCATTATACCTGGAGCTGCAACAGCACCTGCCCTTGTAATGGTTGGACTTTTTATGATGAGTCCTATAGTTGATATTAATTTTGATGATTTCACTGAAAGTATTCCTGCCTTTTTAACAATTGCCATGATGCCTTTTGCCTACAGCATCGCAGAAGGAATCTCCTTCGGAATGATTTCATATGTATTTTTAAAAGTTTTAACAGGAAAGCAAAAAGAAGTTTCACCCTTAATGTATCTTCTTGCTTTAGTCTTTATTTTAAGATATTTAAAACCCCTCTTCGGTTTTTAAATTTAAGGTAAAATAAAAACAGGCCGAATTTTTTCATCGGTCTGTTTTTATTTGCCTAAAATAGGCATATATATGATTTAATTTGGAGAATTACTATTTTAACTGATCTATTATTTTTTCAGCTTCAGATTTATTAATTAAACTTTTATTTTTATTTATAACTATTGAATTAAGACTTTCTTCCTTATCTTTAAAAATTATTTTTTTATCTTTAATAAAAATCTCAGCTTTTTTGGAATCTTTTTCCAATTCCACTGAATACTTTTTTGCTTGCCACCTTACAGTAAAGCCCTTATCTTCAAAAAATTTTCTAAGATTTATTAAATTTTCAGAAAGGTCAATAACTTTTTCAGGACTTGTTTGTGGTGGGTCTGACCTTGTTGCAGTTTTATAAAAAACCAGAAATTCATTTTCTTTTTCTTTTAGAGGAACTTCCTTTCCTTGTAAGTCTAAAATTTTAAGTCCTTCTAAATTTAAAATCAGCCTTTGACTCATGCCTCTACCACTTTTATCGTAAAAATCTATGTCCACTGCAAATTCATATTTTTCTTTTGAATTATATTTCACTATAAAATTCGGTGAAATTTGTGGTGGTTCGCTTAATAAAATAGGTGTGTCATTTTTATAATAAACATCAACCAAGTCACCTTTTTTTAGATTCATTTTTTTTACAAGAGAAGAAGTTTTTAAATCTACAAATCTAGTATTTTCTAAATGTAAAATATATTTTTGTCCTTCATTATCCTCTATTCTTGCACTTTTTGAATCTGCAGATAAAACTTTTGCGGAAATTTTTTCATAGGATTTGGTGATTTCTTCTTGTGAGTTTTTTTCTCCGGCAAAGACGTTAAGTCCTAGTATAAGCGTAAGTACAATGCAAAATATTGTTTTTTTCATTTTTTCCTCCTTTATAAAAACAAAAAAGTTTAAATAATTTATCTTTAAATAAATTATACAAAACCCAGTGTAAAATTCTTGTTAAGAAAATAAAGAAAATTAAAAAAACAAAAAAAAATAAGCCCCACAATTACCTGGTGGTCGTAAAACAGTAAAATCAAAAAATGGTGAAAACCTTGTGTTTTCAAGGGGCGACGTGACGAAAGTCACGCCGTTTCCTTTTTCATCAGCTCATTCAGAGGAATAAAGCCCAGTCCGTCGTACTTGATATGGATGTGCTGTGCCCGCTTGTGCCGATCACCTTTTTCGTAGTAGGTGATGCGGTTTTCAAGCTGCTGTTTTTTGTGTTGGAGCTGCGAGAACTTGCGTTCATTTTCCGCTTTCTCCGCTTCCAGTTGGGGTATGGTTTTCTGTTTTGCCATAGTACATGACCTCCTTGTTTTTGATGTGGGGATATAAAAAGACCGCCTACCGAAAGTCGGCAAACGGTCATGGGTATATATACAAAACTTTGTGAGTGGTGCTGTTTGCGTCAGCAAATTGCGCCACTCACAAAGCACGCAGGGATAGCCGCAAAGCGGCGCAAGGGGTGCAGCCCCTTGTACGGAACAACATGACGCAAAACAGCCCGGACTTCCAAGTGTCCGGGTTGTCTGCCTCGCAGAGCGCACGTATACAGGCGTCAGCCTGTATAGAAGTGCGCCCTTTGTTCCAAAGGGATTTTTGACTTAATCAGCAATGTGCAAAATGCGTCTCACATATTCCTCATTGCCCAAAAAGTATTGCTCGATTAACTCCCAGCGCTCATCGTCATTCATGTCGGCAGAAAAGAATGCCGTGAGAAGTCGCTCGTTATTACGATGATGTTCTTGAATGCTTTGCAGCACACCATTGGTATATTTTCCGCTTGTTGCCAGCCGCTCAAGTTTTTCAGGATCGTTAATACGAATAAATACTTCTGCTTTTTCTCCGCCTCGGATTTCATAGGTTGCCAGCCCAAGCAATTCCATAAAACGCAGCAATGGCATGATCTCAATTTGCTTATTTTGAACCAACGGGTAAAATCGGAAGAACGAATTATCTTCTGTATTAACCACGCACTGCCCAATTTGGTGAATAAAGAAGTTGGGAAGTCGCGCGTATGCGGCACTGCTGACAAAATATCCTGTCTCGTCCGCTCCGGGCATTTTCCTACTACGAAGAACCCGGACACGGCTTCGACTCTGGCTGTATGCTGCATACTCATTTACGCTTTCGGTGAATATGTCAAGCAGCATGCCTGCTTTGTCATGAGGAATCACTTTTTCGCCAAGCATTTCAGCAAGTTCTGCTTCAAACTGCTTTCGAGAAAACTGCTTTGTCTCGCCGTTTTTATACTTCTCAAATATTTGCGTAATTGCAGTAATAACAGTCTCGACGCGCTGTGATACGGCAACATAGTCATCAGAGTAACGTATCTCTACTCTGACGCGCGGTGCAACAGTATAGTTTTTTCCACTCACGGAAATTCCCCGCTCAAAAAATTCCTTTTTGAACATGCCGAATGACCGGTCTGGGTAACAATTTTCCCAAATCCCCGCCATATCTACAAGGAAGGTTTTCCCAGAACTGTATACTGTAATATCGGATGCACGGCTCTGATTCTTTGTAGGAACAGTGCGAGGTGCAATGCCTTGCTGGAATGTGCAGTATGATCCAAATAACTTCAAAAACTCATTTTCTATCTCGTGTGGAACATTGACATAGTTTTTTGAAAGCATTGCTTTGGGACGTACAATTAAAACGGGGAATGTGTATTTGTTGCTCAAGTCTTTTGAAAGAAGCAACAAGCCTGATTTTGTCCGATTTTCGACATCTTTTTCCTTAAAAAGGTACTCGAATGTTTCCGCCGAAATCAACAGATTCCGCCTTTTCTTTGCTCGTTGAATTGCACATATCTTTTTCAGCATTTCACGCAGCTGATACTGCCGCATTTCAGAAATTCCGTTTAAGGATCGAACATATCGAAGATCACTGGGAAAGTAGTCAATATGAGCTACACCTTGAATCTCAGTATTGCGGGCGGCTCTTCCGATTTCCTGAACATAATCAGATAGTGTGCCGGTCGGGGCAAAGTGAATAACGTGTTTAATATCGCCAACATCGATACCCATGCCGAAGGCTTTGGTGCAGAACAGCCCCATAGCCGTTCCCGCCTTGTAGTCTCGCTCCACCATCTTGCGTTCCGCCGAAGGTATTTGCGCGTGGTATCTCCGAATCTTCACATGGTCTGTGGCATTAACCAGATTATAAATCTGATCGACTTGACTCCGATAGGGAAAATAAGTAAGTACCTTCTCGCCTCTGGCAATATATTCACGCATTCTCTTCAATGTCAAATCCAGTTTGGCATTTTCGATTCGTCCCTCAACTTCGGCGGGGTTATGGCGTTGAATATCGAAAGAAATATTACTTCGCTTTACATTCCCGAGATGGATAATAGTCTTTCCCAAACCGAGTTCGTGAATTATATCATTTACAACATCGTCATCACCAGAATATACAGCCGTGGCTGTCAGACACAGTACGGGGAACGATAATCCATCACGAGCCGTCTGTTTCAAGAAATCGCCAAGGAACCAATAATCTGATCGAAAATCGCGTCCCCAACTTGTGACAGTATGGGCTTCGTCAATGACAACCATGCCTACTTGCCGACCGCCCAAAAACGATTGCAAATGAGTTGTCAATAGCAGCTCAGGGGCAAGGTATAGCAAGGACTTTTTTCCTGCATGTATCTGGTCGATAACATCACTACGTTCCTCTATGCTCATGCTTGAGTTAATGCAGGCAGCAATAGAAATTCCTCGTTCACGTTGCAGTTGGTCAACCTGATCGTTCATAAGAGCTATCAGCGGGGATACGACAATCGTAACAAGATTGTACTTTTCGGCAAGATAGATCGCAGGAATCTGGAAAAGAATCGACTTTCCAGAACCAGTCGGTGCAGTTATAAATATATTGCTGAATATATCTCCATCTTGGGCAGCTTCACACTGATCTACGATTTCAGCGATAATTTGCCCCTGGGTTATTATTTCTGTTTCCTGTGAACGGTCGGGATCTTTGTAAAAGAGTAATGGTCGAAATTGAGCCGCATTGCCCCAGTACTTTTGAAGCACATGAACAAATTGGCTATCATTATACTCTATTTTTTCTTGATACAGCTCAAGTTCATCAAGAAATACTTCCAGATTAAGCAGATTTGCCGCACTAAAAATTGCGCTGGTTCGAGCAGAAAGGCTATCTCCGCTTTGTAAGAAAAGCGCAGATGAAAGCACACCATTGGTCATATTAAGACAATACTCCCAATCTTCTATGCTACCAACTTCAATATGCTTGATGTCATCTGTAAGCGGTTCTTTCTCTACCACACAGCCTTGCCAAAATGGAACGATTTCAATGCGTTCGTCATCGAGAGTAGCTGGTAAGAGTAACGCTTTTTCCTTCTTCAGCAGCTTAACATCTCCGTACATTTTGACGAGTTGGGCCAAGGGACTCCCAGCAGGAGGTTCATGCTCGGTCTGCCAATAATCAAAAAGCTTTTCAGCATAACTGTATGGGAAATAGCAGGGAACCCAAGGTGAAAGGATATTATTTTCTATGACTACAATATTATCGATCTTCATACGGGGAAGGAGTTGTCTAATCGCCAAAAGCTCCTCATAAAAGCCCACCATCGGTTTTGTTGCACTTTTGATAGATGCTGCAAGATCGAGCCATCTATCGTCTATTGCTTTCAAATCAAGGAACCCCTCGTGTAGCAGAGAGGCATCATCCAACAATGAATTGGGATGTGTAATCAAAAACCGAATCTGTTCCAATCCAAATCCTTTGAAGAATATCAAAGTATGCCCTGTGAACTCGGAAATCAGTTCTTCAACGCGATTAGAAAAATACTGTCCGATGGTTGAAGTAGACATTGTGGTGCCCTCTCTTTCTATCCATGCTAAATTTCAGACTTAGCATGGGGTAATTTAATGCTTTAATTATATCGCAAATTCGCCTAATTTACAATTATTGCTGGTCGTTTTTTCGTCTTTTCTGCCACACAATGTCATATCCCAGCACATCCGCCAGCTCCACCGCCTCGCCGTAGCGGAGCGAGCCGCGCTTGATCTTGCCGGAGAGATTGGGAACGCTGCGGCTCCAGCCGTATTCATCGGAGAGGTAGTCCACCACCTCGGTCATGGTCATGCCGGTGCGGACAATGTAGGACTTGATCTCATTGCGGTAGGTTTCGGATTTTCTCATATTCAAACTTTCCTCCTGTTTTTTCGGTGCGCTCTATGGTAAAATGGGTTTGTCAAATCGTGACACCCGTTCGCCATAGGGCGCTGGTTTTTGATGTACGGCTTTCGGCTGGAAATACTGCCAATGATACGTTGGTCACGGGCAACACCCGCAGCTTTTGCCGTTTGGTGTGTCTTTGTGTGAAACGTCGAAACATCATTCTGAATGGCAAACGTCGTTCGCTGCCGGGTAGCGCTCTGTTCCATGCAGACAACCGCACAGAGCAGAAAACTATTTCGCCGTTTTCACTTGCTTTGATTTTTACGTTTGATTTTGCCGCTCCTTCCGAACGTCGTTCCTGCCCGGAGGATCGCTCCCAGCGTTTCGTCCCCGTTGGTACGCTCACGCTTTCGCGGTCATAGCGGTTACTTCGCTGGGGGACATATCCCGTTCGGACGGTCATGCAATTTTCAAGGTTCAGGTGCGATTGCAAGACCATTTTAGCGAAAAATATAGCTCTCTCCCGTATATCCAAGAGGTCGGAAAACGCGCCGAAAAACGCAGATTTCCACGCTTATGGACAAGACCGGAAAGGGCAGAAATTTGAAGGGAGGACACCGCCATGCAGCCGAAGCTCACCATTCAGGAGCGTCTCAAAGACCTGCGCGTGGAGCGCGGTCTGACGTTGGAACAGCTATCTGAGAAGACAGGCATCTCCAAGTCTGCGCTGGGAAAATACGAAGCCGATGATTTTAAGGACATCAGCCCGTTCAGCATGGTGGAGCTTGCAAAGTTCTACGGCGTGTCTACCGATTACCTGTTGGGGCTGACAGAGCAAAAAAATCACCCAAACACAGAGCTGGATGCGCTGCATTTGGGTGATGATGCAATCGAAGTATTGAGAACGAGCAAGTTCAATCACCGACTGCTGTCGGAGCTGATTTGCCATAAGGATTTCCTGCGTTTCATGCTGGACGCCGAGATTTACGTTGACCGGATCGCGGATATGCGCATCAATGATATGAACTCCGTGCTGGAAGCAGTCCGGCAGATGGCTTTGATGAAGAACGGTGACAATGAAAATGATCTGCATCTGCGGACGCTGGAAGTCGCGCAGATCAGAGAGGACGAGTATTTCGGAAGCCTGATTGCAGACGATCTGAAAGGCATTCTCCGTGACATTCGGAGCGAACACCGCCCCGACACCATGACGGCAGATGAAAGTTCCCTCGTAGCAACTGTACGGGGTCAGTTGCAGGATGCGATGAACTTTGAGGGTAGCTCCGAAGAAAAGCAAATTCGGTCGTTCCTCGCTACCTTTGGCATTGATTATGACAAGCTCACCAAAGAGCAGTTTGTCTCGCTGATTGAAATACTAAAGCTGTCCAAATACTTGAAAAGCCCAATCAACCAGCGCGGAAAAACGACCATGACCCACGGCAAGGGAAAACGGAAACGGAAATAGGAGAAAGCCGCGATATCCAGTAAAAATCTGGATATCGCGGCTTTTCGTTGCCCAATCCCGCCTGACAGATGCTCATTTCGTAATTTTGGTCTAAACCTGTTTTACGAACACCTGTCTATATAGTGGAGCTTTTTTTCGACTATTCTTCTTCAGCCACTTCTTGACCTTCTTCGTTTTCAAGTTCTTTGTACTTTTCAAAAACGATTCTTTCAATTTCCGCTCTTGCTTCTGCATTAATCGGATGTGCAACATCTCTAAATTCTCCATTAGGAAGTCTTCTTGAAGGCATTGCAATAAATAGGGAATCATTTCCTTGGATAATCTTAATGTCGTGAATAACTATTGCATCATCAAAAGTTACTGAAACTATAGCTTTCATTTTACCAACGTCTGTTAATTTTCTAATACGTACGTCTGTAATGTTCATCTGTGTCACCGCCTTAATTTATATACACTTATTATACTATAATAAATGAAAAAAAACTTAAAAATTTTTAAAATATTGACAAATTTATAGGTTTTATATTATCTTCTGAAAAAATAAGATTAATTTATGATATAATTTTTATGTTAGAGGTGGATATATGTTTAAATTTAATCTTAATGAAAAAAAATATAAGCATGTTCACTTTATAGGAATTGGCGGAATTTCTATGAGCGGACTTGCAGAAATATTAAATAAATACGGATACAAGGTTACAGGCAGTGACAGTAAACAATCCGATACAACTGATAAGCTTAAAAGTCATGGTATTGATGTAATAATAGGACAAAAAAAAGAAAATATTAAGGGAGCTGATCTAATAATTTATACAGATGCCATTTCCCTTGACAACGAAGAACTTGCTCAAGCAATAAAAACTAAAGTTGATTTAATAGACAGAGCTTCTTTCTTAGGTGCTCTAATGGAAAATTATAAAGTTTCCATAGCAATTTCAGGAACTCATGGAAAAACTACAACAACTTCCATGGTAGCTGAAATAATTAAAAATCTTCCAACTGAACCTACTATAATAGTTGGAGGAAAACTTGATGATATAAATGGAAATGTCCTTGTTGGAAAAGAAGAAATGATTTTAACTGAAGCCTGTGAATATAAGGCCAATGTTTTAAAATATTTCCCTACTACAGCTTTAGTTTTAAATATTGACGAAGATCATCTTGACTATTTCGATAATATTGACCACATTATAAATACTTTTAAAGGCTATGGAGATAACTTAGGAAAAGATGACAAGCTTATTTTAAATATTGACGATGAAAATACAAGAAATCTTCTTGAAAGAGATAACACTCAAATAATTACCATTGCCGTTGACAGATATGCTGACTATAGAGCAAAAAATATAGAATTTAATGACCTTGGCTATCCCCAATACGATTTATATTACAAGGACAAATACATTGATAAAGTTTTTCTTTCCATAATGGGCGTCCACAATGTATATAATTCTTTAGGGGCAATTGCCGCAGCCCATGAAAACAATATATCTTTTAAAGAAGCTATTGATGGAATTCATAATTACCATGGAGTTCATAGAAGACTTGAATACAAGGGTAACTATAAGGGAGCCCTAGTTATGGATGATTATGCCCACCACCCAACAGAAATAAAAGCTTCTCTTAACGCTTTAAGAAAGGGCTGCAAGAAAAATTTATATTGTATTTTTCAACCCCATACTTATACCAGGACAAAATTGCTTTTGGACAGCTTTAGCAAGAGTTTTTCTCAAACGGATTATACAATAATTACTGATATTTATGCTGCAAGGGAAAAAGATTATGGAGATATTCATTCAAAAACTTTAGTTGATGCAATAAATAACAACGGAAACTCTGCATTTTATATGGAAACTTTCGACGAAATTGTAAAATTTTTACAAGACAATCTTCGCCCCAATGACATGGTTGTTACCATGGGAGCCGGTGATGTATATAAAATAGGACAAATGCTTTTAAATTCTCAAAAATAAAATATACACAAGAAAACAAAAAATATTTTAAATTTATAACTTACTTTATAAAAATACCCTCTCTACTTTATTAGTAAAGAGGGTAAAATTTTTTTAATTTATCAAGTGTCCCACTCCAAAAATAAAATCTCGCCCCTATTCTCATCAATTATAAATGCAATGAAATTACCATAAATGTTTTCAAAAACATTTTCTGAAGTTGCTTTAAAGTAGACTTCCTTATTCAAGTCAATAGAAGTTTTAAAACCTCTTTTTTTAACTGCATTAAGACAAGTATTAATTTGAGAAATTTTATTTTCATCATCTTGAACCTTATAAGCTTTAAGTTCTTTTTTTAATTCTTCAATATCATTTTTATCTATAGAAAATAAAATTGCAGCCTGACCATCTCCGTGAAAATCCGGCTCTTTATAAAGCTCTCTTACTCTCTTCACGCTTTTAGGAAGGTTTATTCCAAATTCATTTTCCACTTCCTTTACAGCCTCTTCTCTCTTATCTGAAAGTAAAAACAAAAGGGGAATTGCTGCAAGAAAAATTATAAACATAATAATCAAAACTCTTTTAAATTTTTTATCACTCATCTTCATCACCCTGATACCTTAAAATATCCCCAACATTACAATTTAAAACTCTACAAATTTCTGAAAGAGTGGAAAATCTTATGGCCTTAGCTTTATTTGTTTTTAAAATAGAAAGATTTGCAAGGGTTATGCCAACTCGCTCAGATAATTCCGTTAAAGACATTTTATTTTTTGCAAGCTCCACATCTAAATCAACAATTATTTTTCCCATAGTCCACCTCAAATCGTTAGATCATTTTCTTCTTTTAATGTAATTCCTTCTTTTATCAAATCACATAGTAAAAGAAAAATTTGTCCAATTAAGATGGAAACAATTGCCGCTCCAATAAAAATTAAATTTGTAATTGAACCATCTAAGTTAAAATTTGTGTAAATTATAGAAAGAATTGATAAAAAAAATATCCCTATAAAAGAAAGTGCAATAACTTGAAGATCAAAAAGCATTCCATATTCAAAAATTTTGTCTTCACCATATTTTTTAAGGGCAAAAAGTCCAAATGAAACTGCAACAATTAAGGCAATTACTATCCCCTGACACAAAAATAACATGGGATATCTCATATTCATAAACATGGGATAAATATCTGCCATAATTTTTGAAAATTTAAAAATTTCATAAAATGAAAAAAGCAAAATTATAATTGCAATAATTAAAAGCCCACCAATAAATTTAACTCTAAGTGATTTCATAGTAACCTCCCTTTATTTTTAATATACCACTTTATTTTATGATTTACAATAATTATTTATTGTTTATCGATAATTTTTTAAGTTATGAGATTTAAAAAATACCCTCCTTACACTTTGCTAGTAAAGAGGGTATTTTTTCTATAAATTTTTCAAAATAAAACTTCTTCTATTAATTCTTTATTTTTTAATTTTTCAATCCATTCTTTTGGAATTTGGTCATAGCCATAAATAATGCCTGCAAGACCTCCTGTTACAGCTCCTGTCGTATCCGTATCATCTCCAAGATTAATAGCCTTTAAGACTGCATCCCTATAAGAATTTGTATTTAAAATACACCAAATACTTGCCTCTAAAGTGTCAAGAACAAATCCACTGGATCTTATTTCATCTTCCCTTTTATTTTTAATTTCATCACAAATAAATTTTTCCTTTTTTATTAATTTTCTTGCAATTTTAACATATTCCTTGCAAGAATCTAAAGAAATTTTGTGACCATGAGTTATAGCAGAAACTTTTTCAATTTCCTCATCATCAGCATCAGTAAAAGCCAAAGGCAAAATTCTCATTAAAGATCCATTTCCATTAGAATAATAATCATCTAAGCCATGACCCTGTGAAATGGCCATCCGAGTTGTATTGCCCACACCAAAAGTTTTCCCGTCCGCAGTAAACTCATCATTGTAAACCCAAGACTCAAAATTTTTTCTAATATCAATAATATTTATTTTCCCGCCATTGTCTTTAATAGCCTTACAAGTGGCAAGAGTCATACTTGTATCATCAGACCAAGTTCCCGGCTCCCTATTCCAAGTCCCATTTCCCACCATACTTTGGCACTTAAAGGTATTTCTTCCTTTAAATTCATAAGGAACTCCCAGAGCATCGCCAACTGCAAATCCGTAAATAGCATCTCTTAACATTTTTTCCTCCTAAGTTTTAATTTAGATTTTTTACTTGCAAATAAAAGGGAATTGATAAAATTTGAGCTGAAATTGAAATAGCAATCATAAGAGGAATTGAAACTTCATACATTGTTCCAAGAAGCCAACTTCCCAAAAACCAAAAAACTCCGAAAGAACACTCAAAAATCCCATAACCCGTTGCACGATTTTTTTTATCCACCATTGATGTAACTGCAGCCTTTAATATTGATTCTTGAGCTCCCATTCCTATTCCCCAAAGGATCAATCCGAAAATAAGAGCCGGAATGCTTTTCATACCAAAGATAAAAAATGAAAAAGGAGCAGAAATAATTGTTGAAATTACCAAAGCCTTAAGGCCATTTTTATCATACATATGTCCGAAAACAAGAGCTGCTATGGCGTCAATTAACATTGCCCCGGCATATAAAAGAGGTATAGTTCCACTATTAATTAAATTTGAAGTTTCATAAAAGTTTCCCGCAATTTCTGTATAATTTTTAGAAATATGCATAATTACTATTGAATAATCAATAAAACCGAAAGCAAAAAAAGAAATTCCCGCAATATAAAAAATAAATGATTTTTTCATTTTAAAAGGTTGAGCTTTTTTTATTTCAGGTTCAAAAGCTTCAGGATTTGGAAATTTTTTCTTTGTATAAAACAATAAAAAAATAGTAATCATACCTGGAATAAATAAAAAGGCAAAACATCTTCTATAAATTTCAAAAGCACTTCCATCAGTTTTAAAAAGCATTACTAAATAAAGAAGGACCGGTCCCAAAAAAGCTCCGATTTGATCCAACATCTCTTGAATTCCAAAAGACTTTCCAACCCCTTCTTGGCTTGCTGCAAAAGACATAATTGTATCCTTAGCAGGTTTTTTTATTGCCTTTCCCATTCTTTGAAATATTAATAAAGCTGACGCAGCCACCCAACCATTTTCTCCCACAAGAGCAAGAGCAGGCACTGCTATAATATCTAAAATATAACCGAAAATTACCATGGGCCAATATTTTTTCGTTCTGTCGGTAATTTTTCCAAATACATATCTCATGGAATATCCAACTAATTCACCAAGCCCCGAAACAAATCCTATAGTTCCTGCAGATGCACCTAAAATTGTAAGATAGGCTCCCCTTATACTGGAGGCGCCTTCATGAGTCATATCTGAAAATAAACTTACAATTCCAAATAAAATAATAAATAACATTGCCTTTGAAATTCTTTTTTCTTTCAAATTTATCTCCCCGCTATTTTTATAAAATTTAAAAATTTTATTTAGATAATGCTTATGTGCTTTTTTACATATTATCCTTTACCCCCACAGCAATAATTTTTGCTTTAGCACGAACTAGGCCCTCAGCTTCCATTTCCATATTTACAATTACTTTTCTTTCGCCGATTTCTTCCGGCCATGAAGTAACTTTTATCTCCTTATTCATAGGCAGGGGCTTTTTAAAATCAATCTCAAGCCTTGCAGTAATAAAACGACCTATAATAGTGTCTTCATTAAAATCGAGACCCCTTTTATGGTGGTTAAACCAAGCAGCAGATGCAGTCCCATGGCAATCAAAAATCATGGCAATCATTCCTCCAAATAAATTTGCAGGAACTCCCCCTGTAAAATGCTCATCAGGTGTAATTTTACAAATACAAGTTTCCCCATCCACTGAAGGGTAAGATTTTAAATGAAGACCCTCTTTATTTTTAGGACCACAGCCCCAACAATATTGAAATCTTTCCCCATAAGTGTCCTGAATAGCCAAAGCCTTGTTTTCCTTTTCCATATTTATTCCTCCACATTAAATTTATAAAATCCAACTTTATTTTCAACTTAAACTTTTCTAATTGACTAGTATTTTAACACTTTTAAATTTTTAAAAAAAGTTGGCAAAAAAATTGCCTCCCTTTTAAGGAGGCAATCATAAGATTTTACTTTACCATGTCTTCTATTAAACGAATCCAGTTTTCGACAATACCATTTTCGTTTCTTCTGATATATTCATGGGAATTTGCAGCTTCCATAATTTCATAGTAAGCCCAATGATTTTCATTTAAGTCTGTAAAATGCTTTAAAAGTCCTAGGTTTTCTATGCCTTCAAGACTTTTTGCATCAGCCTTTCTATCATAAAAATTATTCAAGATAGTTACAATTTCAGCTCTTGTAATAGGAGCATCAGGACGGAAAGTTCCATCAGGATAACCTGCTATACGATTATTTCCGTAAGCTTGATTAATCGCATCTTCATAAATGTGTCCTTTTACATCAGCAAAAGGTGCAATAGAATTATTTTTCTTATCTATAAACTCTATTAATTTTGCAAATTCAGCCCTTGTAATAGGAGAATCAGGGCGAAAATCTTGTCCGGATTTTTCAACTAAAATACCCTTTTCAAAAGCAGCATTGATATACTTGTTGTACCAAGAACCTTCCTTAAGATCCGAGAAAATTCTTGAACTTGAATCACTTAAATCATAGCCTTCAAGACGACTTATAAGAGCCACTGCTTCTGCCCTTGTCATTTTGCCTTCTGGTAATACTCTTTGATCTAAATAGCCTGCTAAATATGCCTTATGACTTTCAATTTTCTTTTTAAATTCATCAGGGCTTTTTATAGTGAAAGTTCCCAAATAACCCTCATCTTTTACTTTCCTTTCAATCTTTTCCCATTGAGCGGCAAAAATGTAGTTGCCGTCAAGCTTAAATTTATTGCCTGGATTAAGAGTAACTTTATTTACACTTGCAGCATCTGAAGTTACTTTTGTACCCCTCCATCCAGTAAATTTAAAGCCTTCTCTCACAGGCCCTGCTGGAATAGTGATTTCATCATTTACCTTATGGGCTTCCTGCTTTTCTGTTTTTCCGTCTTCAAATTTTCCGCCGTTGGCATCATAAATTATTAAAAAGTCTCCCTTGTAATTTATGTCATAATTATTTAAAAGGCTTTTGCTCATGCCCTTCATATGAGGAATATCAGATGTATCACTAAATTTTAGTTTATCAAATCTATCATAATTTATTGGAGGTGCAAATAGACCTAATCTAGCCTCATTACCCTTAAACAATGTAGTTTTATCGATGCTTAAATTTTGATACTTAGTTTCATCTGCAGGATTTTTATAATCGCTTGATACATTATAGATAGCTCCTCCAAATCCAGCTTTGTTATCTATAAACTTGCTTGAATCGCTAATATTGACAGTAACACCCTCATCAATATAAATACCTCCGCCTGCAAGAGTTTTTTGATCTTGTTTAGAACCAGTATCGTTGCCATTAAATTCAGTTCCTTTTATATTGACAGTTCCTTTACTTTGTGAGCCACCTGTTCCAACAAAGATGCCAGCAGCTCCATTAGCTGTATTGTTTTTAATTATACACTTATTTAAATTAACGATAGTTTGAGCTACAGATACAATTCCGCCACCTAATAAATCTGAATTATTAGCTTCTATACTAGAGTTTTCAACAGTTAAAGTGCCAAGAATAGCTGTTATACCTCCACCTATATTTTTAGACTTGTTATTTTTTATTGTGCTATTTTTAATTGTATAATTTACTGTGGGATTGTTTTGTACACCTAATAACAAAGCTCCACCACGAGCTTTACTATCGTTCTTTTCAAAAGTACAGTTGTCAATGTCAATGTCTGCGTCAACACTATAAACAGCTCCACCGTCTGACACTGAACTATTTTCTGTAAAAGTAGAGTTTTTTATTTCAGCTCCGCCTTGTAAATACAAAGCACCACCAGCTGATGCAACTTTATTGTTTTTAAATGTAACATCATTTAGTGTTAATTTCTTTGATGAAAAAATTGCTCCAGCCCAATTAGCTGTATTATTTTCAAAAGTGGTATTTGAAACACTAAATTCTTTTGAGCTATATATTGCACCACCTGTGCTTGCTTTATTGCCTTTAAATGTAGCATTAGAAATACTTGCTGAATTATTTTTACCAATAAAAATAGCTCCACTAGTTTTCTTGGCTTCATTATTTTCAAAAGTTCCTCCAGTGATGTTTAGAACTCCAGAAGCCGCTATAGCTCCACCATCACTTGTGTTGGATTTGTTGTTTTTAAAAGTTCCGCCACTAATATTTACTGTAGAGTCTTTACGAGCTTGAATAACTCCACCTTGTGTATCTGAATTGTTATTTTGTATTATTGCTCCATCTTCAATATTAAGGACACAATTAGAAGAAACTAATATAGCTGGACCATCATACGAAGGAACGTCAATAAAGTTTTGTACAACCGTTCCTTTCCCTAATGTAAGTTGGCCATTTTCTGATAAAAATGTTAGTTCTCCGTCCTTATTACCATCTAAAATTATATTTTCAACTCGCATCTTGCAATTATGGGCAACATAAAAAATTAGTCGTGTTCCAAGCCTTTTTAAAGTGCAAGTTTTCCCATCAGCTGATTTTAGTAAAATGTTAACATCCTGCCTTGACCATACGTCCTCATTTGCAGGAATATCATAATCTTTATTAACTGTAATTACATATTCGTTTGACTGATCATTCTGTTCGCATGCACCGAAAGCATCAAAAAGAGTGTCAAACTCTCCAACAAGTGCCCCGTTTCCTGTACTTCCAAGAGATCTTTTTGTTACTGTGAAAGTCTTTTCCGTTCCTCCCACAGGATTTTGCATTAAAAGTTTTTTGCTTTTATCTTCTTTAAAATTTAAAACTTTTTCTTTATTTTCCACATCTTTAGAATCTTTATTCATAAGTTCCTCTTGAGGTAAATCATTTTTTACATGATTTAGAGGATCTGTGGAAGCTAAAGTCCTTGTAGGAAAGATAAAACTTCCTAAAAGAAGGGCTAAAATAAAAATTAAATTAAATTTTTTCATAAAATATTACCTCCAGTCTCTATTTATATTCATTATACATATTTTACCATAGATTTTATATATAAAATATAGAATTTAATTTAATTTAATTAAAATTTTAAAAAAGTTTTTATTTATATTCTGTATTGTAACCTGTATTTTCCTTTGGTCTATAGGCATTTGGAAAGGCTTGATCGGTGGTAACATCAAGGCTTACCTTTTTAAGAAGTTTATAAACGCCGTAGGGATCTTCGATTGAAATAAATCTATTGGCATCAGATGAAACTCTGTAATTAAAAGCTCCATTTACATTTGCATTATAAAACAAATTAAGGGTGCCTACTTTTCTTATATTTTCCAAAAAGTTTACATCAACTGAAAGGTTTGTGATTTCTCTATGTTCAAGAGTATTTATATCTCTTCCAAATATACCTCGACTAACGTAAACTCTCTTATCCGTAATGGCATATTCGACGGTTCTGTAATTTATAAGCCTGAATATTGGGCCTATTATGGCAAACCAAACGGGAAATAGATGAAAAAGAAAAAAAATAAAAATAAATCCATTTAGAAATTGAGCATCTTTTAAAAAATCGGAAATTAAAAATAAATCAAAAAGTCCCCAAAAAATTGCAACTAAATAAATTGCAGGATTTCCCACAATGTACAATACAATATCAGGCTTTCCTCTCCACAATATGCGTTCATTATCATCAACTATACTTTCAATCATTTCGCACCTCCATAATGAAATAATTATAGGTAAATTTTTTTGATAAGGTATTTTATCATTGTTAAACAAAGAAATTTTGAATTTTTCGTTATAAATTTGTAAAGTTTTCCATAATTTTATATTTAATTAGAATTGTTTTATTGTAAATAAAAAATAGCGATTTTAAGTCGCTATTTTTTTGCCATGTATAAAATTTTAAAACTATAAATGAAAAAGTTTAGCTTTAGTCCTTTTCTATATTTTTTAGTATAATTTACACATTATAATCAAAATCATCTATGGATTTTTTTTGGTCTAAATTTTCCTCCCTTAAAAAATCCATTTCCACCATACCCTTTAGCTTTGCCACCTGGGAGGTTGGAAAAGAAACTATTTCTTGATTAAAAATGCTTATATTATTATTCACTATTCTTTTTGCAGCTGCCAATTGTTCATTTTCATCATCTATCTCATCTTCCAATCTCAAAAATTCTTCAGAAGATTTAAGCTCCGGATAAGCCTCTGCCAAAACGTGAATCTTTTCTATTGCCTGGTCCTGATTTTTTATAACATTTTCAAAACCCCTAATTCCAGATTCCTGTCTTAGCTTTACCAAATCGGTAAAAGTGGATTTTTCATACTTAGCAAAAGACTTAGCCACCTTTATCATCTGACAAATGGTATCATACCTCTTAGCAAGAGCTATATCTAAATTTTTTTCCGATTCCTTTATTATTATCTTATATCTATTTAATTTATTTGAAGCCCTTATAAACCAAATTATAAGACAAAATAAAAACAAAAATGGAATGACCAAGAAAGAAGTCACTAAACTAATAAACTTTTCCATAATTTCTCCTTTAAAATTTCTCACCAATTATATCAATTAATTCATAAAAGTAAGATAATTTACCTCTGATTTTTTCATATTCCCCCGAAAGGGATAAATTTTCCACAGACTTTCCCCCACCTGGTACCGGGAATAAAAATTTATGAGACTCAAAAGAAATAGCAATATATTTTTCGTCCATATATAGGCAAACCCTCATTTTATCTGACCAATCATTTAAAACTTCAATAATCTTAGGATCTAAAATCAATCTTGTATAAAAATCATCCGTAGAAAATATTGAATAAGAATCATTAAACTTAATAGATTCAACCCTTACCTCTTTTTCATCTTTTCTCTTACTTCCATAGGCCCTATAAATTTTATCACCAAGGAAATTTTCTTTTACAACAGGCACAATCCTAATATGCCCCTTAATCTTTGTATCCATCTTAGCTGCCAAAACCTGGCCCTCAAAATCAACAACCTCTTCCTCGGTCTTATCCTTGTCCTTTATGTAGTGATATGCCCTCAAATTACAAAACTCAGTCTTATAATCATCACCAAAAATTATATGGCAATTGGAATAATATTTTTTAGAATTATAAATTAAATTTCCTAAAATTTCCAAATCTATACCCTCAAGATAATTTATCCTTGTATCCGGCAAGATTTCTTTTAAAACAGGTAATAAAAAATTATTTACATAGTCATCAGTCATATTATGTCTATTTTTTTCTAAATAATTAGACGCAATAATAATCATAATAAAAATAACTATTGCCCCATAAGCCTTAAAATATATAGCAGCATTACCTGCAATTATAAGACCAAGACAACCTAAAAATAAAGGCTTTGTTGCCCTATCTTTCATCTTAGCCTTAATAACTTTTAACTTCTCCATATTTTGAGGAGAATTTTCAAGCTCTTGAATTTTTTTAATAATATCAGGATCAGTAAATTTATCTCTAAATTTTTCCTTCATGATAAATCCTTTCATTTATGCTTTACTGTTAAATTTTATCATATTCCATTTAAGATATGAATAAAAAATTTTTTCTAAAAGCCAATAAAATTTCCATTAAAAAAAGGCCATTAAGCCTTTTTTATGTGTTTTATTTAAAAGTTATAATAAAATTTAATTTTTATTTTCAAAGATAAAAGATACTTCTAATCCGGGATGCTTATTTTTTATAATGAATTTTCCTTCATGCAATTCAGCTATTTGTTTAGAGATAAAAATACCCAGTCCATGTTTTGTAATATTGGTTAAATCTTCTTCATTGACTTTTTTTATAATGCTTTCAGATAATCCCATTCCTTCATCTAAAATGGTAATAGTTAAGCTATTTTTAGATTCTGAAATTATTAGTCTTATTTTCCCTTTTGTATAGATTATTGAATTTTTTAAAATATTTTCAAGCATTCTATAAAATAAATTGGGATCCATTTTAAGTTTTATATTTTGCTTTTTTATATTATTTTCAAAAATAATTTCCCTTTCTGGATTTTCATTTAGTTTATCTACTAGGAGTTTTCTAATTACTTTTAGGAGATTTTCTTCTTTAAAGTTTTCTTTTTCTATGTTTGAAAGGGATAGGGTCAGATTTAAGCTTTCTAAGATATTTGAAATTTTTAAGACCTGGTCTTTAATATTTTCTACATCAAGGTCTTTTTTATTTTCCTTACTTAGTTCCCATGAAATTTTTGCAAGGGGGGTTCTCACGTCATGGCTCACTCCTCTAATCCACTTGCCTTGAGCTTCTTTTAAGTTTTTATATTTTTCATTTGCCTTATTTATGGAAAATGAAAGGTCTTTTAATTCTCCATATTCATCTAATTTTTCATAGTCTTCTTCATAGAGATTGTCTATTGCTTTTTGAAAGGGTAAGATATTTTTAAAAATATTTTTAATATCAATTCTATAAATTATATAGACAAAGACTAAAAATAAAATTAAAAATATTATAACTAATTCCAAATTAAAAATAAGGTTTTTGTAATTATAATAATTAAATGGTAATTTATCTAAAGAATGTTTAGGATAGGCAAATATAAGCAAGCCATCACCTGTTTTATATGTGAATACTGGATAGTCTGCTAAATAAAATCTTGTAAAGCCTGCTACGTCAGTAAGATTAAATTTATCTTTTACTTCTTTAGGCTTATTAAAGCTTTCTATAACTTTTCCGTCTTTATCAAGTCTTATGGACCAAATATCTTTTTCTTTTAAAAATTCTTTATTTTTTTCGTTTAGATAAATCTTGCTTTTATTGTCTTCCACATAGGAAAAAATATCATTTGGCCTTGGATATTTATTATTTAATCTGTAGTTTAGGTAGAGAAATATCACAAGCAAAAACATTAGAAAAAACATTAAAGAGAGTATTCTTATAACAATTTTTTTAAATCTTTTTAAAATATAATTAAACATATTATTCTTCTTTAATTAATTTATAACCAAGACCTTTTATGGTAATTAAGATCTTAGGGTCTCTGGGATTATCTTCTAATTTTTCCCGCAGCCTATATATGTGGGTTATTAAGGTATTTTCATAGCCATAAGAATCTTCCCAAATGTTGTCTAAAATTCTGTCAATTGAAACTATTTTATTTATATTTTCAGATAAGTAAGCTAAGATTTTAAATTGTGTGGCTGTTAGGGCAATTTCTTCACCGTTTTTTATAAGTATTCCCTTAGATTTATGAAAAATTACATTTCCTAATTTTATTTTTTCTTGGCTATTAATTTTTTTACTTCTTCTTAAAATTGCATCAATTCTCCAAAGAAGTTCGTCTGGAAAAAAGGGCTTGACTAAATAGTCGTCTGCCCTGTTTTCAAAGCCTTCTCTCCTGTCATCTATTCCATCAAGGGCAGATAAAATTATTACAGCTATATCGGAAGTCTTTCTAACTTCTTTTAATAG
This sequence comes from Peptoniphilus koenoeneniae, assembly GCF_030812875.1. Taxonomy (NCBI): domain Bacteria; kingdom Bacillati; phylum Bacillota; class Tissierellia; order Tissierellales; family Peptoniphilaceae; genus Peptoniphilus; species Peptoniphilus koenoeneniae. The sequence goes on from NZ_JAUSTN010000004.1 coordinate 122,320, forward strand.
GTCAAAGCCACTTCCATCGGGAAGCATTAAGTCTAAAACTATTAAATCAATTTTAAAATTTTTTAGCTTAAATCTCGACTCTTTTAAGTTTTTAGCAGTGTAAACTTTTTTAAAACCCTTATTTTTTAAAAAATTATATAAATTTTCCAATAAGTTTTTTTCGTCATCAACTATTAATATAGAAAAATTTCTTCTAAAATCCATCTAAGCCCCCTCGTTAATCTTATTATACAACACTTTTTCAATCTATTTATTTTTGTGATGTAAAAGTGATCTTGTTTAAACTTTATCTTTATCTGTGAGCTTTATTATATTTTTAGGAGGAATGATTATGAACAAAATCTTAGAAATAAAAAATTTAAAAAAATCATATAATAATAAAAAAGTTTTAGATATTGATTTTTTAGAAATAGAGGAAAAATCTATTTTTGGTTTAATAGGAAAAAATGGAGCTGGTAAATCTACCCTAATGAAACTTATTCTTGGTCTTGTGAAAAAAGACCAGGGTATGATTAAAGTTTTTGGGCAGGAATTAAATTCAAAAAATCAAAAAGATTTCAACAAATTTTTTGGGGCTTTAATTGAAAATCCTTCTTTTTATGACCACTTAACAGGCTATGAAAATTTAGAAATAATTTGTCAGCTAAAGGGAATAAAAAAAGATGAAATTTTAAAAACCCTGGACCTTGTAGGTCTTAACAATTTAGGCAAAAAGAAGGCAAGAGAATTTTCTCTTGGTATGAAACAAAGACTTGGTATAGCTATGGCCTTAATAGGAAATCCAAAGCTTTTAATTTTAGATGAACCTATAAATGGTTTAGACCCTCAGGGAATTGAGGAAATGAGAAATTTATTTAAAAATATTGTAAAAAATACTTCTACAAGTATCTTAATTTCTTCCCACATCCTTGATGAGATAGAAAAAATTTCCACCCATATAGGTATCCTTAAAGCTGGAAAGTTAACCTATAATGGAAGCTTGGAAGAATATAGGAGGCTCCATCCCCCATTTATATCTTTAGTTACATCTGACAATAAAAAAACTCTGAGCCTTTTAAATCTTGATGAAGATAGGCTAAGGGAGAAAAAAATAATCTTAGGTAAAAAGTCCAACCAAGATATTGCAGATATAGTGAACTTTTTACATGGCAAGGTAGATATTTATAGGTTAGAAGAAGAAAAAGAAAGCCTGGAAAAACTATTTATTGAAGAAAGCAGGTCTTAATATGAAAAACTTAGAAAGAAAAAAATATAAAAGACTGGGAATAAATTTTTTAATAATAATAGTTTTTTTTGTTCAGATGCTAATTGTCGCAGGAATTAGTCATTCAAGGTCTTTTTCAGAGGGCAAATATCCCCTTGCTTACATCTTGGATACTTATTTATTTATATCTCTACTGTCAAACCCTATATTAATATCATCTCTTATAAAAAAAGTAATGGAAATTGAAGAAAAAAATAAGATGTGGCAGATGGAAATAATCCTTGGAGAAAAGGTTAATTCTATTCTTCTTAATAAATTTAAAAATTTATCTTTTAAGTTAATTTTATTGCAAATAATTGAAGCCCTAGCTTTTCTTGCCCTAGCAATGAAGTCAGATCATTTCAATATTAATAGTGGAATAATTTTAAGATTTTCACTGGTAAATCTATCGGCTTTAATAATAAATTTATTCTTTTTGGCCTTATTTATGATAATAGAAATGAAAACAAAAAAAGTTTACACACTTTCATTTATTTCTATAATAGGGGGCCTTACAGGAGTGATTACCATGCTCACATCAGAGATTTTATCTTTTATAAATCCCTTTGCTTGGATGGCAAGTCTTTTAAATATTTCTTATGTAAAAGAGTCAGATAAATTTATCCAGGCCTTAAATCCCTTAAATTTTTATACACTAATTATTGCCCTTGGTCTTTTAATAATCAGCCTTATTTATTTAAAGACAATGAAATCTTATAACTTATACAAGGATTAGGAGGAAAAATGTTAAAATTAGAATTTAAAAAAATAAAATTTATAAATATTTTACTAATAAGTCTTATAATACCCCTTCTTGCCAATGCCTTTGGACTTATAAATTATATGGGAAATAAGGAAATTCTAACCCATGAATGGCAAAGTCTATGGACCCAAGTAAGTTTATTTTACTTTTCCTTTTTCTATATTCCCCTAATTGCTATTATAATAGCAAGTCTTTGGTCCCCCGAACACAAGGCAGGGCTTAAATTTATTAGGCTTAGTCCAAAGAAAAATATCTCATTTATAATGGCCAAGTTATTTCTATCTTTTATAATAATAGGCCTTTGTCAAATATATTTTTTGGCCCTATTTTATGCAGGCGGAAAATTTATAGGAAATTTTCAAAGGATAAATTTTAATATTTATGCTTATTATATATTTCTTAGCATATTTCTATCACTTCCTATTATAGGAATTTTTGGAGCTCTTGCTATAAAGATAAGGTCCTTTGGAATTATAGTTCTCCTTTCCAGTATGTTTACAATATTTGGATTTGCTACAGCCTATAAATCCTTAAAAATAATAGGTTTAAGCTTTCTTTCAATTGAAGCTAACAACTTTAGATTTATAAATGCACATGATTTAGGATTATTAACTATTTTTGCACTAGGAGAATTAATAATATCCTTATATTTTTCTAACAAATTTTTAAAATACGAAAATAAGTAAGTTTAAAAGGGGCTTTTAAAGAATTAAATCTTAAAAAGCCTCTTAAATTTTTTAAAAATATACTATAATCTAATATATAAGGAGAGGCTTATGGAAGAAAAAAGAAAACTCAAATTTATTTTTTTAGCTTTTGCACTTTTACTTATTACTGGTGTTATAGGTTATATGATTTTATTAAAGGTAGATTTTATCGATGCCTTATATATGACTGTTATAACCATATCTACTGTAGGTTTTGGTGAAGTTGGCACCACCAGCAATCTGTCTGAAATCTTTTCAATCTTTATGATTTTTTTAGGCGTTGGTATAGTTGGATATGCTTTTACAACGGTGGTTGCTATGTTTGTTGAAGGCAAGGTTTCAGATTTGTGGAAGGGAAGTAAAATGGATAAAAAAATTGCTGCTTTAAATAATCATTACATAATATGCGGATCTGGTGAGTTGGCAGAGGTAATTATAAAAAAATTTATTAATGAAAAACTCGATTTTGTTGTTATAAGTGATAGGCGTGAAGACCTTGAAGATTTTAGCCATCACGATATTTTAGTAGTTGAGGGTCAATCTACTGAGGAAAGTGTCTTGAAACATGCGGGAATTGAAAGGGCTAAGGGTCTTATTGCAACTTTAGATTCTGAAGTGGACAACATAGTAACTGTGCTTACTGCAAGAAATCTTAATAAAAATATTTATATTATTTCAAATGCCCTTACTAAATCAGGTAGCGAAAAGTTATTAAAGGTGGGAGCTGATAAAACTCTATCTGCTGTGGAAATAAGTGGCAAGAGAATGGCTTCTCTTATGATAAAGCCTAATATTATTTCATTTTTAGATGTGGTTACAAAAATCGGAGATGTTGAGCTTGATTTGGAAGAGGTTCTTGTCAAAAGGGGATCTTATTTAGAAAATAAAAATTTAATTGAAGCACAGATTCCTAAAAAAACTGGGCTTATTGTCCTTGCTATAAAGAAAATTGAAGATGGAAAAATGATTTTCAATCCCCCAATTGATTATACTTTTAAAATTGGTGATGTTCTTATTGCTTTAGGAAGAGATGACCAAGTTGATAGTTTGAAAAATTTAGGTGATGAAATAAAATAAGGCTATTTTAAAAATAGCCTTTTTTAGCCTTTATAGTTTTTATTTAATAAACCACAAAGATTTATAGTATTCCATTTTTATATGACTTATTCCGGTGCATTTAATTTGATATTTTCTTCAAAACCTGATGGATCACCATTTTTTGCCTTATCTAAAATTTTATCAAAATACTCTCTTGTAGCATCGTCACACTTTTCTTCTGACATGTAGGGCATCTTCTTTGCTTTCTCCAACTCTTCTAAAGCTTTCTCAGCTCTTCTAGGATCATTTTTATAGGTGTTTAACCACTCCTTTTCCCAAGCTGCTTCCCAATAAATGCTTGCTCTTGTGTTTCCAAAACCCTTTTGATAAACTGAACCATTTTCTTCTTCGTCTATCTCCTTTGGCACATTATAACCTTTTGGCCAATTAAGATTTTTACAAGTTTCAACAAATTCATTTTGAACACCTTTACGAGAAATCATTTCACTTGAATGATCACCTGCATTTGCCTTAACATAAGCGCCTATTCCTAAAGCTAAACAGCCTGCTAATAATATTGACCCTATTTTTCTTTTAATATTTCCTTTCATTTTTCTCTCCTTAATTTTTATTGGATTTATTATGTCATAATAATAGCAAATATTAATTACAAAACCTCTTAATAAAAATTACAAAATTATAAAATAATTTATACAAAGCTAACAGATTTTATAAATTTTTAGGGTCTATAATATGTGGAAATAAGTGGCAAGAGAATGGCTTCTCTTATGATAAAGCCTAATATTATTTCATTTTTAGATGTGGTTACAAAAATCGGAGATGTTGAGCTTGATTTGGAAGAGGTTCTTGTCAAAAGGGGATCCTATTTAGAAAATAAAAATTTAATTGAAGCACAGATTCCTAAAAAAACTGAGCTTATTGTTCTTGCTATAAAGAAAATTGAAGATGGAAAAATGATTTTCAATCCCCCAATTGATTATACTTTTAAAATTGGTGATGTTCTAATTGTTTTAGGAAGAGATGACCAAGTTGATAGTTTGAAAAATTTAGGTGATGAAATAAAATAAGGCTATTTTAAAAATAGCCTTTTTTATATTTTCATTGTAAAAGAAAAAAAGGATATTAATATCAATATCCTTTTTTTTCTTATATAATTTAGGGCTATTTATTTTCTTTAAATGTTTTTAAATTCATCAATACTCCCGTGTGAGGAAGATACTGAACATAAGCTGATACAAACTCATCGTCTGTCCACTTTTCTTTTTCCAGGTCATAAGTTTCAGAGTTTATGCGAAATATTTCAGTGTCACCCTTTTCCGTGTAGCCTATAAGGCTATAAACTATAGAATACTCATAAATATTATCTCGTTCGAATGTTATATAGTTAAGCTTCACGACTTTAGGTGCATTTATATAAGAAAAATCAAAAATCCAAGCTCTTATTAAATAAAAAACTCCAAAAAAAGCGACGATGGCACATATCCACCAAATAATTATAGATCTTGGTTTTTCCTTAATAAAATAGTTAATAGCTAAAACTATAAAAATTACAAGGCTTATAAAAATACGAAACACAATCTCGCAAAAATATCCACTTATGCCTTCTTGATTTTCTCCCATAGAATGGCTGAATATTGCATAAAGAAAACTTATTGCAAATAAAATAAATAAAATAAATAAAAAAATTAAAAAAATAAAGACTATTTTTCTTTTGACCGGTATATTTCTTATATTTTTCATTTTATCTTCCCTTAGATATATTTTTCATTTTTATTTTAAATACAATCCCTATTTTTATATGATTCAAAGTCTTTTTTATCTTTAAGTTTTAACAAATAAGTACAATAAAAAACAGCAACAAATATTGTAGCAATTATATAGATCCCCTCAAAAGTTTGATTGTTCTTAGAAAATTTAGAAAAAGCATCTATCATTCCATGGGCAAAAATACATGGTAAAAGACTTTTACTTTTATAGAAAATAATTGTAAACATAAAACCCCAAGCCAGGGCAAAAAATATTTGAGAGATTGTTTCTAAATCCCTTTGTCCGGCAAATAAGTTTATAATGTGGCCCATACCAAATGTAATTGCCACGATTGTAATAGATTTTGCTGGTCCATCCTTTTTTAAAATTGCCTTAAAAAGAAAACCTCTGAAAATTACTTCCTCAATGTATCCAATCAAAAACATGGATAAAACTGAAAAAACCTGATAAATCCCACTGTAAGATAAATGTAAACCTCCCCAGAGGTTACCTGTGGTAAGAACCCATACAGGGATAAAATATAAATATCTTGCTCTATTTTTAGGATATTTATTAAGGCCGTATTTTTCTTCCAAATGATGTTTTTTTATAAAGATCCCAATTGCTCCAGCAATCAAAGCGAGACTTATGAGCATAATAATACTTTGGTCCCCAAACTTATCTCGAATGAAAACAGATACAGTGCAATATATTATTACCCAAACAAGTCCAAAATAAATTTCATTTTTTTTATATAAACTATACATTTTTTCCTCTTTATGTAAATTTTAAAAATTTTAATTTCATGCCTTTATCTTATCTTTTTTACAATTTTATCTTTAAATTATATAAGTAGTGTAAAATTAAAATTAAATTTCTGTAGATTTTTAAAAAATCCCCTACTTAAAATAGGCAGGCATGATAAAAATACTTTTATCATGCCCGCCTGTTTTCTTTTATTGTTTCTATTATTTATTATATTCTTTAATAATTAAATTTTTACTTGTCGTAAACAAAGCTTGTTTCATTAACTTCAAACCATGTTTCATCTCTTTCATTTTCTTTACGTTCATAAGTGTGACCATTAGTCGCTTCTACTACAGGATAGTATGCCCAGTGGGCCTTATCCATGTCCCTATAGTTTATAATTTTGTTTAAGTTGTGATCTACAAAATCTTCATCTGCAAAGCGATTTAACATACGATTTGTAATTGACACTATTTCTGCACGGGTAATCGGTTGGTCAGGTTTAAAACTTCCGTCAGGATAACCGGAAATCCATCCTGCTTCTGCTGCCTTTTGAATTACATCATAAGCCCAGTGATCTTTAGAAACATCTGTAAAATTTTTGTTTCCTCCACTGAGATTTGCAAATCTTGTAGCCATTGCTGCAAATTCTCCACGAGTAATGTTTGCATATGGTCTGAAATTCCCATCTGGATATCCCTTAATCATGTTTAATTTGCTCATATAACTTATAGCTGTAACAGACCAAAGGTCATCTGAAACATCCTTGTAGTTTCTACTATATATTATTCCCTTTTGAGGTCTTTCATTTAAAAGTCTCGAAAACATAACCGCCACTTCTTGACGGGACATTTGCCTATCCGGTCTAAAGGTTTGATCTTTGTAGCCTATCATATATTGTGCATGATCTTTTTTATTCAATAAGGGTGTATCTACTGACTTTATAAGGAAATAACCATTTCCCGATTTGTCGTGTTTTTTTGGTTCGTCAGGTTTTTTAATTTGTTCTTCCCATTGAGCATAAAGAGTTATATCACTTTCTATGACAGTGTCGAGTGTAAATGATGATGTTCCTTTACCGTCTTTTTGAGTATTCCAGCCCTTAAAAGTATATCCTTTTCTTACAGGATCAGCAGGAAAATCTTTCCCTAATTTACTTTTTTCAAGTACTAGGAATGCAGCATGAATCGGTTCTTCAGTTTCATAGTTCTTATCAAAAATAACCTTGCGAAATATTATTAAGTTAACATCATCATTGTTCAATGGGTGATTGTATTTTGTACCCGGATGAGAAGTAGACATATACAAAAGTTTTACAAATTCATCCTTCGTACTCGGTGGAGTAAAGGTTTGAAATGCCTTGTTATTTCTAAAGACCGTCGTGGCATCGGTGTTGATGTTATAGTAGTAATCTTTAGCTGTCGGAGGTTGTACAAGTGGCCCTGTAGATCCATCATCGTATTCTGGCATATAAGCATGAAGATTACTGTAAATGGCTCCGCCATGGCCCAATTCACCTGTAGCTTCATTGCCGTCAAAAACAGTGCCCTTGATTACTTTTAAAAGGCCGTGGGTTTCATCAACGGAAATGGCACCGCCAGATTTGTCTGCCTTATTTCTTGTAAATGTACAACCGTCTAGTGTAACAACTCCCTTTTCATCTAAAGCGGTATTAATATAAATGGCTCCGCCGTGACCGTTGTTTTCGTGTGTGCCGTCTGGCAAGATGGATGGTTCTGACTTTATAGCTTCATTTCCTTCAAAGGTGGATTTTTCTATAGTCATGGTATTACTTGTCCAGATGCCGCCGCCGTAGTAGGCTTTGTTTTCTTTAAACTCAGCATTTTTAAAGTTTAGGCTGCCGTTTTCTTTAATTAAGCATACTCCTCCACCAGATAGGGCTTCGTTTTTATATAGCTTCACGCCGTCAATGGTAAGGGTTTCGCCAACAGGTAAGTTGGAGTAGATACCGCCACCGTATTGTGCGATATTTTCTCTAATTACTATGCCGCCTATCTTTGCCTTAGGCGATCTAAGACGGATGCCGCCACCGTAGTTGGCTTTGTTCTTCTCAATGGTTCCTGAAATTAAATCACAGGAAGGAGTTGTACCCCACGGATAAAAACCGCCACCAGTATAAGCTTCGTTTTCTGAAATAATTCCGTTCCCTTCCATAATGAAATTGCTGTTAAATACTGCTGTTATTCCTCCACCGTATCTTCCTTGATTTTTAGATACTTGTCCTCCGGTAAGCTTGACAACTGAATTACCTGCACAATAAATTCCTCCGCCTGCATAAGACGCGGAGTTTCCATTGATTTCTCCGCCGGTGATTTCCAGGTTCGTATTTTTTCCTGTGAAAATACCGCCACCACTATTAGCCATATTATTGTGGATTTTGCCACCATTAATTATGCCTTTACCTTGTAAAACAATTGCTCCTCCGAAGCCTGAGTCAGAAGAAACCTTGTTACCAGTAATCTCTCCGCCCTTGATGGTCAATGTTCTGGTCCCAATATAAGAAATGGCACCGCCAGCTTGTATGGCCTCGTTATTTCTTATAATGCCGCCATTAATTGTGACATCCCCTGCTTCTTGACAATAAATAGCACCGCCTGTTTTGGCCCCATCGTTCGGATCAACTTTCCCATTTTGTAAGATGGCACCGTCATTGATCGTTAGACTTACAGGAAGTGGTTCCGTTGATTCCATCCAAAATATACGTTTTTGATTGTTTCCGTCGATAATAATATCTTCTACGGTTAGATGAGCCCCGTTGACAACGCCGAGCATCATAGTGTGATTTGTATTATTTGCTTTGATTGTTCTTTTGCTTGCCTTGTCCTTACTCCTAAGGGTCACCTCGCCATAGGGCCAGCCAAACTGACTGTACTCAGTTAATTCAATATCCTTATTCACTTGAAGGACAAAATTGTATTTCCTTCCCTCCTTTGTAAGGTCGTACATTTTGTCGATTGCTTGTTTTATGGTGTCGTAGTCATCGACCTTTACCCCATCTTTAAAAAGAGTGATTGCCTTTTCCTCTTGAGGATTGCCGCCCATTAAATACATTTCTTTTTTTATTTCTTTTGAATTTAGTAACAAAGCCTTATCTTCATTTAACTCCCTATTACTCACTTCAATATTATCACTTGTCGTATTTGCATATTTATCAGCTTCCTTATTCTTTATGCTGTCATCAATTGCAAAAACACTATTAAAACTGCATGATAAAAATATTAACAAAGCAACAATGGTTAATCTTATAATTTTAAAACTTCTTTTCTTAATTATATTCATGTCTCTACCTCCCTTGCTCTTATTATACCATGTAATATAAGTTTTATTTAAATATATGCCTTTTAACTCCATTGATATAGAATTGTTTTCTAAACCCTTATATATTTATAGCGTAAAATTTAAGGCAATTTTTGTATATCAGTCGGACCTATAGATTTCTGAAAAAACCTTGATTAATATTTGTGACATGAAACTTCATAAATCATGCAATAATATCCAGCATCTCTTATAATTAATTGGCGTTCTTTCTTAAGCTCTTATAAATCTCAGACATAAATATTCCAAGGACTTCCTTTTGTGCGTCTGGATGGTCTAATAGGTAACCAAAGAAGCCTTGATTTTGTCCCAAACCTTCAATTAAAGCATTCTCTACATTGGAAAAATAAGAAAACTTAAAGTCATTTTCAGAGTTGTTCTTTGCAGATGTTTTAAGTTCATCAGACTTCATCATAATATCTCTAATTTGCATAGCAGCTTTTGTTGCCACATCCACATCATACTTAGAACCAGTTTTTGCATTAATTTCAGCAATAATTTCTGAAAGGCGTTCTTTTTTTTCATCTCCTATATCAATAGGATCAGCTATAGGAAGTTTCACTATAGGGTTTGATGCCTGTTTTTCATCCTTATGGGTTTGGCCTTTAAGCTGTACAAAGTTATCAGCCTTTACCTTGTCTTTAATGTCCATCCCCATACTCTCTCCTGGCGTTAAAAGGTTTAGTAGATAAGAAATATAAATATAGTATTTATGAACATCCACATCTTCAAAACAAGACACCTGGATTAAATATTCATAAAATCTTTTGAAATTTTTTAACTTAGCAATAAATTCTTTTTGATCCTTTTCAGGATATCTATCAAGCTCAAGCTTTGCCTTTTTTATTTTAAGTTGTAGAGACGAAGCTTCCTTAGATGTTATATTTCCCTTCCTCTTCTTAAATACAATTTCGTTAACCTCGTCCACATAGATCGGATCTATAATATCGTAAGCTTCAATACTCGTAAGGAGATCTTTTATCTTATTTGCCGTTAAGTCGCTTGCTAAAAGAGTTGTTGTGTAATATGGAGCAAAAGCATTTTTAATATCCTCATAATCATTGGTAAAGTCTAAAACAAATACAGTTTTATTAAATGGTGGACACACCCTGTTAAGTCTTGATAGGGTCTGTACCGCATTTACACCCCTTAATCTCTTAATAATATACATGGCTGAAAGTTTCTTTTGGTCAAAACCTGTTTGGTATTTATTAGCCACAATCATAACATTATAGGCTTCCGAATCAAAAGCATCTGGCACCCTATCCTCGCTCATTTGATTCATTCCAACCTCTGTGTAGATCTTTTCATCACCATCTAAGCTTACCTTGCCTGAAAAGGCTACAAGGGCATGAATATTATCATAACCTTGACTATTAACATATTTTTCAAAAGCCTTGGCGTATTTTACTGCTGCAGCCCTTGAGGAAGTTACCACCATGGCTTTAGCTTGATTCTTTAAGTTATGCATAACATTGTTTTTAAAATGTTCAATAATAATTTGAACCCTTTGGCTAATGTTAGTGTCATGAAGTTCTACAAATCTTGCAATTTGTCTTTTCGCCTCAGAGGTTTTAAGTTCTGGGTCGTCCTTAATTTCTTTATTTATCCTATACATAGTCTTGTAGGTTGTGTAGTTTTGAAGGACATCTAATATAAAACCTTCTTCAATAGCTTGTTTCATTGAATATAGGTGAAAAGCTTCGTAATTTCCATTTTTATTAAGCCTACCAAACATTCTAAGGGTAGTTGCCTTTGGAGTTGCTGTGAAGGCAAACATAGAAACATTAGCTTGCTTACCAGACCTTTTAATTTGGTCTATGATAAAATCATCTTCATCTTCAAATTCATCGTCCTCAGAGCCTAAAGCTTGCGTTACCGCCTGCATATTTTTGCCAGCTGTAGAAGAGTGAGCTTCATCAATAATTACTGCAAAATTCTTATTTTTTAAATTTTTAAGTTCATCCACAATATATGGGAACTTTTGAATCGTTGTTGCAATAATCTTTGTGTTACCTTCAAGAGCCGCCTTTAAATCTTGGGAAGAACAAGAATTGTCCATAACCTTAATAAGACCCACAGCATGGTCTAAAGTCATTACAGCCTTTTGAAGTTGCCTATCCACTACCAGTCTATCCGTTACAATGATGGTAGTGTCATAAATAACCCTATTGTCTGAATCATGTAGGGATACAAGTCTATGAGCAAGCCAGGCAATAGAATTTGTCTTTCCAGATCCAGCTGAATGTTGAATCAAATAATTTTGGCTTGTCTTATTTACCTTAACATCTGCTAATAATTTTCTTATTAAATCCAATTGATGAAATCTTGGAAAGATGACCGTTTCTTTTATCTTGGTCTTGCCATCCTCATCCTCTTCCTCTTTTCTTTCAATGAAAATGAATTTATTGATTAAATCCAGAATAGAATCTTTCTTTAAAACCTCTTCCCACATATAGGAAACAGGAAGCCCATCTTTGTTTTCAGGGTTTCCCTTGCCTGTATAGATTCCCTCTCCTCTACCCTTATTAAAAGGCAAGAAAAAAGTCTTTGCCCAATCAAGTTTTGTAGTCATCATAACCACACTTGTATCCATGGCAAAACATACAAAACAACCTGCCTTCCATAGGAAGAGTCTGGACTTTGGATCTCTTTCTTCTGTGTATTGTTTAATAGCGTCCTCAATATTCTGACCGCTAAATTCACTTTTTAATTCAAAAGCAATAATAGCAAGGCCATTTAAGAAAATAATTAGGTCAACCCTCTCTTTTTCCTTGGGATAAACCTCCTGCATAACAGAAAAAATATTATTTTCATATTTTTCCACCAAGTCTTTGTTGTAGTCTGTGGCAGGCTTTGTATACATGAGAGTAATTTTCTTATTAGATATTTCAACCCCATTTTTAAGGACATCAATTAAGGAAGAACCCTTTTTAGTAATTTCTCCATTGATAAAATTGACTAAGGTTTCTCTTAAGTCGTTTTTATAGATGGCTTTTAGTTCCAGCATAGTGTCCTCTTGAGTCTTGTATAGAAATTCAAAAAGAAGGTCAATGTCCATGGCATAAGCCCTATTAAAGGAGGTGTTTTTTCTCTCTATAAATCCATTTTCTTTCACTAAGTGATTTACAAAATCTCTTTGATATTCAAACTTTTCATCATATACAGACTTGAGCATTATAGGACCTCCTTTTTACCAGTTACATACTCATAAATAAGTGACTTTTTATATTCTTCCAAGACTTCTAATTGTTTTTGTTTAGCTGTTATAGCTTCATCAATTGATTTTGTTTTTTTGTCTAAGTAATCTACAATTTTATTTTGTTCATTTATACTGGCACATGGAATTGGCAAACCCATCAGACTTGATGTTGATAATTCCATGAAAGTAGTTCCATTACCCAAAAAATTTAAAACTTCATTCTTGGTAAGTAAATAATAAAACAGTAGTTTATAATTAAGTTTTTCCCTGTTACAAACTATACTTTTAATACCTTGATTTGTGCACAATTCAGTTTTAGCAATCGCAACCGTTCCTATAGGTGCTCTTGTTGATAAAAGAATGGTGTTTATTGGCACCATGTTTGTTCCACATGAGTGATATCCTTCTTTAGTTATTTTCTTTAGTGAATCTGTAATAATTTTATTGTCAAACAAATCTTTAGGGGTTATCCACTTAATGTCTCCATCCCAATAATTTATTTTCCCTGTATTAGGGGTAGAACCGTTTAATATTGTAGCTAGATACTTAACTTTAAAAATCTCCCAATGCTTCGGTATCTCTCCAATCCACTCAATCCCAGAATCCTTCATTTTTACATTTTTATCCAAACCTTTTGTTACAGCCTCGGTGATAAGGGATTTTTTGTAGTCTTCTAAGGTTTGAATTTCCTTCACTATTGTAGATTTTATATTTTCAATTTGTTCAGTTTTTTTGTTTAAATAGTTGGAGATTTTCACTTGTTCGCTTAAGCTAGGTTGTAATATTTTGAAATTTGACACGTTTATAGCAGAAAGATTTGCCGCACAAGATCCTGTTGTTAGATTTAAAACCTCCATAACCTTAATATCTGACTGCATTATATAATTTAAAAAATCCGCATCTATATTTATAGGCCTAATAAGCATGAGAGATGACGCAATGGTACCTTTTTCTAAACTTTTATTTATTGAGCAATTTCCCACACTTCCTCTAAGACAAAATACAATATCATTAATTTGTATCTTAGCTCCATTTAAAACATTTAACCTTTCATTAGTGATGAATTTGCTGATGCTTTTATCAATATCTAAATAATATCCGTGAATATTATTTGATGTTAGAAAATAAACACCTTCATCCACCAAATCGTTTCCACTAGGATAATTCTTTCCTCTATCTCCATTATGGAAACTTGCTAATTGTTTTAACTTTGTAACTTCCCACTCCTCAGGTATCTCACCAATCCACTCAATGCCAGAGTCTTTCATTTTTCTTGTCATACTAGTCCTCCTCAAAAAGTTCTTTTACTTTTTGATTTACTAAGTCTTCTAATTCTAAAAACTCTTTGGCAAGTTCTTCTGATGGTCTTGGAGCTTGGTACTTATAAAAATACCTTGTAAATGGTATTTCAGCTCCTGTTTTAATCTTTGGTGTTTTAAGATTTAGGTCTTCTTCAAAGAGGGCTTTAGCATCAGGTATATGGGGTAGCACTTCTCTTTTCATATACTCATCAATATCTTCTCTTATGTTTACAATTTCTGTGTCTTTGGTAGATGTGTCATAAACAACATTACCTTTTTTATCTCTTTCAATTTCTGCTTCTTTATCCATAAGAGATAGACCGTCAAGGACTTTGTTAAATAGGGCCTTTGTAAGGGGAATATCTTTTAAGAGCTTTTCAACAAGGGGTTCAAAGTCATCTTTTGACATATATTTTTTGTCTGAAATGTTATTTTTTAAGATTTCAAAGATTTTTTCATAGTATGCTTTATTTTCTTGGTATTTTTTTAAGTTTGTTTTTTCTGGTTTTTTAAGTTTTTCTCCAATCTCTTCTTTATCTAATAATTCAGCATGTTTTGCTGGGTCATAGAAAGTGTTAAGAGCTCCTGATCCTTCAAGCTTTTCAATTCTTTCTTCGTTAATGGCATAGGACCTTTGCATTGGCTGCATTACAGTATATTCTTTATAGATAAATTCTTCATTTGGATAAATTTGACAAAGGTCATTTTCTTTAAAGTTTGCATAAAGCTCTGTTATTTTTTTTCGGTCCTCTCCTGTAAATTCTCTTCTCTTATTACCTAAAGATTTTCTTAAGGGATGATAAATTTCACTTGCGTCAATTAATTGGATCTTGCCTTTTCTTTCTTCTCTCTTGTTTTTAGATAGAATCCAGATGTAACTAGCAATGCCAGTGTTGTAGAAGAGGTCTGTTGGCATAGCGATTATTGCTTCTATTAAATCATTTTCTAAAAGCCATCTTCTTATTTGGCTTTCTCCTGAAGCTGTTCCTCCATTAAAAAGTGGCGAACCATTTGTAATAATAGCAGCTCTTCCTAATTTATCTTCCATTTTGTTAACTGCTGATTGCATAAAGAGAAGTTGTGAATCTCCTCCTGCTGGAAGTCCCGCTGGCCATCTTGACCTTTCACCTTTAGCATATTCTTCCATTACAGCCGCCTCTTGCCCTGCTTTAGCATCAGCACCTTTCCAAGGTGTTCCAAAGGGTGGGTTTTCTAATAAGAACCTCATCTTTGTATCTCTAAAGCAATCTTCTTTTAAGGTGTCAGCATGTCTAAAGTTGGTTGCATCTTGGTCTTTAATTAGCATTTCTGCAAGGCCTACGGCGTAAGATTGGCCCATAAATTCTTGACCGAATAGTCTTATATCAGCAGTTTCATTTAGGCCCTTAATGTGGCTGTATACCGTTGTTAACATACCCCCTGTTCCGCAAGCTTGATCCAAAATAGTTATGACCTTGCCTTCGTCATAAACATCATCGCAGCCTTCTGCTGTTAAGATGGAAACCATAACACGAATAATATCTCTACCGGTGTAAAATTGTCCAGCGTCTACATTTTGGTAAAATCTGCCAATTAAGTTTTCAAAGATATAGCCCATTTTTATGGAATCGAAGCTATGTTCATATAGATCTAATTCAGAAAAAGCTTTAACTACATTAAAAAGACAATTTTCTTTATTCATCTTATCAATGTGACTATCTATATTTAGTTCGTTTAGGATGTCTCTTACATTTGAAGAGAAACCTTCTAAGTAAGCTTTGAAATTAAAAGCAAGGTTATCTGGTTCGTTACAAAGTTCTTTAAGATTGTAATACGAAGTGTTATAAAATTGTTTCCCAGAAACTCTATACATGGCTCTTACAGGATAGTTTTTATCTTTTTCATATGTAGCAACTACCTTATTTTTTGTAGGCTCAAGGACGCATTCAAACCTTCTTATAATAGTCATTGGAATGATAACATCCCCATACTTATCAGGCATATATGCACCTCTAAGTTTATTAGCAATGCCCCATATAAAGTTGGCTTCGTTTGTAATATCTACTGAAGCATCTTCCAATATTTCCTTAGAGAGTAAATTTTCCTTCACTATTTGTCCTCCTCAATTATTTTCTTTCTATCATTGTTTTTTAATTCATTCCAAATCCAATCTTCTATTGCTCCAGAAACTGATGTATGTTTTTCTTTTGCATATTCTTTTATTTTTTCATGAGATTTTTGGGTGAGGGAAATTGTCACTTTCTTTTTGTTTTCTTTTTCCATGTTTGCACCTCTAAATAATATTTATTTTATACATACTTGTTATGTATAATTATACACCTAGTCTTTTAAATAATGTTAGCTTTCATATCCTAAGCTTTTCTTATTTTTTAAGAGGACTTTTGGAAATAAAAACCCCAGAGCTTAATCTGAGGTTTTTTGTTACAATTTACTTTTTATTTTCTTTTCTTAACTAGTGTTTTAGTAGTTCAATAATTTCATCTTGTGCAACTCTTCCTTCTCTAAAAAATCTCAATAAGGGATAGCAGTGGCACATTCCTTTGCCCACAATAATTTCATATGGGACCTGATATTTTTCCATTGCTTTTTTAAATTCGTCCGCAAAGGCATAGAGGCATTCATTTTCGCCGTAATAAAAATATGTTTTCGGGAAGTCGGTAAAATCTCCTACTGTTCCGTCAAGCATATACTCAGGCAGGTCTTTATCACCTTTTGCAATTTCTCTTGCCGTTTTAAAATATGTAGGTTCAATCATTATGTCTTTGTGGTTAAGGGCATTCATTTTTTCCCAAATCTCTTTATTTTCTTTGAGAGTTACATCGGGAATCCCTCCTGGTGAAACTGAAATAATTTTGCCGGCCATTGGAAGTGGTCTAGCTAAGGCATTATTATGTAGAAAAATTCCAAGAGCCAGGCAGGCTCCTGATGAAAATCCGAGGACACTTATGTTTTTTGCCTTATAAGTTTCAGTCATAAACCTATAGGTTTCAAATGATACTTCATAGGTCTTATCTATCTTTACATCTTCCGAGCAAAGGGGATAGAATAAAAACCAGACGTCTTTACCTGTTTGTTCCATTATTCTCTCTGATAGAGAAAAGTCTAACCTATCGGGTCCTGTTATCATTCCTCCGCCGAAGAAATAGAGGACCGCTCCCTCTGCAGGACTCTTATTTTTTTGATAAGAGATAAGCCTGTAACCCATAAGATCTCTGTCAATAAGAAGGAAAAATACCATTTGACAGAATAAAGAGATTGGCGCATCATTTCCTGAATGGTTTCTGGTGGAATTTTTTTCTCACTTGCTATATAAGGAGCAATAAAAGCAAGGGCGAACATCTCATTGTATGCCATAGGATTGTCCTTGCCTATATCATCTGCTTCTTCTATTAATTTTCGATAAATTATTTTGCTCTTTTTAATAATTTCTGATGCATATGCTTTATCATACTTCTCTATAAGAACTTTTTTCATTGAACCTTTAAATAATAAGAAATAAAAACCTTTATATTTCATCTTGCATACCCCCATCAATTTTCTAAAATTTTTTATTTTAATTTAAATATAAAAAAGACGATAGTTTTCTATCGCCTTTGTAAATATTTTGATTAAATTTTTTTCCGCAAGATAAAATATGTTAAGATACTTTTTTCGCAATCAGAACACCAATCGGCGCAAGTCCTCCATGCACCAACTTCATTTCAACTACTGAAAATCCATATTCATGGGTAAAATCCTTAAATTGCTTTTTATCCCATTCTTGGTACATCTTAAATCCAAAAATAGATATAAGAGTCTTTATAATATTTCTTTGTTTTCCCTCTTTCCATAGAAAGGTAGGCGCAAACAAAGTCCCATTAGGTTTTAAGACCCTATGTATTTCTTTCATTGCACGGTCTGGATTTGGCATAATATGAAGTGCATTAGCGATCAGCACACAATCAAATTCTTCATCCGCAAAAGATAGTGACCTTGCATCGGCTACTTCAAACGTGAGGTTTTCATATTTTCCATGCTTTTTCGCTTCCATAATCATTTGCTCGGAAAAATCTGTGCCAATCCAACTTTTAGTGTACTTTGAAAGACTAAAGGAAAATTGCCCTGAACCACAAGCGAGTTCGAGAACATCCATGTCTTTATTTAAATGAGGACGAATATATTCGCAAACTTTATCATAAGCTCCTTTATCTTTTTTCATAAAAGGAGCATACAGCTTCGCAAATCTATCCCAAAATTTTTTATTGCTTTTATCATTCACTTTCACCACTCCCTCTAAATAAACTACTTTACCGATATTTATATAACCTTTATTATTCATCTGCTCTTGATAATATTATACCAAATATATTGTTGATATTAGTTATTATAATTTTATATCCTTTCCATTTTTTGTACTAAAAAAGACGATAGATTATTATTTCTACCGTCTTTAAATATCCAAGTAATTTTCTATTTATGATTTTCTTTTAAAAAAGCATCAATAGTTTTTCTTGATTCATTTCTTGCTTCTTCATTGCCTTCACTTGATCCACCTGTTGCAATTCTAGCTTTTCCTAAATTTATAATACCATTGCCAGCAAATATATGGCCTGCTCCTTTATAAGAATAAATCCTTGCCTTAGGGTTTTGTGCTTTTATTTTATTGGCCATGGCCAGGCTATCCCACATCAAATCATCCTCACCCACAATCATTAATATATTTGCCTTAACATCTTTGACTGGTATTAGTTTTTCTTGCCTATCTGAGTCTTTTTCTATTGCACTGTTATAAGTTTCTTTAAAGCTAATAGGACTTTTAATAAGGGCTGGTCCAATAATATTTTTTAAAAATGACTTAAATGATGATTTTTTAATATCTATATATGGAAGCTCCTTTCCTTTATATGTCCATGATGAACCATAATCTTTAAAATCTAAACCAGCAAAATTATAAGATGAAGGTGCTATTAAAATCAAATTATCTATTTCATGATATTTACTAGCTAAATTAAGGGCATATTCTGCACCTTTTGACGCTCCCAAAATACTTATTGGTTTCTTGTCTTTTATATTTTTATTTATATAACTTATAAGGTCTTCAAATTGTTCTAAGGGAATTTTTCTCAAAGTCTGTTCTTGATTCTTCATGCCAAACATAAATAAGGCAAAAGTTTCATAACCCTCTTCTGCCAATCTTTTAGCAGTTTCAAAATTTGGACCTCCATCAGAACCTCCAAAACAAATTACAAGGCCCTTATGTGATTTTCCCTTAGGCACAAATCTAAATCCTTGCATCCTACCCTCATCTACATAAGTTACATCAACTCCATCAATGTCTGTAGGATATAGACTTATGTCAGTAACATCCTTATAATATTCAGGAAATTTCAAAGCATTGTTATCTTTATACTTATGGTCATTATATATTCTAAGAATAAAAACTAAAACTACTAAAATAATAGCAATTGAAAAAATTCTAAAAAATATTTTCTTCATTTTATCTCCTTCCTTTAAAATAAAAAAGACTACAGAATTATTATTTTCTATCGTCTGAAGTTTTTAGCTTAGTCGTTTGTTTTCCGTAAGCATATCTATTTAACACTTTTCCAGTAAAACATTTCTTGCCTTCTCTTCTGTATCGTCTTTTTCATCATAGGCATCATAGGGTGCTTTGGAGTCATGGACTTTGGGTTTCCTTTTTAACCCATCGCAGATCTCATCTGTATGTGCAAAAGCAAAATCTATATCATCAGTCCAACCTGTATGACCTGTTATAATTTTTAACTTTAAATTTCTCTTTCTAAGTGTTTCCTCTAACTTTTTAAGAGATTTAATTTGTAATTTTTTATCTTCTGCAAGAATGTTCAAAAATGCGTAGCCACCATCTGCTCCAAACCAAATCGTGTCTCCTGTAAACAAATATGCATCATCAATCAGATAGACAAGATGTCCCCAAGTATGCCCTGGTACAAGAAATGCTTCTATCTTAATATTCCCTATATAAAAAACCTGCCCATCATCAACTAACACTTTTTTATTTTCTATGTGAACTTGTGGCAGTTTAACTAATCCACCAAATACTTTACGCTTTTTACGACCTTCTAAATATTCATTTTCGATCTTCCCAATATATATAGTGGACTCGCTAAACAGTCCATCACTGCCTTTTTCAATAGCTCCCACATGGTCTGTGTCTTGGTGGGTAATTAAAATTTCCTCAATATCTTTCGGATCTATATCAAGCCACTTCATTTTTTCTGCTAATCTATCATAATTATAACCTGCGTCTATCATAATCGTGTAATCGTCTTTTTTATAAAAATAAATATTGGCAACATATTCTCTAATACAACTTACTCTCTCATCAATATGCCCTGTATTTAATGGCTTAAATATTTCTTTCCCGCGAAACAGTAAAGACATGACTTTTTCTTGCATTTTAGATTCTATTTTTGACATAAATCCTTGCCCCATGCTTCTTTCCTAAAATTGCATTTTTATTGATACTCATCCTTGTATTCTTCATTTTCCTTATCTCTTTTTATTTCACATTCACATTATTAAATTGGATACTCTAAGCAGTACACCAACTATTTGTTTTTTGAGTTTTAAACTTTAGTAAAAGTCTTGAACTCCTTATATTTACATAACTATTTGCCTCTATCACTATTGTGACGCGAAATCCATAAGTTGGCACCTATTTTTAAAATAGGTGAATTAATATTTTTAGAATTTATGGTAGAAACAAGCGGAATCTTCCAAATCCCAAGCACCTTCTTTTACATAAAAATTATAGGCTCGCGAATTTTTTAAAGTAGTAAAAAATGCACCACTTATACCTCTTTGCTTCAATTGTTTTATACTCGTTTGGTAAAGTTCTTTTGCTAAACCAGTCCCTCTATATTTTTCAGAAACAAAAAACTCATCAATGTAAAATGTTGATTCAGTAGAATATCTTCTTATGTGACCAATTATTGCACCAATTATTTTATTTCTATCAACAATCACATTGCCAAAAAATTTAGTGAAACCTAAAATATCGCTTAAGGATTCCAAGGCTGTTTCTTCTGTCCACTTATTATTCCAAGGTGGAGCATTATAGACAGCTACCATTAACTTTGCTAATTCTTCTAAATCTGATCTTAAAATTTTTCGAATTTCTATATTAATCACTTCCATATCAATCACTTCCTTATTTTTTTCTAATCCATGGTATTACTCTATTTACTTCTTTTAAATATATTTCATATTCTTTGCCAAATTCATTTTTTAACCATTTTTCTTCTGTGTTTTTCATTAATATTGTTAAGAAAGCCCAAAAGACAAAGGGAAGTATTAATAAAATATAGTTTGCTGTAAATAAAAGTAGGCCTGTGAATATAAATATAAATGCTGAATAAACAGGATTTCTTACTAGGGCGTACACTCCCTTTGTTATCAATTTATTTTCTTTAACTTTTTTATTTATCTTCTGAACCATAACTGCTTGTATCCATAAATATATGCCTAAAAGGATTAAGACTATGCCCCCTATAATAAAAACTATTTTTCCCTCTCTTAGTTCTCCTTGATATAAATATCCTTTAAGATGAAAGCATATCCCCCCTATTGTAAGAATTAAACAAGTAATGACATATATAGGTCCAACTCCAAAAACTGGCATTTTAAATTCTTTGTATTTCATTTTGTACCCGACTAGTGTTTTAGTAGTTCAATAATTTCATCTTGTGCAACTCTACCTTCTCTAAAAAATCTCAATAAGGGATAGCAGTGGCACATTCCTTTGCCCACAATGATTTCATATGGGACGTGATATTTTTCCATTGCTTTTTTAAATTCGTCCGCAAAGGCATAGAGGCATTCATTTTCGCCGTAATAAAAATATGTTTTCGGGAAGTCGGTAAAATCTCCTACTGTTCCGTCTAACATATACTCAGGCAGGTCTTTATCCCCTTTTGTAATTTCTCTTGCCGTTTTAAAATATGTAGGTTCAATCATTATGTCTTTGTGGTTAAGGGCATTCATTTTTTCCCAAATCTCTTTATTTTCTTTGAGAGTTACATCGGGAATCCCTCCTGGTGAAACTGAAATAATTTTGCCGGCCATTGGAAGTGGTCTAGCTAAGGCATTATTATGTAGAAAAATTCCAAGTGATAGGCAGGCTCCTGATGAAAATCCGAGGACACTTATGTTTTTTGCCTTATAAGTTTCAGTCATCAGCCTATAGGTTTCAAAACAAACTTCATAGGTCTTATCCACCTTTACATCTTCCGAACAAAGGGGATAGAATAAAAACCAGACGTCTTTACCTGTTTGTTCCATTATTCTTTCCGACAATTTAAAATCCCATTTGTCGGGCTGGGTAATCATTCCTCCGCCGAAGAAATAGAGGACCGCTCCCTCTGCAGGACTCTTATTTTTTTGATAAGAGATAAGCCTGTAACCCATAAGATCTCTATCTATGAGATGATATTTTTTTCTCTCGGCTCTCTTTCTTGCCTTATCTAAATCAAATACATGCTTTGCATTTTGTCCCTTTGCATACTCGAGAATCTCTTCCTTGTTCTTTAAAAACATTTTTTTGACGCCTGCAAGTCTTACTATTGTCGATGCAATTTTATATGTAACGCTCATTTCACACCTCCATTAATAATCATTTATAAGTTTTTACCAATACTTATTCTATAACTGGGCTTCATTCTCTATCGCCTGTAATAAAATAATCACAACAATCTGCTCCATTTGCTATAGTATTTTTTCTGTGAAGTATACCATGCTCAAGACTTATCATAAGCTCATCAAGTTCGCAGAGTAGTGGCATTAATTCATCTACCCCCAGCTTCTTTGTGTAAGCACAAATAGGGCAACGAGTAATTCTATAATAACAAGCACCCTCATAGGGTTGTCCCTCAAAATCAATTTTAAAGGACGTGGGATAGAGCTTTTCTTTTTCCTCTGTATACCACTTGTAATACTTAAGAATAATTTTCTTATTGGCCTCTTTCCCCCTCTTAGTATTGAGATTAACCAAGGAAAAATACCATTTGACAGAATAAAGAGATTGGCGCATCATTTCCTGAATGGTTTCTGGCGGAATCTTTTTCTCACTTGCTATATATGGAGCAATAAAGGCAAGGGCGAACATCTCATTGTATGCCATGGGATTGTCCTTGCCTATATCATCTGCTTCTTCTATTAATTTTCGATAAATTATTTTGCTCTTTTTAATAATTTCTGAAGCATATGCTTTATCATACTTCTCTATAAGAACTTTTTTCATTGAACCTTTAAATAATAAGAAATAAAAACCTTTGTATTTCATCTTACATACCCCATCAATTTTCTAAAATTTTTTATTTTAATTTAAATACAAGTTTATTTTCTTCCAATTAAAAGAGTTGAGCCATGAAGCCCTAACAATAGAGATTCTTTGTGATCCATAAAAAGACCCCCTGTTGTATCAATTAATTGCACATCTTCGTAGCCGTCTTTTTTCAGCTTTTCAATGAATTTATTCATATCTCCATATCTTGACTTGCTCATCAAATCATGAATAACAAAAACTCCACCTTTTTTAAGTACACGAAATGTTTCCAGTAAAAGTTTTTGTTTGTTTTGCCCTGAAATATTGTGATAAACATAGTTGCTTGTCACCGCATCAAAACTTTGGTCTTCAAAGGGAAGATTCACTGCATTCCCTTCTTCAAATCTCACATTTTCTATTTCCTCTAATTTTGCATTATTTTCACAGAGCGCTTTAGAGAATTCTCTTTTATATGAACCTTTCCATATGTCACAGCCCACCATGGTTGCTTTTGGATTTTTCTTTGCACAAGCTATGGTAAGTGCCCCGCTACCACATCCTACATCTAAGCCCAGACCACCATCTGGAATCTTTACATAGTCGGCAGTCCCCTCTATTATAACTTTGGCAAGCTTTCTTTTTCCATTGAAATCAAAAGCCCTATGTAGTACTCTCATCCAGATTGCAAAGAAAGTAAGTTTCAGCGTAGCATATCCGAAAATAATGCCACAGATGAGACGAGCTCTTCCGGTAAATACAAGATCACTGATACCAAAGGCTATAAATAGAATAAAAGCTGCAAGACTTGCAAATATTAATTTCTTTAGCAAGCTTTCAGGAACCCAGTTTTTGTAGTCAGCTTTTATTTTCTTGTCATCAATAAAATCTAATTGTTTCATAAAATTTCTCCTGTAAATAATTCATTTTATTAATTCATATTAGTATAGTGCATTAATAAGGTTAGGTAGTAAATAAAATATATTATGTTAAACCAGCCTCCGCGAATGATCATATGGACTCCCTTTGGCAATCTTTCAGCAAGAGGAGTAAAAATTATAAGAAATATAGGTGTAAATAAGGCTTGCCATCTTGGAAATACTGTGAGTCCAAATAAAATTATCAATGCTATTGCTATGTTTGCTAAAGCCATAATAGAAAAAACTATTTTTGCTTGGAGTTTTAAAAATTTTAAAAATTCATCAAAAGCTCCTTTGTTTTCGTGCCTTGATAAAAGACCTAAGTAGGCACATTGAATGTGATAAGTGCCCCCTAATATCATGCCAAAAATATTTATTAAAAATACAAACCAAGCAAGATTTAAATACTCTTCTTGTATGCTCAAAACAATATGATAAAATCCAATACAATATATAAAGGCACATATTGGACCTAAAAGACCACCAATATATAATCTTTTTATGCTGACATTTTTCATTATGCCAATAATACTATTTATAGTATCCTTGCCATCGTAATCCTTTGAATCATAATATAGGGTCATATCTCCCAAAAACATCAAAAATGAACCAAAAAGACCTATCAATATACTCTTGTATAAAGTCACAATTAAACACCTTCTTTCCCTTAGATGATATTAGTTCTCGCTTTAATTATAACATCAATTTTTGATAAATGTTTTTGCTTTTTTTTTATTATTTATCTAACATAGTTCTGTCCATATTGTTACAGCAAAACTTTTTTCATAGGATGCTTAAATAGATTGAAATAAAAGCTGTGATATTTCATATTTTATCCATTACCTTTCTCTTATCTATTTTCTTGCAATGAATACGACTTGTTTTTTTCTATCTAAATAATACTCAAATTTAAAGCCTAATTTTTCAAGCATCTTTGATAAGTCGTCTGGTGTGTATACTTCCATATCTATAATATTAGATATTTTTCTTACATCTCTTCTTTCCTTAGACGATGCTTCATTACATATTAAAAACTGTCCGCCTTTTTTCAGCACACGATAAATTTCTTTAAAGCATTCTTCTATGTCATTCCAAAAATAAATAGTTTCAAAAGCTGTGACAATATCCATAGATTCATCTTTAAAAGGAAGGCTCTTCACATCTCCCACTGAGATTTGGCATCTTCCAGCCTTTATTGCTTCTTTATTTATCTCACTTGCCATTTTTATACTTGCTTCTGAGTGATCAAGGCCGTAAACTTTTTTTGCTTTAGTTAAAAAATATTCTATGTTGGCTCCACCGCCGCATCCTAAATCTAAAACAGTATATTCTTTTTCAATTTTTATGTAAGACCTTCCCCACTTTGCTAATTTTTCATGGCCTTTATTCATGCTCTTTAAAATAAATCTGCCTCCAAAATTGTCTTTTGGATTTTTAAAATTTTCTAAAAAACTCTTAAACATTTACTCCTCCAACTGAAACTAATTCTCATCTACATTATATCATTTTTCATTTTTTAATTTATCGTTTTTAGGACAAAAAAACATTTTTTAAAAATTATAAGCCACCTATCATAAATAAATTAACTTGTATCATTTTCACATATTATTGCCTATCAAGTGCCATGATTGTAGCAATAACCCATCAATCTTTTCTTTGGATTTCTAATATGAATCTTCCCACAAATTATTTTTAACATAAAAATATGGATTTTAATACTTCTTGATCTTATTTTAACATCTATGTTTTACTACAACTTTTTGATCTGGTGCTTTTTCTAAATGTAGTGGTGTATTTTTACCTACTATTTTCTAAACAAAAAAACCCTCCTTACTTTTACCAAGTAAAGAGGGTATTTTTAATCTTAAAGAGTTTTAATTAGTTTTTGTTTTATTTATAGGTTGAATTTATTTAACAAGGAAGCTGCGAAAGATCTTTATTAAATCCGGTTCTTATTATGTTAGAAAGTGTCTTTTGTGAAATTTTTACTTTTGGATCAAGGTGCCTTTATCCACGTCTTCTGTCAAATCCAATAGG
Source organism: Peptoniphilus koenoeneniae (assembly GCF_030812875.1). Lineage (NCBI taxonomy): Bacteria > Bacillati > Bacillota > Tissierellia > Tissierellales > Peptoniphilaceae > Peptoniphilus > Peptoniphilus koenoeneniae. The sequence goes on from NZ_JAUSTN010000004.1 coordinate 148,661, forward strand.
ATCCATGCACTTGTTCCAGCTTGAACCTTGTGCTTGCCCATATTGGCTTCAAGCATTGTTTCAAATGTTGAACTGCTACTGCATTCAATAACATCTAAAATTGTCGTTGTGACATTCTTGCCCTTTGTAGTAACTGTAACCGTATCGCCTTTTTCAAATTCACCGGTTATGATTTGAGAGGTAGCCACGAGTCTGTTCTTTAATGCTTTTGCTCGTTTCAACCCCACTTTTGTCGCCTTGGGTGCAATGGAAAAGTAATTATCTGCTTTAGCTACATTGGCATAATCTCTCCTTAGTAATGAAAGACTGTGTCGGCTTTATATATTTCTGTCCAACTTGGTTGTTTCAATGGATTTTTAGCATCAGGAGCGTAAAGTGAGTCGTATATTTTATTTTGGAAATCTTCGTCAGTCATTCTTTCGTCGGATAAAAATTCGTAGTAGGCATACACTGGACCTGTTCCCATTATGAGCTTGTCTCCTATTTGATATACGACAAATATCTCTTGCGCCATTCCTGAGCCGACTTCCAAATATTTACTTGGTTCGATGCCCACAGTATTTTCTACGGTCACCATAAGATCTGCGACAGTTGCCATATTTCTATCAGACTGTTCTTCTATTTCTGCAAAATATTTTGCCTTTTCATCGACGAATTTTATAAATATATTTTCCATTTCTCCGCCAATATAGAATAGTCTTTCTTGGTCTTTTGCGTCCACGATTTCATTCTTAAGTTCAGATACGCTGACCTTTCTTAAAAATTCCACCATTTCTATAAAATTATTCATATTCTTTTCGTTGGCTTCTGTGAGAAGTTCTCTATCTTTTAAATTTTCCTTCATGTAGTTCATCGCCCAGATCATTCTATCATAGAGATGTACTCGCGGTTCCACATATGACTGAGGAATTTCCTTTTCCTCTCCGCCGCCACCCATCTCTGCTGCAGCTTGTTTACCGTAGAGAATGGTATCGTGCTTTAGTTGTGCCCAGGAGCCAAGTTGTGTATTTAGATCTTTAAATGCCCAGGCTTTTGACTTCATAAATTCTGGGAAACTTTCTGGTATTTCTTCTTCGTAGGATTTTAACATCCAAAGCCATGAACGGTAGATGTTCTTTCTTCCTTCAGTTTCGTCATCGAGCACCTTTGCCATTTCCTTAGTTTCTTTGTACCTGTTTTCAAATTCATCCCATTTTTTATTCTGTTCATTAGATAGTACCATTTCTTCTGCAACTTTACTTTCCATGACACCCATGATATCTAAACCAGAATATATCGGTCTTTTAGAAGGTCTGATGGTATCTAACAAGTTTTGTGCCCACACATTGTCAAGCACAGCCCTTTGTGGCATAAATCTAAATGAAGTATCTTCGTAGTACTGTATCTTTGGTTTTGGAAGCTCTTCCAAAGTCTTGTGCACTTTTTTTAGATTCTTTTCGTTTGCAAGTTCATCTAGATCTGTATCTTTATCGAAGTGGTTGAAGTAGACTTGACCCATTAGGTATGGATCCACATCTTCAGAATTTTCTACAAGGAAGTTCACAGAATCATTGACATCTTCCCACTTTCTGAAAGATTCTTCATCACCTATTAGATTCTTCGCCATCATAAGTCCTTGGATAATATTTTCGTCGATTGGTTTTCCCTCATCGTCGTAGAAGATCATCGCTTCTTGTGAGAATAGCATGGCACCTCGGAAATATTTTTTAAGTTCTTCTGAACGGGTGTAGTGTCCACGAGGTTTAAATTGTGAATAGTCCACCGCTTTTGCCACCAAGTTGGAGTCCGCCTTTGACATGGCTTCGATATTTTTATATTCTTTTTCTACCAAGTCCATAACTTCCTCCGGAAGTGGTTCGCTGTATTCACCGCCAAAAAGTTTCAAAGCTAGTAGGAAGTAGGCAGTGTTCTTCTTTGCAAGTTCCTTAATCGCAGGATCCCTTGCATCATTATAGTCTTCTAGGGATCTCTTCGCCATGGCATCACTTACTTCTATAAGTCTTGGTAGGAATTTTTCTACTTCAAGTTCACGAAGAAGTCCGTCGTAGGAAACGTGGAAGAGATGAAGCAAGCTGTCAGCAGTTACAAAGTTAGGTAAAAATCCATATTCATTTCCTTCGTAAGCTTCAAAAGGTTGCTCATAGGCTCTGCTACCATCTACAAAAAACTTATTTTCAACTAGGGCTTTTGTTTGCTCGTCGTTGAATTTGAAATACTCATTTATGTAGTCGTTAACATTAGAGATATTTGAAAGATCTTCAGCTACACTATATTTCGGCACAGCCGCCTCGACACTCGTCTCTTCAAACTTAGGGAATATTACTTCCCTCTTTAAATCTGCAATTGGATTTGTAAATGGAACTTTTTCTTTTGCATCATTTCCATCTGCACCCTTTGGACCACATGATATCAGCATAATCGCTGCAAGCCCAATGACAAAACATTTCTTCAAATTGTTTTTCATTTTAAAATTATCTCCTCTCCATTAATTTTTAAATCGAAAATTCTATCTTTGTAAATAATCTTTCCATCATCTGAAAACTTAGGTTTTTCTTCAAGAGTTTCACTGACATAGTCCCTATCCAAATGAAAATTCTTGTAGTGGTACGCCGCTATGAAGTAGGTGTTATCCTTTATTTCTATGGAAACTACTTCATCTCTCCCATCCTCGTCAATGTCATAGAGAATAAAATCATCCATGGGAAGTGCAAGCCGCGATGCACGAAACTTCGGCTTTAGCTTTCCATCTACAATATTGTAGAGAAATACTCTCTTCGCCATGACCTTATGATGTGGAGATTTCTTATAAACACCGAGGGCAAGCTCCTTTTCTCCATCGCCTTCCACATCTCCTGCTTCAAATTTCCAAATATTTAGAGGGTTCTTGCCTTTAAAATCCTTTAGATACAATTCTCCATTCCTTTCAATTTCAATGCGATTTGAATAGGAAGAAAATATCTTTCTATATAGGACTACCTTCACCTCACCAGACTTGGTCTTTATATCTTTCTCTTCAGTTTTAATGTGTATATTAGAAATTCCAAATACAATTAGCAAAATAAATAAAGCTATAAGGATAAGTTTCTTTTTCAAATCCATCTCCCCTCATTATTATTTTACTATATTATTAAATAAAAGTGACATATGATTTTAAATAAACGAATAAATTGCAAACAAAAACATAGATTGCTCTGTGCCTTTATAAATTTTTATTTAGTTTTCTTTTGTGAAAATAACTTAGCCGTAAATGTTTCCTTGTCAAACTCCACCTTATACCCTAGTGCCTCAGCAATATTTCTAAGTGGGATATACGTAGTAGAAGTCTCTCCATGAATCTTAGCGGCAATATTCATATCCACAACCTTTCCATTGACCCACATCGCCTTTTTATCTACCGGCACCAATATGTGGGACTTACCATGTTCAATTCCAATCATTCTCAAATGGTCATACCAGATCACCTTGGCGCCGATTCTCTCGGTGAAATCGTCTAAGGCAACCGAAGTGCTATCATCGATAGTATTCTATTTCTTTTCATTAATACCTCCGTTTAGAATAGATTACCAATTCATCCTCCATATGCCAAATTTTTGCGATTTTTCTTTATATTTGAAGCTTTTATTAATACAATTATCATATACAGAAAGGAGCAGGCATGAACGTAAATTTAAATGAACTAAAAAATATATTAAACGAAGTTGAAGTTTACCTATCTGAAAAAGAACGAAGATTATATGATAGGTTAAAAGCTGATATGGTTTTGAAACTGGAAGATGAAAAATGAAAAATAGGAATTGATAAAAGTAGCTGTAAAAATGAAAAATAATGTGTAAGATGTTGATGTTTAAGCTGTTCTCGAGGAGAAAAATTGCTTTAAATTGTTGTTCCCGGAGATATTCTTTTCCTGACTAGCATTAAAAAACTTACTTAGCTTATTTGTTTAAACTAAGTAAGTTTTTTTCGTTTCAATCTCAAAACTCAAAGAGTTCGGATTTATAACCAATCCGTTGTGGATTCGAAGGCTGGTTCCTTTTTCTGACCGGTGAGCAGCTCCACTACTTTGTTTCCAACATTGACCATTTTGTCGAATTGCTCTATGTTAAAATCAGTCATTGTAGTCGAGCCCTTTGGACCATATCCGCCTGGTGAACTTGACAGGGCGAAATTGGAACGATGGAGAAAGTCATTGCCATTTAGTTGTTTCTCTCTCCAAACGTAAAATCCGGTTGCCTTTTCTAAAATTGACGGTGTCTTATAGCCGTCCGCATCATCCCCGCCATCTATGGCAAGCTGATGCAGTCTGAATTCAATCTCATTTATATAGGGATTATTCAATCTCACAGAGAGCAGAAAATGATATTTGTATGAGTAATGTGGCGGATTGTATGGCTTTTTCTCTCCGTCTATATTCTTTTTAATTTCCTTCTTGTTCTCCTCAACGGTTAGCGTAGCGTCTACTATCTCATCAAGTGAAAAGACATCTGCATCTTCTTTCTTCGTTCCGCTTTCGATTAAAACGAATTTTCCTTGGTCGTGATTGATTAAAAGCAGGTCCTTTCCATCTAGTTGAACGCTATCGTCCGCTTGGAATATAGCGACTTCTTCCCTCGTCGATTCGCGCCATGCGATGTGGTCGCGTATCTCTTTTTCAGTATGAACCTTGTTTTCGTGATCAAAGAATGGGGAAAGCTTCTTTTGGCAGTTACCACAGACGAAGTCATCGTTCTCAAGCTTTAGCCTCGAGAGAAGCCCTGCCTTTTCACCGCATATTACACATATTTTTTTACTGAAAAGTCCCATGTCTGCTACCTCCTTAAAACATTTCTATTTTTGACGATTCATCTTAGACAAAATAAAGGCGACTAAGATAATTGTTGACTGTCTATTTATTGATTTTGTACTCTATAGAGTTCAGCATGTCGCTTACGCCATCTTTGTCGATAAGCCCGACAACAGTAATGTATACAGGAGTCCCGTCCACAACGCCGTAATATTCGTTTGCATCAGCTCCATTTCTTGTTAAATCGAATTTGACATAATCCACCTCTCCAAGTTTCACGCTCGTCTTGTTGTCAAATGTGCCTAGAACACCTGCTGCCTTTTCCTCACTTGCCTTTGCGTCAAGATCGGCATTAAGTTTGTCCATGGTGTAATTCGCTGTTCCTTCCTTATATCCCTTGAGAGTAAAGCCCACCAAAGAATTGATCGCCCCGTCCGGATCAACTGCGTCAATTTGTATATACTCGGTGTTGTTATCATCCTGCTTGTCCTTTGGGAAAATCATGATCTGTTCATAACCTTCCTGTGGCTTTGCCACATAGCCATCTGTAGGGGTTACGCTGATTACCTTGTTCGTGGATTGAACAGCAGTGCTCTTTTCCTTGCTTCCACAGGCTGTCATACCCATGGATAATATCAAGCACATAGCAATGGTCAATAATATCTTCTTTTTCATTTTAATCGTTCTACCTCCTTAAATTTTTATATCTGTATTAACTTTTCCGCAGGATCTATGTTTTTACTTTGTTGTGGCTACTGAGACTAACCACTGAAATTCGGCTGATAGGCATCGTCGACTGCCTTTGTAAGCTCTTGAGCAAAGCCGAACTGATCGCCCTGTATTAATCAACCCTTGCCCATTATGGACATGATTCTCTCAAACATCATTGGTGAATAGGTTTCTTTGTTAAATAAACTATTCCAATCGAGGATCTCTTCTCCATCTTTTACTTCATCTGGTAGAATCAAACTGCCGTCCTTTAGACTGATTGAAGGGGAGAACTCGAAAGAATCATCTCTATACCTGATGGTGATCTTGCCATTTGGAGCGATGTCACTTATATTTTGCATGACAAATGTGATGCCACTACTAGAAATGTCGTCTAGGTATAGATTTTCAACCTCTTTTAATTTTCCATCCTTAGAAAGTTCCAATTCCTTTAGAGAGACTGAAGCATTTTTGTACTTAGGAATTACTAGGTAACATTCCTCTCCATTTAGGTATTGTCTGTCGCCGACTTCGCCATCTTTCATTGAAATGACCATGTTTGGATCTTCGTAATTAGAAAAAATACTTGTCCAAGCACATAGCTTTGCAAGAGGTTCTTTCAAGGTATTCTCATCGTAACAAGAGCCGAGATAGATTACAAATGCCTTGCACTTTTCGTTATTTAGATCTATGCCGAGCCTTCTCGCCATTCTTAGATATTCATCTGAAATCTCACTTTTATCGAATCTATCTATCTTTAGTTTTAGAAGTGCTGGCAGCTGTCCCGTGTCCACGTTTAAAGATTGAGTAAAGGCAAGTGTAGGTGTGCCCACTTCGTCTATAAAAATTTGGCGATTTTTGTAATCGTAATTATCCCATAGATCGTTTAGAATCTTTCCGGTGAAATTGGAAGGATTATAGACGTAGGAAGAATCAGTTACATCTCTATAGTAGAGTTTCGTATCCATGGATTGTTCCTCACTCACACTATTTTCAATCACCCCGAGGATCTCTTCCTTCTCTATGCCTATGCTCTTCATAATCTCTTCGTCATTTATAAATTTTCCATCTGGAAGAGAGAAGTTAAACACTTTGTAACTTGGAAACTCGCTCTCCCAAATATTTGAAACTTCGACCATGACACTTAGCACATGCTCATCTTGATAAACGGAAAAAGAGGAGTAAATTCCAATATCGCAACCTACCATATCCTTTTTATAAGTAGTATATAGATCCTTTATATCTTTTACCAAGCCATCAATCTCATCGTTTGCCGCTTTGGCGTCCTTTGAATCCAAAAGAATCCTAGGCACATGGATGCCAAAATCATCCCTCTTTGCAAAATCTATGTATTTTTCATCTACAAAGTCCTTCCAAACTTCTCTGTCCTCAACGTAGGAAGACATTGAACCGATCACCGCTCCGTCAACAGGCTTTAAATTTTCCTTAACTTTAGAAGTCTCCTTAGAATTTTCCACCGCAGAATTTGCATTTGTATTTGTATTTTTATTTTCTAGCTTCGGCGAACTGTTACCATTTTTGCAACCAGCAAGGAGAGCCATCGCCACCATAAAAATAATTAAAAATTTAAAATTTCTTTTCATAATATCCCTCACATTTCCGCTTAACTATGTTATAGTATAGACTTAAAATCTACGCTTAAACTTTGTCCAAGCTTATGTAAATAAAAACGGTCTATATGACTAAACCGTTTTTACTTTTCTTATTTAGTCTTAAAGGGTGAATCTTTTATTTTACTATGATTGATCTGTAGATTGTTACCATCTTAGATTTGCTATTCCAGATTATATCCTTGCCGTCACGAAGTCCAAGTGCTCTTGCAATATTTGCAATTGTAAGCATGGTTCTGTTATTTTTGATTTCTGGTTTTACATCGCTTGTGTAGACTGTGCCATTTAAGATTATCTTATTTGTGTCTACTGGGATTTCTACTCTTGTGCTGCTATTTCTTAGCACTACTGTTTTAGTGCTTCTATTCCATTCTACGTCAAATCCTAAGGCTTCTGCTACAGATCTTAATGGTAACATGGTTCTGCCATCTCTTATATATGGTGCCACGTCCATCTTAATCTTTGAATCTACTCCGTTTATTTCTCTATCGATTGTACTTATTCCAATTGTAAGTTCTATTTTCCAGTCCATTTCCATTTTGGTTACTTTATTTTCTTCTTTTGGTTTAGGTGCTTCATAGTTGTAGTACCATCCTGGATATACTATCCATGGATAAGGTGTATATGGAGTAGGTGGAACAGGTGGAGTCGGAGGAACACTTCCTATATCTTTCCATACTGCTTTGATAATTTTATCTCCATTTAATACTATGTTATCGCCAACATTCTTTTCTGTTCCATCTACTTGCCATGCTTTGAATTCTTTGCCTGCTGGTGGTGTAAACGTGCAGGCTGGTAGGGTGAATGATTCGCCTTTATTCTTAGTTACATCTGCCATTGTTCCATTTCCACCGTTTTTGTCGAAAGTTATTGTAACTGGTGTGCCTATTGGTGGAGTTCCTACTGCTTTAAATTTAACAACGACTGTTTTATCTCCGTCCATTGTAACGTTTAAAACATTGCTCATAACTCCTGTCTCTGTGTCGTTAACTGTTACTTCGTCTAATTCATAGCCAGGATCTGGGGCAAATGTTAAAGTAACTGTTTCACCTGCATTTTTTGTTTCATTTGTTGGGCTTACACTTCCGTGTCCGCCATTTACACTTGCTGTTAATGTATATTGTGTTGGTGGTGGTGTTTTCTTTGTCCACTTAGCATAAAGCCTTATATTTGCATTTACTGCTTGTGAGAAATCAAATTTAGTTGTGCATTCAGCTTCTTTATACCAACCAACAAAATCGTAGTTAGCATCTGTTGGATCAGCTGGTGCTGTTGCTACTGTTCCTTTGTTTACAGTTATTGGGCTTGGTGCTGTGCCATGACCGTTTGCATCAAATGTTATTGTAACTGTTTCTACTGCTGGTGGTGTTTTCTTTGTCCACTTAGCGTAAAGCCTTATATTTTCATTTACTGCTTGAGGGAAATCAAATTTGTTTGTGCATCCAGCTTCTTTATACCAACCACCGAAATCATTTTCTGTATCTGTTGGGTCTGCTGGTGCTGTTGCTACTGTTCCTTTGTTTACAGTTATTGGTGATGGTGCTGTGCCGTGACCGTTTGCATCAAATGTTATTGTAACTGTTTCTACTACTGGTGGTGTTTTTGCTGTCCACTTAGCAAATAGTGTTATATCTCCATTAACAGGTTTTGTAAAATCAAATTTGTTTGTGCATCCAGCTTCTGTGTACCAACCACCGAAGTCATTTTCTGTATCTGTTGGGTCAGTTGGTGCTGTTGCTACTGTTCCTTTGTTTACAGTTATTGGGCTTGGTGCTGTGCCGTGACCATTTTCGTTAAATGTTATTGTTACTGTTTCTGTTGGTGGTGTTTTTGCTGTCCACTTAGCATAAAGTGTTATACTAGCATTTACTGCTTGTGTAAAATCAAATTTGTTTGTGCATCCAGCTTCTTTATACCAACCACCGAAATCGTGATTAGCATCTGTTGGGTCAGCTGGTGCTGTTGCTACTGTTCCTTTGTTTACAGTTATTGGGCTTGGTGCTGTGCCGTGACCATTTTCGTTAAATGTTATTGTTACTGTTTCTGGTGCTGGTGGTGTTTTTGCTGTCCACTTAGCAAATAGTGTTATATCTCCATTAACAGGTTTAGTGAAATCAAATTTGTTTGTGCATCCAGCTTCTTTATACCAACCGCCGAAATCATAGTCAGTATCTGTTGGAGCTGCTGGTGCTGTTGCTTGCTCGCCTTTGTTTACAGTTAATGGACTTGGTGCTGTGCCGTGTCCATTTGCATTAAAGGTTATTGTTACTGTTTCTGGTGCTGGTGGTGTTTTCTTTGTCCACTTTGCATAAAGTGTTATATTATCATTTACTGCTTTAGTGAAATCAAATTTGTTTGTGCATGCCTCTTCTGTGTACCAACCATCGAAATCGTATTCAGTATCTGTTGGATCACTAGGTTTTTCTACTTTACTACCCTTATCTATTGTTTTTACAATTGTAGCTGGGTCTCCGCCGTGACCGTTTTTATTAAATGTTACTGTAACAACATCTCCATATTTAACATTTAATGTAACACGTAGTGTAGATAAGCTAGGCTTTACATTGTATTCATAAGTCACAGTTGTTGGCTTATCATCGTTTAATTTCAAAGTATTGTCTGTTACAGCTCCCCCTACCCATTTCCTTGAATTACTTGGGTCAAAGTTACCAGGTAGTGAATTAAGATCAAATAATAAAGTACTTTTATCTACTACTATACCGTATACTTGATCATAGCCTTCAAGTTTTGTGACAGCTGCGTTATTCGTCAAGTCTAAGGATGTTAATTGGTTATCGTTACAATTAATTCTATCTAATTTTGTATTCTGACTTAAGTCTAAAGTAGTCAATTGGTTATTGTTACAGTAAAGAGTTTCTAAGTTTTTGTTCTCACTTAAGTCTAAAGTGGTCAATTCGTTATAGGAACAATAAAGTCTTTCTAATTCTGTGTTATTCTTCAAGTCTAATGCTGCCAATTGGTTTCGGCCACAGACAAGAGTTTTTAAGTTTTTGTTATTTTTCAAGTCTAAAGCAGTCAATTCGTTATCCACACAAGAAAGATATTCTAATTTTGTTTTATTCGTCAAGTCTAAAGTAGTCAATTTGTTATGGTCACAGTTAATGTCTGTTAATTCTGTGTTTTTACTTAGGTCTAAAGCAGTCAATTTGTTTATGTCACAGGCAAGAGTTTTTAATTGTGTATTATTACCTAAGTCTAAGGCTGCTAATTGGTTGTCTTTACAATTAATTTTTGTTAATTGTGTATTATTACTTAAGTCTAAAGCAGTCAATTTGTTTTCTTCACAGTTAAGAGTTTTTAAGTTTGTGTTCTGACTTAAGTTTAAAGTCTTCAATTGGTTATTCCAACAAGAAAGATCTTCTAAGTTTGTGGTATTCGTCAAGACTAAATTAGTCAATTGGTTTTGGCTACAGTAAAAAGTTTTTAAATTTGTTTTATTCGTCAAGTCTAAAGTAGTCAATTGGTTTCGGAAACAGTAAAAAGTTTCTAAGTTTGTGTTATTCTTCAAGTCTAAATTAGTCAATTGGTTATCGTGACAGTCAAAAAATTTTAAGTTTGTGTTCTTACTTAAGTCTAATGCAGTCAATTGGTTTTCTGAACAGTTAATGTATGTTAATTCTGTGTTTTTACTTAGGTCTAAAGTCTTCAATTTGTTTTTGTTACATTCAAGATTTGTCAGTTTTGTATTACTTTTGACATATAGTTCTTTCAATTTGTTTTCAATGCAATAAAGCTCTTTCAATTTAGTAAAGTGTTCAATCCCTTTAAGATTTGTCATTGGTTCACGATCTAAATTAATTATAGTCACTGCATCAAGCTCTGATTTTGACAAGATGCCGTTATTGTCCTTATCTTTTGTCTTTACATATTTCCTAAAATTTTCATCTGGGAAGTTTGCTTCATTAATCGCAACATCTCCCGGCGCTGCCTTAACAGGCGTTATGATGAAGTTCATAAAGATCATCATAATTGCTAGTAGCATTGCCATGGGTCTTTCTCGTTTCTTTTTCATAATTCTCCTCCTTATCTTGTATGGAAATGGATTCTTATCTTTCTACCTTTATCTTATAAAATTATTTTCTTTTCCACATCACCCGAAAGGATGATATTTTGTAAAAATTTATAAATTTTTTATGTTTTTTTGCAAACTTTTAAAATTTTTTGCGTTTTTTAAATTATTCTATTCTTCTACTTTTTTCTTTTCCACATCACCCGAAAGTATGAGATTTGAAAAATAAATACAAAAGCACCCCAAATTTGGAGTGCCTTTGTCCTTCCCAGCTTTTCTAGGAGTATTAATTATGAAAGTGATCAGTTATTTCTATTTTTTCTTTTTTACCGAATAGTCCCACAATTATCTCCTTTCACTTCCTAATCAGTTTACTTTACCTTCTTATTTTCAAAAGTCTCCTTTAGCCTCTTTTTATTTTCTTCGACTTGGTCTAAGATTCCCTTTTCTTTTGCTTTTTTAAGGTATTTGTCCTTGGTTAGATCTAACCTATTGCCCTTTAATTCACTTGAGTTTTCGCCTTTGATATAAGATTCTTCAAGTCCTTTTAGATTTTTTACAAGTTTATCTTCACAAACTAGGTTACTTATTTCGTGCTTGGTTTCTACTTCGTAGTGGTGTCTTTCGTCTGAGTTTCTATACCTTGCGTAGATTGTGAAGAAGAAGACGAATCCTGATACTAGTAGTATCCAGAAGAACTGTCTTGAGTCTTGGAATTGTGTATCGTCAAACATACTCATTTCAGCCACTAGATTCAAGACAAATGCTGCTAGTCCGCCTAAGATTTCCACCAACACTGATACGAAGAATAGTTTCGTAAAGTTTATAGGCACGCTGCCCATGGTTTCCTTGGTCCTTGCGTTTACTGCCACGTAATGAAGGAGGTTCTTGCCATTTTTCTTTTCCATGTAGCTGTAGAGCCACACTGGTAGGTAGGCTGCCTTCCAGGAATCTCCTTTTACTTTGTAGTCTTCGTCCTCCCATCTTACGCCTCTGTCGTATTTTTCCACAGTATCCTTTGCCGCAAGTCTTGCTACATCGGAGCTTTGTGCAAAGACTGCTTCTCTTAGAAAATCGATATTGCTATCTCTCTTCTCTGATGTGTAGCCCTTCATGTAGTTGGCGTTGAACTTCACAGAGTTTTCTGTATCAAAGGGCATGATGGCGTTTATGATGTTTGTAGTTTTGTCCTTGGCTGTGTAATCCAATTTGTCGCTGGATGATTCTATGGATAGATCATCTATAAATATATCGAAATCCCTTTCGATTTTGTAGCTATCTGCATCGTACTCTGTATGTTTGTCGTCCCCTGTGCCGACTTCGTAACTGTCTGTTTCTATTTGACCTTCGCCCCACAGGTGCATGTGGGCGTTAACATCTACAAGCATGTATGGAAGGTAGACTCCACAGATATTCTCTGTGGTAAACTCCCTTGTAAATTTAGGATGGGCGAAAAATTTTCTCTCTTTGACGAATTTTTCTATCTCTTCCCTTGCGTCGCTCCTTGTAACGCTAAATGGAAGTATGACATCTGGCACTGCTCCATTCGGTATGATATTGTTGATAGATAGTGTATTGCGGCACCAGTGACATCTTGCTTGGGTGGTGGTGTTGGTGTCTATGACTACTTCTGCGCCACAGCTTTCGCATTTAACTGTCACCATACTTTCCGCTGCTTCGTCTATGTCTGCTGCTCCACTTCCCATGGTAGTTCCTTCCAATGTACTTATGTCTTGATCTTCTGGTGCGAGCTCTGGTTCGAATTCAGTTCTACAGAAATTACATCTGAGCTTACCGGTCTTGGTGTTGGTCTCTATGTCTGTTGAGCCACACTTAGGACATTTGATCTGACCATCCTTTAAGCCGCTTGTCATATCTATTATTTTTACATCGTCCTTCATAAGATCACCTATAGTCCTAGTAATTCTCTCTTCATCTTGTCAAATTCTTCTTGGGTTATCACTTCTGCGTCGAGAAGTTTCTTCATCTTTATTAGTTTTTCTGTTGGATCTTCTGGTGGTTGGTTTTGTTCTTGGTTTTGGTATCCTTGGTTTTGGTTTATCTGACCGCCGCCAAAATTAGGTTGGTAGGAGTTTCCTACATTTGGTTGTTGAACTCCACCCATCATATTTCCTGCTGCATTCATTCCCATTCCCATAAAGGCCATGTTTGCACCACCGCCATTTTCACCAGCAGACTGCATTCCTCTTGCTACCGCTTGTTGGAAGAATGAATTTCCACGAGATCCAGAAAGTGCATCTGCCTTTTTAACATCTGACATAAGAGCTTTAGTGTCTTCGTCATATTCTATTGCAAGAATTGCAGTTTTTTCTATTTCAAGACCCCTAGTAGATCTCCATTGGTATCCTTCTTCTACAGCACTTGATAAAGACTTAGCAAAACCTATTTGATCTGCCTGAATCTTATTCATACGATTACCCTTGCTTGGATCGTTTGTATAGTTTGAGAAGGCGCAAGAAAGTGATGAAACAACTTCGTTAAATAGTTCTTCTGCTGCCTCGTTATCCATATCTTGAAAGTCAAAGGCTGGAGCATTTGCGACCAAATATTTTTGTGGAACAAAGTTTTTTACAAATAGTAAAGGATCTACAATCTTTAAGGTATAGGTTCCTCTTGTGACTGCCCCAACTTGTGTACCAAAGAAAGCATCGTCCCAATATATTTCACTTTGTGTTCCAAACCTATTTTTTGGTATTTCCTTGAGGTTAACATAAAAGGCCAATTGCTCTGATCCAGCTTGGCCGCCAAATTTAAACTTTTCCCAAGTTGACTTGATTAGTGATGCATTTGGACCATCACCAGCGAAAATACTTTGTGAATTTATATCATCTGATGAAAATATAAAGCCACCAGGTTCATTGATAATTCCTGTAATCAAACCATCTTCTATAGTGATTAGAGCTGTTCCTTCAGGAACAATTATCTTGCTACCATTTGTGATTATGTTGTTGTTGCCCTTGGAATTTTCTCCACGACCATTGTTTTGCCCCTGGGCTTTTGCCGAAAATATTCCTAAAGTTCCTGATTCAAGTGAGCCTGGTCCATAAAAATCTAACCATTGGTCTGCAAAAGTGCCACTTAAACTCCCTGCAAATGCTTTAATAAATCCCATAATATCCTCCGTTAAATTATTAATATTGAAAAAATGTTTTATATGTAATGTTCTTCTAATTTTATTTTTAGAAGCTTAGCTATCTTGAAAGAATAACTATTTTTTTAATTTCAAACACAATATAAAAGTTTGCACTACTTTTCTTTTAAGAAAATGGTTTGACCTTTGATATTGTCAAATGAACAGCTATTACTTTCTATTTTTATTATATTAATTTTTAAAAATTTCCACATCACCCAAAAGTATGATATTTGATAAAAATTTTAAAATTTATCTTACATTAATCTTTTCTATATTTTTGGTTTTTTTAATAAAAATGGCTTTTAAGATTTCTTTTAAAATCCTAAGAGCCTGTTAATTTGATTTTACTTAATTTTATTTTCTTGACAACAATGCTATGCTCTCCACGTGGCTTGAGTGATCAGTAGGAATAACTTTTAATATTTTAGGGAAGCCTTGTATGTGGGAATATGTCCATTCATTACTTTATTATAAACCACTCTAAATATCTTTATAGTTTCCATGCTTACAAATTTTATTTCTGCAGAACCTTAAATGAATAGATCGTTCTGTTATAACATATGAAGAAGAAATTGGAATACGATCAACTAGAGGTTTGGGCATCAGTCATCCAGAAGATATTAAGATTATTTTATCACAAGTTAATTATTTAACCTCACCCAATGGCTATAAAACTTTATTTTTTAGATAATACATCTTCTAATGAGGAAGCAGATGTATATAAAGCTGGGTGTCGTTTTGAAGAAATTTATGCCTTCATGAAATGGATCGTGAATTAAAAGAAGTTGTCTTTCTTCTCTACTCCCTTTTGAGAAACTTCTAAAAACATTCTATGCTTTTCATTTTAACGAAAATTCAAATGGGTCTTAAGAAAAAATGGCTTACCAAAGCAAACAGACTTTAAAATTGTGCGTAAAGAAGATATTATTGAACAATAAAACATCCTTGGAAGACTTTATAAGTTTAGCCTATTTTGCCTAAATTAATTTAATAATTTAAAATATATAAAAAATCTATATCTTACTACCGGCATTCGAATATAAATCTCTAGCAGATAGGAATTATAGCTTTTAAGAAATAATTATAGGTTTATTCTAAATTCAACTTCTATTTTTCATTCAAATTAATTTCTTTTTTCTTAATTCTAAGGCTTAAATCCTTAATATTTTTTTCTATTTTAGATATAATTTTCCTAAAAAACTCATCATCTTGACCTGTTGGATCTTCTAAGTTCCAGTCCTCTGTATATTGATTATCTACAATTGGGCAAACTACATCACATCCCATAGTAATTGATATATCAATATCTGGCAGGTCAGAAATAAGCTTTGAATATTGAGTCTTCTCCATATCAATATTGTATATATCTTTCATTAATCTGACAGCATCTTGATTTATCTGGTTTTTTATTTGCCTTCCAGCTGAATAGGAGTCAAAGACATCTGAAGCATATTTTTTCCCTAGGGCTTCTGCAATTTGGCTCCTACAGCTATTATGCACACATATAAATGCAACTTTTGCTTTTCTCATTTTAATTTATACCATTCTGTTTTAATAATTCTTTCACTTCATCCTTGTTTAAAACTTTGCCATAGGATACAACTTTGCCCTTTACAACTAATGCCGGAGTAGACATAACTCCATAACTTGCGATTTGAGAAAAATCTGTAATATGGTCTATATTTTCTTCAACATTAAGTTCAGCGAGGGCTTCCCTGGCTGATTTTTCTAAAGCAAGGCATTTCGAGCAACCAGAACCTAGTATCTTTATCCCCTTCTCTTTTTTCTTTTCTTCTGCTTTTTCTATATTCTCTGACGAGTAATTTACATCACAACAACTTGTTTCTTTAACTTCCTTATTATTAACAGGTTGGCAATTGCCTCCACAAGTACAATCGTTCTCTCTTTTTTCTTTCTTACCAAATAATCTCATTTTTTCCTCCTTAATCCATACCTATTGTTTTCACAAGAGCATATATTTTTTGTTTTCTACTTAATAATTTCATTTTAAGTTCCCCATTAAATTAAAATAGGGCTAAAAATGTTAAATAAGTATCCTACAGCAATTATCCCAAAAGTACAAATTCCTATGAATAGAAATAAAAGCTTAGGTTTAACTGCTTTTTTTAACATAATCAATGATGGTAGGCTTAGTGTTGTTACTGCCATCATAAAAGATAGGATAGTTCCAAGTTGAGCTCCTTTTGACAATAGGGCTTCTGCTATTGGTATAGTTCCAAAAATATCAGCATACATTGGTACTCCGACGATAGTTGCCAAAACAACTCCAAATGGATTCTTGCTGCCTAAGATACTTTCTACCCAAGTTTGAGGAATCCAATTGTGTATCAATGACCCTATGCCCACGCCTACTAAAATATATGGGAAAACTTTTTTGAAAGTATCACTAACTTGGGTTTTAGAAAAATCAATCCTGTCTTTTACTGTTAAGCTTGGAGAACTAATATCAACTTGACTTGCATTTTTTATAAAATCTTCTACATACCTTTCCATATGCATTCTTTCAATGAAGCTACCACCAGTTACAGCAATAATTAGCCCGAAGACTACATATGCTAGAGCTATTTTGGCTCCAAAGATACTCATAAGTAAAATAAGGCTACCCAAATCAACCATTGGAGAAGATATTAAAAATGAAAAACTCACTCCAATAGGCAAGCCGGCACTTGTAAAGCCCATGAATATTGGGATTGAAGAGCATGAACAAAAAGGTGTTACAGTCCCTAGTAAAGCAGATATGATATTTGCCCCTAATCCATCAAAACGTCCCAGAATTTTTTTACTTCTTTCAGGTGGGAAATAGCTTTGTATATAAGAAATTATAAAAATCAACACGCAAAGTAATATTGTAATTTTTATAACATCATAGATGAAAAATTGCAAGCTTCCTCCAAGTTTTGAAGTCATATCAAGGCCAAGATTTGTTAATACTCCCCCTATCAATTCATTAAGCCATTTCATACCTAGAATTTGATCTTGAATAAAACTCCACATCTCTAACCTCCGTAAACTTTAGATTATTTATTTTCTAAAAACCAGCCTTTTGTATTATTAGCAATATTTACTAAGAATAACATAACTGGTACTTCAGTAAGAACACCTACAGTGCAAGCTAATGCAACTGGTGAACCTATCCCAAATATTGCTATTGCAACAGCTACAGCTAATTCAAAGAAGTTTGAAGCTCCAATCATGCCTGCTGGTGCTGCTATTTCAAAAGGTAAACCTGCTTTTTTGCTTAAGCCATAGGCTATGGCAAAAATTAGAAATGTTTGAAGGATAAGAGGAATAGCTATCAATAAAATATGAAATGGGTTTTCTAAAATTACATTTGCTTGTGAAGAAAATATAATTATTAGAGTCAACAGCAGTCCAAGTGTTGTAAGCCCATCAAATTTACTTAAAAATTGTTTTTCAAAATAATCCTTTCCTCTTTTATCAACTACTATTTTCCTTGTGATGGCACCCCCTAATAATGGAATAGCAACAAATAGAAACACACTAACAAATAATGTGCTATATGGTACTACAACATTAGATACACCTAATAAAAACTTCACTATAGGAACAAAAGCAAGTAAAATGATTAAATCATTTGTGGCTACTTGAACCACAGTGTAAGCAGGGTCACCCTTTGTGAGAGTCGACCACACAAAAACCATAGCAGTGCATGGCGCAGCTCCGAGCAAAACAGCCCCTGCTAAATAATCATTGGCCAAATCATTAGGAATGATATTTTTAAATATAATAAAGAAAAACAAATAAGATATTCCAAACATAGTAAATGGTTTTATTAGCCAATTAACAGCCCATGTTACAAATAAGCCCTTTGGATTCTCTCTAACCCTTTTAATACTTTGAAAATCTACTTTCATCATCATTAGATAAATCATAATCCAAATTAATATTGCTATCGGCACAGATATACCTGCAATTTGCACCTTACCTAAAGCAGATGGGATTATAGGTATATATTTTCCTATAAGTACCCCTACAATCATGCAAAATAATACCCATAAAGTTAGATATTTTTGAAATACATTAATCCCTTTATTCTTATTTTTTTCCATAGTTCTTCTACCTCTATTCTTATTTTTTCCATAGTTCTTCTAACTCTTTTAGCATAGATACATTCAAATGTTTCTATGTATAGCGAAAAAAATTTACTTATTCCAAATGTGACAAATACATTCCTCTCCGCTATCAAATATTTCCTTTAAGTCGGATTGCATCTCCTTCAGAATCTTCTTATTGGCAATGTAATATATGTTTTTTCCTTCTCTTCTGCTGATAACTAGATTTGCATCCTCTAATCTTTTCATATCATTAGACAGTGTTGGTTGTGTTATATCGAATTTCTCTAATATCTCACAAGCACAAAGTTCATTGCAAGATAACATATCTATAATTTCTAATCGTTTTGGATCACTTAAAACTTTTAATTTTTTTGATGTCTCTATATATTTATTCTTCATGTAAACCTCCTTGGTCTTTTCATATAAAATTATACAAATCATATAGAAAGTTGTCAATGTGTTTTTCCTTTATCTCTTAAAATAATTTTTATTGTTTCCTTTTCACCATCTCAACTTATTTATATCTATAAAAATGTATTATCGCTGTGCATTATCCCTAACTTTATTTTGTAAACTATATTCTCTACTCTTTCTAAGATTATCATCATAAAGATTTCTCCTAGCTGATTTTCCTTCTTGAATTTTTTTAATACCTTCTTCCTCTCGATATTTGCTCCACACTTGTCATTTGCAAGCTAATAATTTTCTTTTTCAAGTTCTTTGACAATGCTTATGATGCTTTTACCATCTAAGTACCAATTAAATATTTTTCTAATGCAATAGTAATATGAGTATATATAAGCTTCCAATTGAAATATTAAGATGCAAGTCTATTTAAAGCAGATATTTGTGCAGTTAAACTGTTTAACTGTTTTTTATCTATCAAGATCTGTCGATCTTAATCCTACATAGATTCCTACTCATTAGATTTGAAATTATTCTATAGATTATTTCAGATTTATTTTGTATTCATATAAAATTCCTTATCTCAATTTAATTATAATATGATTTTCATAATATCCTGATAATTAGTCTGATCCATTCTGTTCATTCCACCTAAAATATTCACAGTGTCTACAGACTCTGTTATAATCTACGCTCAAACTGTTCCAACAAGGTATCTTTTAAATGGAAAAATGGTCTTTAAGATTTCTTCTAAAGATACTAAAAGCCTGTTAATTTGATTTTACTTAATTTTATTTTCTTGACAACAATGCTATGCTCTCCACATGCATTGTCTTTTGCTTGGAAACATATTTCTTTATCCTCGTCATTCTTGTAGGAGCACAATTTATTAATGTCATTGTCTTTGGCATTTTTTCTTTTATCTTTGAAATTATTAGAATTTTGACTATCTTTAACTCCTGTTTTGAAGTAGAATGTCAGGTCATATGGATGGACTGTTCCGTCTTTGTCAATTCTACCCACCACGACTTTATCAACTATGCTTTCAAATACTGTTCTATTAAATTCCTCTATAATTTCTCTGTTTTCTATCACCTTTTTAAATCTTTGACTAAAGATTCATCATTTATTTCTTCTTCAACAATTTTTAAAAAGTCATCTATTATTGTTGAATCTGCATGGCATAATTGCCTATAGATTTCAACAAATGCTTTTTCTATTGCCGCTTCTTGTATTCCCTCCTTTCTTTTGTTTTATAATCCAAGTAGAATCACTAGCCACGCTTCTACTATGGATACGATTGGAATTAGTAAAAATGGCATCAAGATAAAATGTTCCTTAATGGCCAAATGTTTCATCCAATTTCCAAATTCGTAGTCCTCATGTCCTTCTGTGCCTGGTATGACTATCTTGTCCTTGTACTTTCCTTGGAACAAAAGTAGGTCCAATAGAAGGAAATCTCCAAAATTTAATATTATCCACTGAATATAGCTCATCCAGAAAAGATCTCTAAGTCCTCTTATTCCCGTATGTAAAAGAGAGGTCACTCCATATATAAATACGATTCCTGAAATTATAATCGTAAGTATTAAATTTATTCTTTTCTCTTCTTTTGTCATCTTTTCTGGAGCCGAATTTTGTATTTCTTTTGGATAGGAATCGAAGAAAAATCTCGGGTTAATCAGTACAAAAGCTGCCACTGCACCGTTAAAGATTGCAGCCATTGCAATTCCATCTAATATTGCTCTTGTTATATCCATAATATTCTCCTTATTTATTTTCCAAAAATAACTTTAATTTCTCAGCATATTCTTTGGGATGTTCGTGGAGAAATTGTCCGTGGCCCATTCCTTCAAATACTTCTGTTTCCATTTGTGGAAGATACTCTCTTAATATTTTTTCACTTTTCGAAGGGATTGGCTCTTCGCTCCCCCTCCAAAATAGTACTGGATTTGAAAACTTAGTTAAATTTTTTGGAGGCTTATAATGATAGATAAACTTGCAGGCATTTTTAATAGTGGTTTTTGAAATTTGCGGATAGGCCATTTCTATTACGCTTAGATTATCCTTGCCCATAATCTTATCTAATAAAAATTTAGGTATTGGCTTTTTGTTTTTGATCCTACTTGTACCAATGATAAAAGCACAGGTAAAAGGTCTTGCCATCAAGCCCAACTCGGCAGTAATCGCCCCATCTAAGAGGACTCTCGATGTAGAAATGTTTCCTCTTCCAATTAATTCAACAGCTATAGTTGCTCCCATAGAAAAACCGCATATGCCATAGACACTCCCGCCCATTTCATTTAATATGTAACTTTCTATGGAATCTATGGTTTCCTCCATTGAAGTTAAATCTTTTGGGTTAGTACCATAATGTCCGTCCAATTGGCAGAAAATTACAAAATAATCTTGCAAATAAGGCAGAAGGGGTTTGAAACATTGGTCTGCAGTAGAGGCAAGTCCATGAATAAATAATATTGACTTCTTATTTCTATTTCCGTAGCTAATAAATTTCATTTAATTCCCCATTATTTAATTTTTTTCGAAAGCAAGTAAAAATATCCTCTCTAATAAAAAATTTATCTATTACTCTTTATCTCCCACAATGAAGTAATCACAGTAATCTCCTCCCTTGGCCTAGGATAAAAGCTGCAAGACTTGCAAATATTAATTTCTTTAGCAAGCTTTCAGGAACCCAGTTTTTGTAGTCAGCTTTTATTTTCTTGTCATCAATAAAATTTTCTTGTTTCATAAATTTTCTCCTGTAAATAATTCATTTTATTAATTCATATTAGTACATTGCATTAATAAGGTTAGGTAGTAAATAAAATATATTAAGTTAAACCAGCCTCCGCGAATGATCATATGTAGTCCCTTTGGCAATCTCTCAGCAAGAGGAGTGAGAATCAAAAGAAATATAGGTGTAAAATGTGATAAGCTCCACCAAGTATGATTCCAAAAGTTTTTATTAAAAATACAAACCATCCAAGATTTAAATACTTTTACTGTATGGCTAAAACAATATGGAAAAATCCAATACAATATATAAAGGCAGATATTGGCCCTAAAAGACCACCAAGGTATAATCTTTTTGTGCTAACATTTTTCATTATTCCAATATTATATTTATAGTGTCCTTGCCATCATAATCCTTTGGATCATAATATAGGGTCATGTCTCCCAAAAACATCAAAAATGAACCAAAAAGACCTATTAAGATACATTTGTATAAAGTCACAATTAAACACCTTCTTTCCATTAGATGATATTAGTTCTCGCTTTAATTATAACATGTAGCACTGATTCCTTTCAATTATATGATTTGCTGCGTTAAACTAAGAAAAAAGTTAAAGGCAGTCCGAAGACTGCCGTATTTTTATCATATTGGAATAATCCATACCACTTGTAGGTTCGTCGAAATAGACAAATGGAGAATCCTTGCATATAACAGATGCTATTGCAAGTCTTTGCTTCTGTCCTCCTAATAAATAAACTCTTCTGCCATTTTTGTCTTTTCTATTAAATTCCTATAAACTTTTGATTTTTGTAAAAGCTCTCCATGTTTGCCTTGGCTTTCTACTTTTCCGTTTTCAAGAACTACTATCTTGTCTGCATTTTCTATGGATTTCATCCTATGTGAAATGATTACAACAGTTTTATCTTTAATTAAATTATTTAAAGACTCTTGAATTTTTTTCTCGTTGTCAACATCAAGGCTTGCTGCTATCTCATCTAAAATCAATATCGGTGCATCTTTTAAGAAGGCTCTGGCTATTGATAACCTTTGTCTTTCCCCGCCTGATAACTCTGCACCATTTTCACCAATAAGTGTATCGAAACCCTTATCCATTCTTTCTATAAAATCTGTGCAGTTTGCAAGTTTTGCTGCTCTTTTAACTTCTTCGTCACTTGCATCTTGCTTTCCGATTCTAATATTTTCCATAACGCTTTGATTAAAGAGAACCACATCTTGGAAAACTATTGAGACCTTGTCAAAAAGTGATTCTGTTGATATTTCTTTTATATCTTTGCCATCGATTAAGATTTGTCCCTCATCATAATCATAAAGTCTTGATATAAGTTTCAAGATAGTTGTTTTGCCGCAGCCACTTGCTCCAACTAAAGCAGTGACCTCTCCCTGCTTAGCTTTAAAGTTTACGCCATTTAAAACTTTTGTGTCTTTATTGTAGGCAAATTCAACGTCTTTTAGATCAATATCAAATTTTTTCAAATTATAGTCCTCGCCTTCTTGTAAATCTTGATTTTGAATTTCTTTTAGTCTTTCAATTTTAGGCGATAAATAAAATATCTCCATCATTCCCTCTTTAGATGCATCAAGAGCGTCTTTTATCTTCATAGCCGCTAGTAAATATCCTACAAGGTAGAGGGCGCTTATCTCTTTATTAATAATTAGATTTACGCCAACAAATATCACAACAGCAAGGGAAATAAAGCTAAAAATTGATGAAAGTGACATAATTAAAATAAGTCCTATCTCTGTCTTTAAGTGCACTTTTTCACTTTTATCCATTTTTTCATACAGCTTTTCTTTCATTTCTTCTGATAAGCCATAGGCTTTGATCTCCATTTGCATCTCGATATTTTCTTGAAAGCTTTCTGAGTTTTCTCTTAAGACGTCATAATATCTTTTTTGTCCCTTAACCTGATGTTTTTTAGATAGTGGTATAAATATAAAGCTTAATATAGTTGGAATAATTACAGCTAAACCCATCTTCACATTGCTCACTATCATCATGATAGATATTAGTGGGAAGAAGAGTGCCATACCGCCCACTTTTGGTATTGCGTGGCTCATTGCATGCTCTATTCCTTCAATGTCAGCCATGATTGTTTGGGCTAGGTCTGAAATATCATGTTTAGAAAAGTATGATAGAGGTAGTTTTGATAAATTCTCCGCTGTTCTTATTCTTAAGTCTGCACTTTCTTGATAGGTTGTGCTATATAATTTATCGTATTCGACTGAAAGCAAAATATACATTGCTATCAAGGTCAAGGCTGAGAATACTATATAAAATCCCTTGCTTCTACCAATATTTTCCAAAACTTCCTGAGCAAAAATCATTAGTAATATGGCAGGAAGCATGTTTATACAATAAACGAAAAATGAAGCCAGTGTTGCTTTACTTAGATTTCCTGCTCCTTTATCTGTAAGAGCAAATCTTTTTTTATAAAACTCCTTCATTTGAAACCCTCCATTCATTCGCACTGTTAAAGAGTTCTTGCAATCTCTTATACTTTGTATCACTTGACATTAATTCTTTGTCAGAGCCTCTTTCTATAATTTTTCCACTATCCATTACAATAACTTCATCAAGGTCTTTAATTGTAGATAGCCTGTGTGCAATCATGATAACTGTTTTATCCTTCATCAGATTTTTAAAAGCTTTTTGTAGTTCATACTCGTTATCTGGGTCAATAGATGCTGAAGCTTCATCCATAATAATAATTTTAGAATCCTTTAAAATTGCTCTAGCAATTGCAATCCTTTGTTTTTCTCCACCGGATAAATAAACTCCTTTTGAACCTATGATAGTATTTTCTCTTTCTGGGAATTTGTCTAATATCAAATCGCATCCTGCTAATTTTAAAGCTCTCATAACATCATCTTTTGTCGCTTCTTTATTAGCTAAAGCAACATTATCATAAATGCTCTTCTTAAATAATTTTGAATCTTGAAAAACAAAAGAGATAGCTTTAATTAAGGCTTGGTCAGAATATTCACTTATTGGTATTCCGCCTATCTTTATGCTTCCTTCGTTAACATTGTAAAAACCTGATATAAGTTTTGCTACTGTTGATTTACCTGATCCAGATGAACCGACAAGTGCATAGGACTTTCCCTCTTCTAATTTAAAAGATAAATTTTCAATGACAGCTTTATCGTTATAAGCAAAGCTAACATTCTCAAATTCTATATTATAGTTTTTAAAATTATTGACATTGCCATGCACTAATTTGTCTTTTTGCATATCTTCGTATAGTGCCTCTAAAGTATCTACTGCATAATTGCCTTGAGAAATATACATGGAGTACCACATCATTCTCATAAATGAAACAAAGAGAACGCCTGATAAAAATAAAGTCATGATAAGCTCTAGTAAAATTATCTTGGCACTGCCTAAGCTACCCATAAAATAAACTATAGGAATAATTAAAATTGCAATTAAGCCAAAAAATAACCATTGATACAAAACATAAGGTTTTTTACAAGATAGGGAATAATCATAAGCATACTTTGAATAATCTTTTATCGCCTTGTAAAAGCTTTTAAATGACTCGACATTTGCTCTAAATATTTTTACAACTTGCATTCCTCTTACGTATTCAACAGTTTCAGCACTTAGTTTAGATAAGGCTTCTTGGTATATCTTCATAAATTCTTGCTCGCCCATCATTGCACCTAAAATTAAGCCACCGATTATGGTAAGAGCAAGCAAAGTTATGCCAACTCTTATACTTACTATAAAGCCGAGTGCTAGTACAAGTACGGGTGTAACTATTGCCTGAGAGCTATCGGGAATCATGTGAGCTACAACCTGATGAGTTTGCGCGGCGTTGTCATCTATGATCTTTCTTATTTGACCAGATGGATTTAAGTCAAAGAACCTAAAACTTGCTTTTTCTAAGCCGTCTATCCCCCTTTTTCTTAAATTTGTTTCAAGCCTAAAACCTAGTATGTGAGAACATGTTCCTGAAACAGAATAAAATATTGCTCCACTTGTTAGTGTGATGACAGATTTTAATGCTAAGCTCTCTGCACCAGATAAATCTGAATTAATTATTAAATTATCCAGAAATTTGTAGATTAAATAAAATCCATATACCGTAAGTACAGCAGATATAGCAGAAAAAAATATAGCTAAAAAGCCGAGATATTTTTTATCTTCCACATAAGCAAACAGTTTTTTATAAATCTTCATAATAATATCTCCTTTCTTTGTTATTCCTATTAGATTAATTTTCATTTAATGATATTTGTTATCATTGCTTTTACAGTATACATCTGCTATAATCAGTAATGCAATAACTTGTTAAATATAAGGCTAATTGGAATATTGTCTAAAAGGGATAGGTACATTATGACTTACTACGATTTTGTAAAAGATTATATGAAGGTGGATGAATGTAAAAACAATAAGAAGTACTCAAGTGCAGGGCACACTTTTTGTTGGAATAAAGAAGACTCAACTTATGCAGAAGGTCTATATTGGTTTTATGAAGGAGATGGGTTTATTATTGATGTCCATGACTTTTATATAAGTGAAGAAGTAATTCAAAATAGCACTTATAGCATGGCAGATTATGTTTCAATTTATTCAAGCTACATTGTCAGCGCAAACGGGGAGAGATTTAGTCCTTATCAAACTTTGACCGCAAACTCTTTATGCACTCTTGATTTTGATAATATAAGAGATGATTTTGTTTTTTTATTACACGAGAATTGTTGTTATCTTGCTGTTTCCATTGGTTTTAAAAAAGAACTAATAGAAAAACATTTAGCATCTATTAACATTAATCCAGAATCATTTTATTCAGCTTTACTTCAACCGAATCAAATAATTCTTACAAAATCCTTAGAAAAAGTGGCAATGGAAATATTAAATTGTAAGATGGACCCTCCTGCCGCTGACTTTTTCTTTAAAGCCAAAGCAAATGAATGGATAAGTATAGTAATAGATACCTACTTAAATAGGAAAAAATATAAAATTGAGTCTGATGATAATAAAGCACTTGAAGATGTAGCAAGATTCTTGGATGATCATTTCGCCATGAATGTAAATCAAGAAACCCTTGAAAAAATCTCAAGAATGAGCGGAACAAAATTAAAAAATTTGTTCAAAGAAAAATATGGTCAAAGCATTACAGAATACACCCAAAGAAAAAGAATGAACGTGGCTGAGACTCTTCTCTTAAATACCAAACTTCCTATAAAGGAAATAGCTCAATCTGTTGGATACGCATCCCATAGCAAATTTTCTATTTATTACAAAAGATACAAAGGGAAACTTCCTAGTGAGGTTCGTAATTTAGCTTGCGACCATTACAATTTAAATTGTGATTGTTGTGATTAAAATAAATTTTTACAAGCCTTGTTTTTGTATGAGTTTAAGTGGATATGCATATATAGTCTGAATAAATTTGATTTGAAAAATGAGCAAAAAAATAAAGGCAGTCCGAAGACTGCCGATATTTATCTCTCTGCACCTTTGCTATGGTCTTTCTTATTTGACTTAGCTTTATAGTCTGTCTTAAAGATTTTTATTTGCCCTAATATGGACTTTTTATCCTTGTCTTGACTCTTTACTTGTTCTTTTACTTTTAAGAGCTTAGAGGACAAAATACGAACATTTTTATGTTCTTTCCCGTTGTTATCAATCCTTGTTTTTACTTGTCCAAATATTTTAACAAAATCTCCTTGTTTTAGGTTCTCCAAATCTTTTGTCTTGTCAACAAGGTGGACAATTAGCATAAAATTTATCTTATAAAGTAGAAAAAGGGCACCTAAGTGCCCTTTTTAAATAGAAATGGATTATTTTGCAATATTTCTTTTAATTATTACTTCTTTTGTAGTTCCGTCCCAGACGATGTCTTTGCCATCTACTAGTCCTAATGCTCTTGAAACGTTTGCGATTGGAAGCATTGTTCTATTGCTCTTAAGAATTGATTTTACATCACTTTCAAATACTTTACCATTTACGATTATTTGATTTGTATCCACTGGTATTTTAACTACTGTGTCTTTATCTGTTAAGATTACTGTTCTAGTTGGATCATCCCATTCTACCTTAAATCCTAATGCTTCTGCTACAAATCTAATAGGTAGCATGGTTCTATTGTTTGAAATAAATGGTTCTACATCCATTGCCACTTCTTTTTGAACACCATTTACTGTAACTACAAGAGTCTTTGAACCAATAACA
The DNA here is from genome assembly GCF_030812875.1 of Peptoniphilus koenoeneniae. NCBI lineage: Bacteria > Bacillati > Bacillota > Tissierellia > Tissierellales > Peptoniphilaceae > Peptoniphilus > Peptoniphilus koenoeneniae. The sequence continues at coordinate 176,408 of NZ_JAUSTN010000004.1, forward strand.
AGTTTAGAATCCATCTTTATTTCTACTGGAACTTTTGTTTCGGTAGCTGGCTTGCTTTCAGTTATTACTGGTGAATAAAATTGTAGTGACCAGAATGGGTTGTAATTATATGTTGGCCCCCATGGATATTGGTCTCTTCCAGTTTCTTCTGGGGCTTTATTGTTATTTTCTCTTTCTGCTTCTGTAATTATATCAATTACATTTGCTTTTGAAGTAGCTCCATCTATTTTCTTAAAAATATCAGCTTTTTCTTCTTCAGTTAAGTTATCAAGTGCAGCAAGTTTAGATTTTGCTTCTTTTTTAGCATCTGCTAATTTTTTAACTTCTATTGCTTTTCTTTCACCATCAGCTGCCGCTTCTTCTTTTCTAGTCTTATCAAGGTCAGCAGCTTCTTTATTTATTTTTTCAATTTGAGCTGGAGCTTGGGCTTTTTTAATCTTTTCTATAAAGTCTTTCTTTTCTTCTGGCAGCAATTTTTGCAGTTGATTTATTTTATTTTCACCATCTTTTATTGCCTTTTCAAGTTTTTCCTTGTCAGCTTGTATTAACTTTACAGGATTAATTGTCACAATCCAGGCATATTTTCCTGCTATATTGCTATAAAAATCATCCTTTACTCCTATTGTGTTTTTAGTTTGAGCCTTGTACTTGTACGTGTTTTCTCCTACTTTTTCTATGAAATCTGCTTCCAAGTTATATCTCTTGCCGCTGCAGTCTTTTAAAACTAGAGTAAAGGGATTTTTTTCTGGGGTGAGCTCTATTCTTTGATCGTTTGTGGCCCTGGCATAGGTATAGCCTCTGATTCTATTTTTCAAGGGTGAGAAGTCACAAATTCTATTATTTGCAAAGGAAAAGTTTGCAAAGACTTTGTTTCCTTCAAGGGCCGAAACATCTTTTATGTTGTTGTTTTCCAATCTCAGATATGTGATACCCGGCAAATTTTTCAAAGTGCTTATGTCTTCTATTTCATTGTCGTATAGGCTCAAATTCTCTAACTTGCCTAGATTTTTCAAGGGACTCAAATCTTGAATCTTGTTTTTGCCAAGATTAATAAGCTTCAAATTTTTCAGATTTTGCAAGGAAGTCATGTCTTTAATCTCGTTGCTTATAAAACTTATGGATTGCAGACTGGATAGATTTTCTAAAGCACTTATATCTTCTATATAATTTGAGTCCATGTTTATAGTCTTCAAGTTTTTTAGAGTCTTGATAGGACTTAGATCTCTTATTGAGTTTTCAAAAAGAGTCAAGCTCTCTAAGTTCGTTGCCTTTTCAAGTCCTTTTAAGCTCACCAAGTACATGTTTTTTGTGATGCTTAGATCAGTAAATAGATCCATTTCATCTTGAAAAATTTCATTTTCTGCTTGGGGCTTTTTGTAAGTTTTAGAAAGCGTAGCAGAAATTTTTCCTCCATATCCGTCCTCAGATTCAAAGTCTTTTTCTCCAGATTTTAAAATTTTCAAAATAGCTTCTTTGAGGACAGATATATTTTTTATTGTGTCGTCTATTTCAAAATCTACCCTTGTTCTTTGGCTTGGTGGAGTCGGCTTTTCTTCTTCATTGCCTCCGCCTTCATTTGGGTTTGGATTTTCGTCTTCATGCTTTGGAAGAGCAGATGCATCTATATTTATTATCCATGTTGGAGTTCCTGTATCATTAGCTTTTCCTATGTTTAGTACAGTATCTTCTGGCTTTTGTATGAATTTGTAGATGCCATTGTCGCCTTTTTCTATTATGTTTTGATAATCTCCGTTTAAGCTAGAGCCGAGTCTTGCCTCTTCCAGATTATAGCTTCTGCCTTCTTTGTCAATTAAGTTTAGGCTAAAGGCATTTCCTTTTAGTTTGATGTCGATATTTTGCTTGCCAAAGGAGAATTTATATTGTGAAAAGGTCAAGTCTTTTATAGGTGAAAAGTCTTTTATTTTATTTCCATCGATATATAAAGTCTTTAATACTGCTAAGTTTTTTAGTGTGGCTATGTCTTCTATTTCATTAGAATTAACTTTTAAAATCGTTAAATTTTTAAAGTCTTTTAAGAAATCCAAGCTTTCTATTTTGTTTTCTTGCAAGGCTATCTCTGTGAGATTAGTCATTTTTTCTAAACCTTTAGTGTCTTTTAGACCTTTTCTCCTATAAGTGAATTTCTTGAACATTTTCATTTCAAAGTCATATAGGTCTTCGATATCTTTATCCTTTTCATAGTTGGGGTTATCTAAAACTATATCAGGTTTTAACGGACCTCTACCCCTTCTTGTGGAATGATTCTTGTTTTTTAAAAGGTCTAAAATAAATTCTTTTAAATCCTCATCTCCAAATTCAACAATCTCTTTATTTACTTCTATATCTTTTTCTACTTGGAATTTAAAGCTGTCAGATTTTACCGGCTTTAAATTATCTGCCGAAATACTCAGATAAGCTTCATAAACTTCGCCCACTTGGCTTTTTGCTTTTAGTCCTTCTTTGGGTTTTATCTTGAGTTCTAAGCTTGAACCCTTTATGAGATTGGCATCTGCACACTCGCCTTCAACTATGTCAAAAGATGCCTTATCTTCACCTTCCAGGCTGATGTTTAGCTTGCTTATGTCTGTGCTTCCTATGTTTTTTATTTCCACCTTAATTGGCTTTATTTCTTCAAGCTTATAATTTTCTTTTGCTTTTTCAAACTTGTCTAAGACAGATACTTGCACCGCTGGCATGTCTATTTCTTTTGTCAAAGCGCCTAGAGTGAAGTTTTTGTCTATGTTGTAATATGATTCGCTTTCTGGTCCATTATAAAGGAAGGACACATCTTGCTCGTTTTGGTAGTCGTAACAAGAAATAGTCTCTGCGTTGCTTCTGAATTTTAGGGCAAACTTGTCCTTAGATAGGCTTATGTCGTCATTTATTTTTATGGTATAAAATCCAGCGTGGCTCAAGTTTCCACTTGCTATTTTTTTCCAATTTGAATTGTCTTTAATGATGAGCTTTTTAACTTCTCCTCCCTGATAGTTGAAAGTTCTCTCTTGAGTTTTAAAATTGTCACTATCTTCTGTCATATATATCTCATACCATACTGGAGTATTAGAGCTATTATAAAACCTCACATCGGTTAGCTTTTCAGGCTCTTTGGTCTGTCTTTTGTAGATGTTTATCGCTCCGTTGGCATTGGTTCCATTTCCAATTTCAGTTCTGTTGCCCTTGTAGTCAGAGTAGGTATAGATGTGGGTAGACTTATCTTTAGCATCTTCTATTCTTGGAAAGATGAATAGGGGATCTCTTTTCCCTTTAGTAAAGGAGTCATAGGATATCCACATAAATCCATCTTCTTTTTCTCCGATTTTTTTCTTACCCCAAGAATTTTTTACTAAAAAAGCTCCCGTAGCTTCTTCATTTTTCTTGTTGATGATTTTCATTTCATCATCCCAACCCACTATTGTGACTTGGTGGTTGACTATAGCCCTTTTGCCTAAATTACCAAAATCTTGTATTTTGACTCTGTGATACTTGTCGTTAGGGTTAGTCTTTTCATATCCATAAGCATCAATAAAACCGTCATCATTATAATAGCCACTCGCAACAGAGCCGTATTCCATGACACATTTTTTTATATTATCCACGTTGCAATCTAACTCTATCATGTCTGGCACATAAAATTCGTGCAATTGTTTGTCGGCATCATCCATGAGATTTACTGCCCTATTGTCAAAAGTTCCGCTACCTGCTCTTGGATTGTTCTCTACGATTTCGTATTCTTTAGCATTTTTTTCTTGGACAGGCCCTGCTAGTCTTGAAAAATATCTCATTGCAACCAGATTGTTGCCTCCCCTTTCCAAGTCCACATCCTTAGATGCATTGTATGCCATGTGGCCTTCAGAAAAATCAATTTCTCCCTTGCCTTCTTTTAGCAAAAGAGTTTCAATAGTAGAAAGAGATGAGAAGGCCCAACAAACTCCAGCCATGTACTGATTTTTTACAGGGCTTATAATATTTCTTTCTCTTGAATCATATTTTTTGGGAAACCCTGCTTCCCCTAATTGATCTAAAGACCTTCTCTTTCTAATTCTAAGACTGCTTTTCTCCCTTACATTTATGTATTTTTCTGGGATATATCCGTAAATAAATTCGTCCTTGTGATTGATGTAGTATGTGTATTCGGGGTTTAAGACTGGTTCAGTTATATTTTTGTTTAGATTATAGATTTCGTCTTGGTTTTCATCTCGAAAATACATACTCTCTGCATAAGTACCACTTCCCAGAGAAGATATACTTATAATTAACGCTATCAAGAGCGCAAACATTCTTTTAAAATTTCCTTTCATTTATTCCTCCTTTTTTTAATCCTTGGTTAATTATAATTATATTGTTAATTGATAGGGATTGTCAATTGTATTAATCTTGTCGGAAATTTTTAATTCCCAAGTCCTTTTCACCTTACTTATCAATAATCTAATTCATAAAACCTGAACAGAGTTAAAGCTAATGCTTTATTATATATAATAAAAGGTTATCAATTTTTTTTCCATAAAAATATCTATTAGAGAGTTACTCCCCCAACAGATATTATAGAGTCTTTATTTGCCCTAATATGTTTTTTCCATCCTTATCTTGACTCTTTACTTGTTCTTTTGATTTTAAGAGTTTAGAAGACCAGATACTAATATTTTTGTCATTTTCTTAGCTATCAATATTTGTTTTTAATCGTCCAAATGTTTTAACAAAATCTCTCTGTCTTATTTCTATAAAGCTTTTGTCTTATGTACTAGGCTAAGCAATTTACATGCAATTTATTTAGTTTTAAATATTCTAAATGTAAGCAAAAAAAGAGTAGAATAATTCTACTTCTCTTTTACTTAATTTTTCTTGTCTACAATTTGCCAGACAGCGTCTGTTAAATTGCATCTCCTGTCGTCAGGTCAAGTTTCATAGGATTTTTGGTCATTCTAACATTTGCCATTAGTAAAATTCTAAAGTTCTCGTACTCGTCTTCTTCTCTTATGTAAGAGATGTCTTTTATTTCAAATACTATTCAATCGTAAACACTAATATTTATAATTTCTCCTACAATTTTTTATTATATTAGCCAATATCCCATCATTAATTTTCCGATAGAAGAATAGCAAAAATTTTAGGTTTTCATCACCCCACAATATCTAGAGAATTAAAAAGATGTGATAACGAGTATGAAGCTATCTATGCCCAAAAAGATAAGATTAAAAAATCATCATCTAAAGGCAGAAAACCAAAAACTGATGACAATATCACTAAATCCATTTCTGAAAAACTTCATAAGAAGTGGTCTCCTGAGCAAATAGCAAATACTGCATGTAAAGATATAGTATGCTTCAAAACAATATATAATTGGATATATTCAGGAATTATAGACTTTTATATTTCCAAGCTAAGAAGAAAAGGAAAATCAAGAAAACCCAAAGAAACAAGAGGCAGATTTAACATTGGTAAATCAATAAATAAAAGACCTAAAGAAGTTAAAAAAAAGGAATACTTTTGGTAACTGGGAACTAGATACAGTTGTCTCATCCAGAGGTAAAAGTAAAGGCTGCCTAGCAACATTTGTAGAAAGAAAAACTAGATTTTACATAGCCTTACCTATGATAGATCGAAGTAAAAACTCTATGCTAAAAGCAATTGACAAGCTAATTAAATCCTTACCATTAGAAGCTTTAAAGACTTTCACATCTGATAGAGGTAAGGAATTTGCTTGTTATGAAGATGTTGAAAAACGAGGGATAAATTTTTATTTTGCTGATGCATATTCAGCATGGCAAAGGGGCAGTAACGAAAATTCTAATGGTTTGTTAAGAGAGTATTATCCTAAGAAGACAGATTTATCTAAAATATCTATTAATGAGCTGATTAAAAACTTAATGGAGCTTAATACCAGACCTAGAAAGTGTCTAGAATATCAAACTCCATTTGATTTATTTATGCACGAACTTAGTTTGATTTAAGTGTTGCAATATTATTTGCAATTTATCAAAATAGATGTATTTACTTAAAACTCCATTTATTTGCTCGCTCTCTTATTGAAATGAATGATTTATATATCCCATCTTGAGTTATAAGCTCATTATGCGTTCCTTCTTGTGCTATTTTCCCTTTATCTAAAACAATGATGTTGTCTGCTTTCATAACAGTTTCTAACCTGTGTGCAATCATAATAACTGTTTTATTCTGTACTAAATTATCGATGGCTTGCAAAATATGGCGTTCATTTTCTACATCTAAAGCACTGGTAAATTCATCTAAAATCACAATGGGAGCATCTTTGAGTATTGCTCTAGCTATCGCTATTCTTTGTTTTTCTCCGCCGGATAAAGTGCTACCCGCTTCGCCAATTTTAGTTTCGTATCCTTTTTGCAAGCTTTTTATAAAGTCATGACAGCGTGCTTTTTTTGCAGCGGATATAATATCCTCATCACTGGCATTTGGCTTTGCCAAACGAATATTATTCATAATTGTATCTTCAAACAAATACACATTTTGAAATACCATACTTATATTTTTCATCAATTCTTCGGTGGAGATATTTGTTATTTTTGCTCCACCAATCAGAATTTCTCCTTCGCTTACATCATAAAATCTCGGTATAAGCTTGCAAAACGTTGTTTTTCCTGAACCTGAAGGTCCGATAATCGCTGTAAGTGTGTTCGGTTTAATAGCTACTGATATTCCCTTTAAAACTTCTCCTTTTCCGTAAGAAAAACTCACATTTTTAAATTCTATTTCATTGGATTTTATATTTTGAATAGGTGATAATACCTTTATTTCTTCAGCATTTTCCATACTGCTTATATCCTTTAGTGAACTATCTAAAAGCCCAATCATAGAAAGAATAGAACCTGCTTGACTTACAGATTGGAATATTACAAAGCTCATAATCAATAAATTAATGGCTTTTTGAGGAGAAATTTCTCCACTATTCCACATAAAAAACGCATAGCTAATAATCATAATTTCAAACAGCTGTATCGTAAGACCGGCACCTATGCCTGAGGGAATAGATTTTTCGGATAAATTTATATTATTAACACAACTACCATCTATATCTTTTTTTACTCTTTCATCTTTTTCCCCCATACCAAAAGCCTTAATTACGCTTATTCCCTGTATAAATTCAATAGCACTTTCCGTTAATTTTGTTTGTGCTAATTGTCTTTTGGGAGCTTCGCTTCTTGAAATTTTCATTTGATGATTAACTACAAACAAATATGTTAATATGCCAGCAAATATTACAACGGAAACTTGCCATTCATAGTAAGCAAATCCTAAAACTATTGATATAGCAGATAAAATTCCACCTATCACATGAATTAAAATGATTGGTGCAACTTGTTCTACAGTTGAAATAGATGTAGTCAGTGTTGAGTTTATATTTCCTACTGAATTTTTGCTAAAGAACCCTAAATAGAGTTTTTTAAATAATGAGCCAAAATATAACCTTTTATCTTTCGCCATCTCAAATCCAACGGATACAGAACCCAGTTGTGTGAAATAACCAAAACCAAATACGCCGATGATACATACAATTCCGAGTATCATTACCTTATAAATATAATTGTCCATTAAATTGCTATTAAACATGGCGTTTACCGCTAAAATTATTGCTATCATTTTCAGCATAACGAATATGCCTTCTATAAATGATAAAATTAAAATTTTGACTAAACTGCCTTGCCTTTTCTTACTAAAGTTCCATACACTTTTTAGAGCTTCAAACATATTCTCACCTCCAATCAATTTGCTATTTCATATAAATGCTTATACGCAGAACACGACTTAATAAGTTCTTCATGTTTTCCATCGCAAATGATTTTCCCATTTTCCATATATATGATCTTATCTGCATTTATGACAGTTTTAATTTTATGTGTAATAACAATTAGTGTTTTTCCTTTAGTAAATTCCAGTAACGCTCCTTGAATTTTTTCTTCATTTTCAATATCTGTACTTGCAGTTGCTTCATCTAATATGATAATTGGAGCATTTTTTAGAATTGCTCTGGCAATAGCTATTCTTTGCTTTTCTCCGCCGGATAACCTATCCCCTGCGATGGTGTCATATCCATCAGGCAAAGTTACAATAAAATCATGGCAACCGGCTCTTTTAGCAGCTTCTATCACCTCATCATTCGTTGCATCTTTTTTACCTATTCTAATATTTTCCAAAATAGTATCATCAAATAAAAATGTATTTTGATCCACATAGGAGATAAGAGTATTCAGGTCATTCATTGAAAGGTCTTTTACCCCTATACCACCTATTTTTATTTTTCCTTTCTCAAAATCCCAAAATCCGGCTAAAAGTTTCATTAGAGTTGATTTTCCTGAACCTGAAGGACCAATAATTGCAGTCATAGTTTTTTCTTTAATGGTTAAATTCACATCATCAACATCATTTTTTGTCCCATCATAAGAAAATTGTAAATTTTCAAACGCTATGTCGTATGTCATTTTTTCTTTTAAATTAGAATTCTCACTTCTCTTAAGTTCCGGATAATCTAAGATTCCTTTTATTTCCTTAGCAACAGTTCCCATCTGTGCCAATTGGTCAACATAACCGGATGCTTTAACAATCGGTTTAAATATTCCAAGAGAAATCATCATAAACAAAAATAAACTTTGCTCAGTAAGAAACCCATTATTAAAAAATATCAATCCCACAACAATTGTTGGAAATATAGATACAGGAGCTATGCTATAGGAAAGAGACGCATAAATCTGTGAGCTTTTCATCCAGTTTATAGCATACTCCGCATGGCGTATGACTGCATTTTTATATTTAGCATAGGAACTATCTTCCATATTGAAAGTTTTAATTACCTCAATCCCCTTGACATACTCTATAACCGCTTGATTCATATTCTTTTGTGCCTGTACTTGTCCCTCATATTTTTTCTTATATCCAATCATCATAAGCATTCCGATTGATAGTCCAAATATAACCCAAAGAAATATAATCCCGGTAAGCTTAATATTAACTGCAAGTATCCAAACAATCATGGCAATAGGTATCAATAGATTTGCAGTCATCTCAGGAAGTAGATGTGCTAATGTTTTTTCTATATCTTCCACCCTGTCTACCAATATAGTTTTTAATGTTCCACTAGGATTCATATCAAAATATCCCATCGGCAATCTAACAAATTTATCACAAATTGCATATCTTAAGTCCTTTAGCGTTAAGTATGCTGCTTTATGAGATATAAGTGTTGAAATATTTGAAAGCAGCACCCCTGATATTTTGCAGATTATAGTGAAAATCAAGACATATATCATGTTGTTTCCATGAAATCCTTTGAAGATATATCCCGCTAAAATTCCAACAAAAGCATAGGATAACAGTTCGCATAGAACAGAAAGCATACTTAGCATAACAGATAAAATATATCTTTTTTTGTATGGCTTAATAAACGAATCCATTTCTTTAAAAAAGTTTGGTTCTTTCTCTTTTTTCATGACTTCACCCTATGCATTAGCTTCTTTTTCTAAAATATGTTTCCTTACGACCTTGCTACTTATATAAGCTCCTGCAATTGCTGAAACTATAACTAAGGCAAGTAAAATCAGCGTTCCCCAAGAAGAAATCATTTTGCCTGCCGCTATAATATTTGAAGCTAACTCCTTTTCTTTCATGGCTCCTATAGTTTTATTCAAGGCTATTGTATATGGATAAATTACACTTCCAATTGAAGCCAAAGTTTGCTGAATAACATAGCTGATTCCAATAACTTTTAAATTACCATAACCTTTTTTATATAATAAAAACTCTGCTATCAATCCTGAAATTACAAACATCAAAATATATGGTGGATAGAATGCTATCACTCCTTGAATAAGGGAATATATAAAAAACGCTCCTCTTTTTTTCACTTTCACTCCGATAACATAGAAAACAATACCCTGTAATAATGAGTAAAACACCGGTGTTAAGAGTATGGTAATTGGTGTTGCATACATGAATGTTCCTATCGAAAATATCAAAATGTTACACAATGATAATAAAGTAACTGTAATGATATCTTTCGCTTTCAATTTGTTTTTCTGCATGATTAAGTCCTCCTATTTTTATAAAATATTTATCATCAAAATTACTATCATTCCAATCATCAATATGTAATCGCATAAATTGAACTGTAAAGTAACATAAGAAGATTTTTTATGATTTAAAGCAATTCCTCTTGTTTCTGCTGAAGCTGATAAAGTTTCGCCTATTCTTACCACTCGAAAAATGAGTGATACAATCAGAGCCTCAAGATACTCTATTTTTTCTTTTATTATATTTTTATGCTTGCAACTTCCTCTATTTCTAAGCACCTGTCTAAGTAATTTAAAATCATTCCTTAGCACCGGGAAAAACCTGAAAGAAACTGCAAGAATCAATAATAACTTCTCAGGCATTCTTATTTTTCTAAGTCCCGCAAGCATATTTGTTGTCCCTCTACCTCCAAGAATAATAGGAAATAGTAGAAATATTAAAATAAATCTAGGAAACAAATTTGCCGTAAATATTGTAATTTCATTCGGATATATGATTTCAAGACCGTAAATAAGCCCTATAATGACAGAAGTAATTCCTAAAGTCTTATATCTTCTATTTGCAAGAGAAAAAACGAGAGCTAATAAATTGCATTCAAAAATCAAACTTTTATTGTCGATTCCTACTGCAACCATACAAAGAAGCCAAAACAAAATATTTGTTCTCGAATCTAAAAGATTTTTTTCTCTTTTTGTCGGAGGTTGATGTTCTAAATCTTTTTCAAATATACTTTTAATGCTTTCAATATCTCTATTCTCTTTTACTTCACAAATCCTTTGTATCGTTCCATCATCAAGTTCCAAACATTTATCCGCAACTGATGAAATAAATTCTAAGTCATGGCTAATTGTTATCACGATTTTTTTCTTTTTCATATCGTTTATCAATCCCACTACAGTATCTAAACTTTTTTTGTCCATTCCTGAGGTTGGTTCATCTAAAATAACCACACTTTTATCCGAAAGATACGCCATCATTAATGTTAATTTTTGCATTTGCCCACCTGAAAGAGAAAATGGATGTCTATCACGATATTTCCACATATCAAACTTTTTAAGTAGAACTTCTATCTCATCATATTTGTTTCGATTTACACCGTACTTCAGTTCAGATAATACAGAATTTGTAAAAAATTGAAATTCAGCTTCTTGCATAATAAAGAGGCTATCCTGCGATAGCTGCCTATGGCTCAATTCTTTTCCCTTTAGAAAAACTCTTCCCTTTTGTGGTTTCAATAGTCCACATATACATTTTCCTAAGGTGGTTTTACCTGAACCATTTTTGCCAATCAAGCAAGTCACTTCTCCCAAATAAGCTGTAAACGACAAATCATTTAAAATATGTTGTTTTTTATATCCAAAGGATATATTTTTTACCTCTAATTTATCATTGACAACATTAGAACACTTCTTCTGAACCTCAATCTGCTTCAAATCCGTAACTCGTAAACACAAATTATTTAATTCATCCTTAGAAAATATCTTAAAATCGTCCTTATCATACTTTTCATAAAAGCTTCCATTTTTTATTAGCCAATATTCATCAGCCAACTCTTTCAAATAGTAAAGCCTATGTTCACTGATTATTAGAGTTTTTCCATCTTCTTTTAGAAGCAATAAGATATTTTTCAGTTTTTCTATGGCTAAATAATCTAAGTTTGCAGTTGGCTCGTCAAGTAAAACAATATCCGTATCCATTGCCCAAGCAGACATAATCGCTATTAGTTGACGCTCTCCGCTTGAAAGTTTGAATACTTCCCTGTTTTTCAAATACTCCAAGCCAAATTTTGAAAAAGCTTCTTCTGTTCTTCTTTTTATTATTTCATGGCTTAACCCTTTATTTTCAAGTCCAAAAGATACTTCCGTATCGCTTACCATTGTAAAAAATTGACTTCTTGGATCTTGAAAAACGGACGAAATCAATTCTCCAACTTCTCCAATGTTCTTGTTTTCTATATTGTTGCTATTTACCAAGATATAGCCATTAAATATTCCATTATAGAACTCCGGTATTAAATGGTTTAAGCACCTAAGTAATGTTGATTTTCCACATCCACTTTCGCCACAAAGAACTATGCAATCTCCTTTTGATATGTTGCCAATTACATCATCTAACGACTTTTCCTTTTTGCCTTCATAGGAAAAATCTATTTTAAAATCTAAAATATTTTCATCCTTCTCGCCTTTATCGTACATAAATTCAATACCTATTTATAATTTCATCAAATATCTTTTCCCAACCCGCCCCAATAAATTCGCCGAGCATTTTTATGTACTCGATTGTCTCCTCTTTGCTATATCCTTTTTCAACCACTAATTTAAAAGCACTAAATTGTTGATTCATTAAAAGCTCTACCAAATCTAATTTCATCTCACTTATATTCGGGTCTATATTTTCCCTTATAAATTGTTTTGTTATGGAAATTTTATTATTCATCATTTCACGAAACATTGCTTCTACAGAACTGCCTTTACTTGAGCAAAGTAATAGTTTGCACTCCTCGTAATATTTAAATAACACATCTACATATCCTTTGGTTTCTTTCTGAATGCTACGCAAGAAATGATCAAAGTTTTTATCTACGCAATATTCCCTATACGAGTATTCGTTCTCTTTTCTTTTCACACTTATAGCTTCTAAAAATTCTTTTATCAAACTATAAAAAAGTTCATCTTTCCCTTTATACCTTGTATAGATTGCTCCCGTTGTAACTCCCGCTCTTTTAGCAATATTGCCTATTGAAGCAGCCTGAAATCCATTTTGCAAAAACTCTATTTTAGCAGCTTCAATGATTGGTTTATCAAGTTCATGGTTTCTATTTGCCATGTCCATTCCTCCATTCTTACAAAACTTTAATTTTAATAATATAATCAATAATCGAATTATCAATAATGATATTATTGATTATACATCAGTTAGTTTTATCTAACAATAGTTGTAAGATGTTTTTTTAGAAATTTTACTGATTTACATATTTATTTGTATGAAGTCGGTGCCACCCGTAAAACGGGTGGTTCGAACTGGTGCTATAAGCCCCATAAGAAAAAGACGATAGTTTTTCTATCGCCTTTGGTTACCATTTTGATGAAATTTTTTAAATCATAAGAATAGAATCTGTTAAGCCACTTTTTGAGCAATCATCACACCAATCGGTGCAAGACCCCCATGTGCCAATTTCATTTCAACTACTGAAAATCCATATTCTTTAATAAAATCTTCAAATTCCTTTTTATCCCATTCTTGATACATCTTAAATCCTAAAATAGACATCAAACTTTTTATCATTTTTCTTTGTTTTCCCTCTTTCCATAGAAAAGTGGGGGCGAACAAAGTCCCATTAGGTTTTAACACCCTATATATTTCTTTCATCGCCTCATCCGGTTTAGGCATAATATGAAGTGCATTAGCAATTAACACACAATCAAATTTTTCATGCGAATAGGATAATGCTGTTGCATCGGCTGTTTCAAATGTAAGATTTTCGTATTCCCCCTTTTTAGCCTCGAAAATCATTTGTTCGGAAAAATCTGTACCGATCCAACTTTTCGTATGCTTTGAAAGACTAAACGATAATTGTCCTGATCCACAAGCGAGTTCAAGCACCTCCATGTCTTTATTCAAATGAGGACGAATGTATTCGCATACTTTATCATATACTCCTTTGTCTTTTTTCATGAAAGGAGCATATAGCTTAGCAAATTTATCCCAAAATTTTTTATTGCTTTTGTCAATCATTTCAACGCTCCTTTAAATATAAAAAGGATCCTATAAATCTTTATATTGAGCCTATTTTCTGATTGATACCTCGTAAGAGAGGAATAATAGCTGTTCCTATACCAAGTAGGAATGTCATAAATGCAGAAAGTCATATGCTGTCATTCTTTTCTATTCAATCATTTTGAAGTGTCTCAAAGCATCCATGATGGCTTCTTCTTTTTCAGGTGTACACTGTGGAATAATTTGTTTCTCCTTTTTAGACTTGTTGTAATGTTCTCGTAATTCTATTCCACATTTCCTTTTTATCTGTGCAATATATAATGTTGGAACTTTTAATTGAAATTTATTCCAAACATATTCTTTGATTTGAGCATATGTTGCCTTACTTTCAGCACTTGTCAAATCAAGCTCATCCAGCTCAATTTCAATATTTATATGCTTATCGACATCGAGTTTGGACAAAAGTGCTACCGTCTCCACATGCGTTGTCTTTTGATTGGGAACATAATTTTTTATCCTCGTCATTCTTGTAGGAACACAATTTATTAATATCATTATCTTTGGCATTTTTTCTTTTATCTTTAAAGTTATTAGAATCTTGACTATCTTTAACTCCTGTTTTGAAATAGAATGTTAAGTCATAAGGATGAACTGTTCCGTCTTTGTCAATTCTTCCCACCACGACTTTATCAACTATGCTTTCAAATACTGTTCTATTAAATTCCTCTATAATTTCTCTATTCTCTAACACCTTTTTAAATTGCTTTAATCTTTCTTTAATAGAGTTTTCATCTTTTATCGTTAGTTCCAGTGTTTTCTTTTCATCGAGTAATTCTTCTTTTTGTTTTGTCAGTTTTTTATACTTTTTAGCATAAACTTCTTCGTCTATACTATCTTCCAAATGAAGATCAACTAGCTTTCTTTCTTGACTAATGATTCTATTTAATTGACTTTCTATCTTTTTCAGATCCTTGACTAAAGTATTATCATTTATTTCTTCTTCTACAATTTTTAAAAAGTCATCTATTACTGTTGAATCTGCATGGCATAATTGCCTATAGCTTTCAACAAAAGCTTTTTCTATTGCTGCTTCTTGTATTCCTTTTGAATGAGGACAATATTTTTTACCTTTTTTTGTTGATTTTACACATTGCCAGTTAATTTTTTTGTAAATAGAACTGGTGTGCCAGGTTCTTCTTGAAAGTATTTCTCCACAAAATCCACATTCAAGCATACTTGAAAAAGCGTATTGTCTTGATAGTTTTTCTCTCTTCCTATCCTTGTTAGCAATGGTGTTTCTATTTTGTGCTCTCCTGAGTCTAATCTCTTGTGCCTTTTCAAAATCTTCTCTTGATATAATTGGCTCGTGATGATTTTCAATGTGGTATTTATCAGATTCACCAAAGTTTGCTAGTCTTCTTTTTGTTATGGGATCAACTGTAAAAGTCTTTCCCATTAGTATATCGCCAATATACTTTTCATTTTTAATTATTCCTAACACTGTAGTATCAGACCATTTTGTTTTACCTCTCGGGGTGAGATATCCTTGTTCTTCTAGTTCCCTGCCAATGACTGAGCCACCATTGCCCTCTAGATATCTTTTAAAGATGTATTTGACAATTTTGGCTTCTTCTTCATTTATAGAGATACTTTTTGTTGTGGGGTCATAATCATATCCAATACAACCTTGAAAACCAATAAGTTCCCCTTTTTCCATTTTCATTTTCAGTCCTTTTTTTACATGGGCTGAGGTATTTTCTACTTCTTGTTGAGCTACTGAACTTAATATTGTTAATAGTAACTCTCCATCCATTGTCAAAGTATCTATATTTTCTTCTTCAAATACTACACCAACATTATTTTCCTTTAGAAGCCTTACATATTTCAAAGTATCTAATGTGTTTCTGGCAAATCTTGATATAGATTTAGTAATTATCATGTCTATATCTCCATTTTGACAATCGCTTATTAGTCTCATGAAATCAGCTCTCTTACTATCAGTTGTTCCTGTGGTTGCTTCATCTGCATATATACCAGCCAAAGTCCAGTTCTTATTATTTTTTATTAGATTTGTGTAATAATCAACTTGCGATTTATATGATTCAAGTTGGTCTTTACTATCTGTACTTACTCGACAATATGCTGCAACTCGTTTTAAATCTAAATGTAGTGCATTTCTATTTCTAGCTCCTGTATTTGAAGCTTTTATTAATTTTACTTTAGTATTCATTTTACCTCCTTCCCATTTTGTATCTTTCTACAGTGTTATTATATCACAAGATTAACTACTTTCTATCTCTCTTTTTATAATCATTTTCTATTCTATTTTTTATTTTTGTATATTCCTTATCATTAATTAATTTAAGATCATAAAGTCTACATAACATAGCAACTCTCATACTATAAATCTTTATTACTTGCATTTTACCTCCTATGTAAGTTATTTTTTTACCTTGATAAGTGAATTAAATTTGAAATATGCTAATCTCACATAATCAATTTTAAGAATATTCACACTTCAAAGTATTTTGATTCTTATAGAAAGATGACAAATACCCCTCACTTTATAAAGTGAAATTTGCCCTCTTTGGTAACCAGAATTTTTATTTTTCTATAGTATTTTTGAGTTTTAATGATTAATTGAATATAAAAAATGAGGACTTATGCTACTAGGCATAAATCCTCAAAAATAAAAAAATATTATAAAGTTTATATTATGGAGTATTCAAAAAAATACTATTCATAACTTCTCGTTTTTCTTGCGTGTTTATCATATGTCCCTCTTCTAATTTACTAATATATGAATTTTCATAAATAAGTAAAATCAATCACTTTATCACAAACTGACTCTAAAAACTCAACATCATGGGATATTATTAAAATCAACTTATCTTCTTCTTTTACTTTCTTTATGTTTTTAGCTACTATTTTCATATTTCTATAGTCCAATCCACTGGTTGGTTCATCGAAAAATAGAATTTTCTTGTCTGATAGTAAAGCTGATAAGATAATTACTCTCTGTTTCTGTCCTCCTGACAAGGTGTGAGGATTCCTATCACTGATATTTTTTAACTCCATATCTTTTAACCAAGTATCTAAAGCATTATCATCTTTAATATTTGATGTTAATACTATTTCATCTTTGACAGTGTCCGTGAATAACTGACAGTTCACTTCCTGCATAATAAGCAGGCTCTCATTTAGCCTACTTTTTATATTTAAATTCTCATCATCTTTTAAAATTTTACCTTTATTTTCTTTGTATAAGCCACATATAATTTTTGCTAATGTAGACTTCCCAATTCCATTTTCTCCAACAATCCCAATAATATTCCCATAGCAAAAATTAAAATCCTCAATGGACAAAATTATTTTGGTATTTCTTTTGAATATTATATCTTTTAGCTCTAATAAAGTCCCTTTATTTGAAGTTTCAAAATCATCAAATCTTTCAATAGCTTTATAATCAGAATGCCTAAGTCCTGTTCTCATTCGTTCATCTTCACTTAGATTTTCAATTTCGTCCATACTATATTCTCTGATGATTTTTCCATCCTCTAAGTATATTGCTTTATCAACAATGTCTTTTAAATACCACAACCTGTGTTCTGCAATAATAATAGTTTTTCCTAAAGATTTAAGCTTTTTTATTGTAAGCGATAGTTCTTTCATTGACTTTATGTCTAAGCTTGAAGATGGTTCATCAAGAATAAATATCTCAGGGTTTAATGCGTAAATGCTTGCTATAGCAATCTTCTGCTTTTCTCCTCCAGAAAGATTGAATATATTTTTATTCATCAAGTTTTCAAGATGAAGCTCTTTTTCAACTTCTTCAATCCTTTTGTTAATTACTTCTCTTTCTATTCCGTAATTTTCTAAACCAAAAGCAATTTCATCGGTTGTATTGGTTGTATAAAACTGTGTTTTAGGATTTTGAAAAACCGAGCCTACATTATTAGATAATTTATAAATTGGTGTGGTAAATGTATTCATACCATTGACCATAACACTGCCAGAAATGTCCCCATCATAAAACTCAGGTATTATGCCGTTCATAAGCTTTAATAGAGTCGACTTTCCGCAACCGCTCCTACCACACAGAAGAATGCATTCCCCTTTTTTGATTTTCAAATTTATATCTTTTAATGAGTAATCAGATCCTCCCTTATACTTAAAACTTAATTCTCTAATTTCAATCATAAGTCCCACCCTGATACTTTCATAAATATTACTATTGATAAAATTAAAATCATAATAATTAGAACACCAATATCATTTTTTCTAAACTTAATTAGGTGTCTACTTATTTTGTTAACAGGAGCATCGAGTCCCCTTATAATGGCTGATTGAGAGAGCTCATCCCCAATTTCTATCACACTTACGAACAATGGCACAAAAAAATATTCCATAATTAATGTTGGTCTGCTTGTTAAATTGATTAAGTTAAAATTAATTCCTCGAGTTTTCATCGCCATATTTATATGACTCCATTCGTCTTTAATAGTAGGCAAACATCTAAATATAACAGAAATCATTATGAGCGAGTCTTTTGAAAGTTTTAATTTTTGTAAAGTTGCCACTGCACTGGAAACAGATGTTGAATTTAAAATCCATTTACCCACGATAATACATGGCAGAAATTTTCTGCCAATTGCCAAGATAAATAAAATTAAATTCAAAAGAAAATTCATATTAAAATAGGCTAAAGATTTTTCCAATACTACACTTATTACAAAAAATAAAATATACCTTATAGCGGATTTTTTATAACCATCGCTAATAATGATGACAAGGAATAATAATGAAATAAGGCTTTGATAGATCCAATCAAACCCTAAAAAAATTAAAATATTCGCACCTATAAGCAAGATAAGTTTTGTTCTGAGGTCATATTTTGACCCCAGAACAAACTTTGAATTTTCCATTATAAAACTCCTGCGGATTCCAACTTTTTATTTAGTATTTTCTTTGTAAAATAAGAACCAATCAAAGAGAATATAAATGTTCCAATAATCATTACTGGTAACATCCATATTGGTGTCCATGCTCTTACTGTGTTACAAAAGCTTTGATCTAATTTACCTTTTATTAAACTTTCAAAAAATGCTTCTCTCATAAGCCAAATTGGTAAGAATCCTCCAAATAAGTTTAGAGAAAAAAACATATGACTAATTGTATTTTTCTTAAAGTCTATATAATTTCCACCTTTTGCTATGAACATGGCAATTATTCCGGCAGGCGCTGCCACTAATGGTGCAATTGGAATATGTCCAGTTGCAACTAATAAAATACTTGGTAAGATAGCTGCGATTACAATAGCAGTAGCTGACTTTGTCTTTGCAAGAAGCATATGATAGGTTGGTGCAGCAAGTAGTGCTACAAGCATAGGCATTAGTAAAAATAAAACAGGGACAGGCATTGATATTACCCCAATTACTAAATATGTTACAAAGTAAAGTGCAATTAAAACACCGGCTGTAACTGCGTTTTTTGATGATTTCTTTTGTGTTTTCATACGTTTTCTCCTTTAAAATAGATTGTTACTGTACAATCTTCCATTCTTTAGACTTTTCTTGATAATTCCATAAGTCTTTATATAGTCCTTCATTTTTAATAAGTTCTTCATGCTTCCCAACTTCCTCTACCTTTCCTTTGTTTAAAACAACAATTTTATCAGCTCCCATTACGCTTCTTAATTTATGGGCTACAACCACAACTGTTTTATTTTTAATTAAATTTGATATGGCTTCCTGTATAATAAGTTCATTTTCAGGATCAAGCGAAGATGTTGCTTCATCAAGTAGTATTATTGGGGCATTTTTTAATATTGCTCTCGCTATTGATATTCTTTGTTTCTCACCTCCAGACAGAGTCGCTCCTCCTTGTCCAATCATAGTGTCAAATCCATCATCCTTTTTGACTATAAAGTCATAAGCTCCTGCCATTTTTGCAGCATTCATGATTTCATCTTTAGTTGCATTTTCATTTCCAAATTTTATATTGTTATAAATTGTGTCTTTAAAAAGATACACATCTTGAAAAACAACAGAAAATTTATCCATTAATTTATCAGGGTCGGCTGTTAGCAAATCTACTCCACCAATTTTAATTGTCCCTTCATTAGGATCATAAAATCTGGAAATTAATTTAATTAGTGTAGATTTTCCAGAGCCAGAGTAACCAACAAAAGCAGTTAATTCATTTTCATTAATGTCTAATGAAACATTATCGATAACCTTAGATTCCTTGTAAGAAAATGAAACATCGTGGATTTCAATTTTGTTGCTTTCGTTTACATCGGAATTTCCTGACATAGGTTTAGCCTTAAGTAAGTTAATGATTCTCTCTCCTGAAACTGATGCCATTTGTAGACCTGTATAATTTACAAGTGCAAGCTCCAAAGGATCAAAAATCCTTGTACCTACAAATAAGAACATTAAAAATGTATCAATTTCCAAAGATCCATTTATAAATAAATAGGAACCGACTAAACTCATCAAAGGAAGTCCTATTCTTAAAATCATACTTGCTATAGTAGTTAATGAACCAACCCCTTTCTCACTCTTAATATTTGCATTTCTTGAGTTATCTATATCTTCTTCAAGCTTTGTTAATGTATCATCTAAGCTGTTATAAGCTTTTAGAGTCTTAATGGCATCCAAATATTCGTTTATATCTTCTTCCTCTTTTATCCTCATTTTCTTTGTTTTCAAATAAATTTTTTTCTGAAAGTTTTGCATGAGTGTAAGAAGTAGAACAGAAATCGGCAATCCAATAAGTGTTGCTATTCCCATTTTTACATTAATTATCAAAAATAATATTGAGCAAAGAACCGCTACACATATGCCACTGAAAAATTGAGGTAATTGATGCGTTACTGCCGTTTCAACTTTGAAAAAATCATTCATTAATGTATCTAAGATCTCTGCTGAGCTTTTCCCTGAAATATAACCTATTGGCAGCTTTCTTATGTGGTCTGCAAGCTTTATTCTTCCATCTGCACTTGTCTTGTATCCAAGTTCATAGGTATATTTTGTGGCTAAATTTTCCAATAAAAATGTTATTAGGAAAAATACTGCCATTATCCCAAAATACTTCCATAAAAGGCTCGTATCTATACTATCTACACCTCTATTTAAAAATAGTGTTTCTACAATTTTCGCCAAAGCAATAAATGGTATAAGGTTGGAAATAGATGCCAAAACATTTAAAATAATTGATTTTCTTATATTATTCATCTTTCCTAATGTAATATTTCTTATCATTCATTCTCACTCCCTTCTATATCCATTTGCCAAATATTTGTCTTCTTATAAATATCAAAGAGTCGCTTATATATTCCATCTGCAAGGATTAAATCTTCATGCTTACCTCTTTCTGCAATTTTTCCATCAGATATTACTAAAATTTGATTTGCATTCTCTATGGTATTTAACCTATGAGCAATCATGATAACTGTCTTATCTTTAACCAATTCAGACAAAGCTTCCTGCATAAGATATTCATTTTCAGAATCAGCAAAACTTGTTGCCTCGTCTAATACTAATATTGGTGCGTCCTTTAAAATCGCTCTTGCTACAGCAATACGTTGTTTCTCTCCTCCAGATAAATAAGTCCCTTTACCCAAAACAGTGTCATACCCATCAGGAAGTTTTACAATAAAATCATGACATCTTGCTTTTTTACATGCTTTTATGACATCCTCTTTTGTAGAACCTGTCTTTGCCATAGCAACATTATTGAAGACTGTATCTGTGATAAGATCACTGTCTTGAAAAACGAATGCTATCCTCTCCATTAAGGCGTTCATCGGAATATTTTTTATATTAACTCCACCAATTTTAATAGAGCCTTCTGAAGGATCGTAAAATCTGGGTATTAGCGTTCCAATGGTAGATTTGCCTGCTCCCGAATAGCCAACTAATGCTGTAACTTCTCCTTGTTTAGTACAGAAGCTTATATTCTTTAAAACCTCTTCATCTCCATAAGAAAAGCTTACATTCTCGAATTCAAGATCATGACCTTTTATCTCTTCCTCGATATTTTCAATTGCCAATTCTTTTTGATCTATAATTTCGTAGATTCTCAAAACAACTTCATTTAGTAAATTCATTCCTTCTGCAAAATCTCTAAGTTTTAATGCAGGTACGCTAATGGCAGGTGCAAGAATCAAATAGAAAATAAAAACTGTAGCAAAATCCAAGTTATTATTTTGTGACATTAAAAGTATTCCTACTGGAACTATGAATGTAGCAACAGATAAAATAAACATTCTAAATGAAACAAATCCCGGTCTTATCATTGATGTCATCGAACTTGTAAAGTCTCTATATTCTCCTACTGACTTTGAAAAAGTTTTAAATGATTTTGCTCCTGTTCCAAATATTTTCACTTCCGGCATACCTTTAACGTATTCAGTAGTTGCTGAATTAATTTGATCCAAAATCGCAAAGTTCTTCTCAAGTCCACCCGACTTTATAATCTTTGCCATGATTGCAATCTGAATTCCTAAACCAACAAATATAATTAACAAAGTCGTAAGACCTAATATTAAATTTATCTTCAACATAACAATTATCATTGCTAAAATTAGTGCTAAAGTTGAAATTAAATTTGGTAATTGATGAGAAAAGTATCCCTCAATTTGATTCATATCCGATCCTAATACTTGCCTTATTTTTGACTTGTTATCCCCAGTGAAAAATCCTAAAGGAAGGTTCCCAATATGAAATAATATCTTCTTTTTTAAGTTAGCTATTAAAACATATGAAAACTTATGGCATAAAATACCGCCAATGTAAGTTAAGCAATATGACAATACCACTGCTGCAAGTCCATAGGTGCAGAACTGTATTGTACTTTGTTCTAATTTTCCATATAAAAATAGAGATTTTATGACTTTGTATATCACCAAAATTGGACAAATACTTAATAGCATTCCAAGACTAACAAATAATATTCCCCCTACAAGTTGTCCTTTTTTTATTTCACTGTAGGAAATAATATCTTTGATTGATTTCTTCTTTTTCATCTAAAACATACCTCCTTACCGAACGAGTTCGTTCATTTGCCTTAAAACTAATACAAGGAAAACACCATTGATGTTTCCCTTGTAAAATACTTATATTTTATTTTTCTCTAATGAGGTCTTTGAAATAGTTCGCTTATTATTCCAAAGGCTTCACTTGAATTTGTTTTGTTTTCTCCCTTAATAATATAGTCATTATATATTGTTCCAACAGCTCCGTATAAAATAAAAGCTGCAAAACTTCTCACATTTTCCCTGTTTATTCCCATATTATTTTCTATTTTTTTATTTTCAATTCCTTCAATTATAAACTCTGAATAGACATCTATAAATTTTCCAATGTAATGAATTAATTCCCATAGCCTGTAAGAGTTATCTGTAATTGAATTCTCTTTCGAAAAATTATATCTTGTTGTAAATTGACCGATATCTTTTACTATGAGATCTCTTAGAATTTTTATTCTTTCTTCGTAATCTATTTCCTTGTTTTGAAGGATACCTAACTTATTTTTTAATTTTTCTTCAAAATATGTTTCCATACAAGCCAAGAAAATATCTTCTTTTGATTTGAAATAATAATAAAACATTCCCGGCGCTCCGTTAACTTCTGCGAGAATATCTCGCACAGAAACTTTTTCATACCCATACTTTTCAAAAAGTCTGGATGCTATATTTATAAGCTCCTGTTTTCTTTCTTCTGGATCTTTTACATTTCTCTTTACCAAAACCTCACCACCTATTGACCGACACTCGTTCTTTAATAAAGATTATCATTTTCTTATACTTTTGTCAATAGTACCCTGAATTTATATTCTGAGTATGGTATAATTTTATTTACTATAAATAACACGCTTAGCGCTTATAACTTTAATAGCAAGCACAGTAAGTGAGTACCCACTTACGAAAAATTGATGAAGCAGAACCTTTATGGACTGCTTCTTTTTTTATCAATTTTACCTTGTTAGGGAGAACCCTAAGACCCCAATATTTTATGATAAGGAGATAAACTATGGATAATAGAAAAAGAAATAATCAACTAAAAATATATTTAACAGATGAAGAAAAAGAAGTTTTTGTAAAAAAAATGAAACTTGCTAATTGCAAAACTATGTCCCACTTTCTTAGGAAATGTGTATTAGAAAAAGAGATTTATGTAGTAGATTTAGAACCATTTAGAAACCTACAATGGCTACTTTCAAATGCTACGAATAATATAAACCAGATTGCAAAAGCTACTAATACAACTGGCATTATTTACAAGAATGAAATCGAATCAATGAATAAACAGATAGAAAAATTATCAAGAGAAATATGGCAGATCCATTCCCTACTTCTTAATAAATCAAAAGAAAGTTCTGGTGACTAATATGGCAATTACAAAAATACATCCTATAAAATCAACTCTAAATTTGGCAATAGATTATATAACTAAGAGTGAAAAAACTGATGAAAAAATCTTGGTATCTTCATTTAAATGTCATCCATCTACTGCTCATATTCAATTTATGAAAACACGAGAAGACAATGATACTAAAGGTACAGTTTTGGCTAGACATTTGATCCAATCTTTTCTACCAGGAGAGGTTAATCCTATAAAAGTCCCGGAAATTAGAATGAATTATGTAAGGGTGCTTTTTACAAAATCTAATACATGTGAGCTTTATCTAATATGAAAGATCTATAGAATCTACATATATAAGGAGATGGAAAGATAGCCATCTCCCTTACATTAACGCAATTTATATTAGTTCAATAATTTTCTATAATAATTTCATCAACACTTTTTATTTCAGTGTAACCTTTATAGAAAATAGGAATATCTTCATTTTTTAAATTTGGTGAATTATAAACATAAATTTTTTTATCCAAAGCGTCTGCATACCCAAGTTCCCATGGACACCATTGTGATTTAAAAGTTAATTCTGTTAAAAAAATTATAAAAATCTTACTCTGATGTATTCTTAGTTTAATAATTTCTGATGTTGAAGCATTACACCATTCTCGTTTCAAATCGTATTTATCATTAACCCAGTCTATATAAGCCACATATCCTTTTGTATTTAGGGTTTTATAAAATTCAACTATTTGATTCATGTCATTAGAGTTATGAGATATAAAAACATCAAATCTTTTTACCTTCTCTAAATCATCTACGTACAGTCTCTGTTTTAAAACTTCAGGACCTGAATTGTTTTTTACAATTTCGTTATCAATATAATTTTTCTTTCCTTTTTTCTTACGTCTTAACATAAATGGTAATCCAATAGATTGAATGTAGTTTTGGGCTTCTTCTTTTAAAGAAAAATTTCTTGTACATGAATTAACCTTATAAAAAAACTCCGTAATATTTGATGATTTATATTTTGAAAGTTCTCTCATTATCTCTAATTTTTGATGCAAGTCATAGGTTTTAAAATATTTATCTATAAAAAACGATGTATATTGTGGTTCTATTTCTTGAATAAATCTTAATGTGCCGTCAACTTTTTGTTTTCTTTTATCAAATTTGGATTTTGATATCTGCTTTATTTCATTCTTTAAATTTTCCATATCATCTTTTCCCAAAATAATTCTATTCTTATCTTTTCTAAGTTTTTTCACACTATGAAAAGAACAATCTAAAATAAAATTATAAGGTTTTATAAAATTATATCTGCTTTTTTTCCCATACTTAAGTAGAACCATATTTTTGTTATGCCAAAAATTATACTGTTTATTCAAATCATCCCACAAATGTGGATATAACTCTTTAAATGTATTAACAATATCATCGTCTGAAAAAGTATATGGCATTAACTTCAAAACTTGTTGAATTGACTTTTTAAATTTCTTTTTGTAATCAATATATATTTTATTGAATTGTCTTGCTGTTTTTCCCATAACCAATTACTCTTTTATCCAACTTGAAAGTGGTATTATAGATTTTTTGTTTTTATATTTTATCATAACATAATGTCCTGACTTTACTTTTTTCCTGAATAATATTACTCTCACTCATCGAACTAAGTTATATATGAATATATTCTAGATGCTCATTTCCTTTTCAGTTACACTTATTCTTTTTCATAACCCATCACGTTGATGTTTTTATCAACTTACACAGTTATTTTCCTTTTTTTAGTGCTGCTTTTTCAATCCAACTTCCCAAATTATAATATCCATTGTCTTCCAAATAGTCATACAAATCATCACAAATATAGTCAAAATACGCAGGTGTACCATCATTATAATATCCAATAATAGTATGTGGATTACCCTTTACTGTTGTCCTTTGAGTTATCATATCTCTAAGATTATGTATATGAATCCCAATTATTGCATTTCCTCTTTCGATGCTTTTTCTTATTTCATATTGGACAAATGGACGGTTTAATGTTTCTTTACCAATTAGGACTATAGTAATTGAAGTTCCTTCTAGTTGCTTATCTATCCATTTGCAAACAGCATTTTCACCATTCCTTTTAATTTTTTCAAATTCCGCCTTATCGATAAAACCTGCAGCTTCTTTGCCTTGAGTAACCCAACTATTTCTTACTATCATCGATCTATTGATATCCTCATCATAATGAAAACTAAAAAATACTCTTCTTGCCATATTAACATTCCTCCTTACTGTTAAGTCTATTTATTATTTTAATTATTGCATCAACATTAGTGTCTATATCACAAAATTTAGTAATATACTGAATTTCTTCATCATTTAAAATATTTTTAACCATATCACTATTTTCAGAATATAATTCCTGAGATATAAACCCAGTAAATGCTAATGGTATATTCACTAATTGATATGATTCAGCAATATTAAATTCTTGTTTTACACCATCAGCTTTAATAATTTCTCCATCCTTTTGTTTATTACCAAACATATAAATTGCTATACCACATTGAGAAATCATTTCATCTCTATATTTTTCCCAAGTTGTCCTAAGTTGCTCACTATTTATTGCACTTAATGGGAAAGGCATCAGTTTTAAGCTATCTTCAATTTTAATGTCCCTGTGATCATAACAATATTCAGTGATTCCATTTATTACATAAGTCCCCACACCTAATCCATATCCATTAACAACTTTATATCCGTTCTTAACAAGTTCAAAAGATAGTTTCCTGATAAACTCCTTAGCTTCTTGTGCATCTAATGGAGTATAAGTTTCTGCACTTCCAGAAATAAACACAGTTTTTCTTTTATACCTATTTAATATGATTTTTAATATCTCCGTGATTTCTTCATAACTATCAATTAAGCATATTTTTATTCCATATCTGTCTAAATCAGCAATCTGTAGGCTTTGTTTAATTAAATCATATTTGTATTCGTCCATTGCTTTTTTATATTCTTTTTCGTCTTCAAACTTGTTCCTATTAGGTTCAGCAATTTTTTTTAATATATAATAATGTGGTCTGTTATCATCTTCCAGCAAAACTCTCATTTTACTAAGTACAAAATTAAAATTAGGATCACTAAAACTGAATCCTAAAAATAAAAAAGTCTTTGTCAGCAATGTTCCTTCTAAAACATCTCTAAATAATTTTCTACTATTAATTCCATATTCTTCGTAATCATCTCTAGTTATTACTGCATCAGATGGACTTTGAATATCTCCATGCATTTTATATACAACTGCATCATAATTTTTATATGAAAGCTGTAAATCCTTATCATCCTTTCTGACAGAAACATTTTTATTATTTTCTTTCAAGGCGTCTTCAATTAACGTATCAAAATTTGTTGTCCAATATGTAGAAATTGGAAGCTGTGATAATATATTATGGTTTTCCGTAGGTTTTTTATTAGAAGGAAATGAAGCTGATAAAAGTTCATTAATAGCACTTCTTTTCTTTTTATTACAATAAAATTGAGCCAAAGAAATCAAATCATGCTTTTCTTTTGATATATCTAATTCCAACTCCTTTGCAGGTTTTTCTAATAACTTTTCCCAATTATAGTATCCAGCATTTATAGAAAGTCCTGCGCCAGCAAAAATCGCTAATTCATCACTATACAATGCCTGTTCAACAATTTCAATCAATTCTTTTTTCTTAATTATATTGTTCAATTATTCTCCTCCGCAATAGAAATTAGTTCCCCAAAATCAGTATCTAGAGAAATACATATTCTGTATAAAATTTCCATACTAACAAATTCGCCTTTTCCCATCTTTGCTATCGTCGCTGGAGCAATACCAACCTTCTCCTGCAAATCTTTTTTGTTCATATTTTTATCTATCAAAAGTTTCCATAATCCATTATAGTTTATTTTCATAATATCATCCTTAATATTCATATAATTGAATTTTTCCTTCATATATTATATCATAGTTTTATTAAATAAAAAATCAGTGCAGCCTAAAGACGGCCGATTTTATCTCTCTGTACATTCGCTATAATATTTCTTAATTTACTTAGTTTTTTCATCTGTCTTAAAGCTTTTTATTTGCTCTAATATGGTCTTTTAATCTTTATCTTGACTCTTTACTTGTTCTTTTGATTTTAAAAGTTTAGAAAACAAAATACGAACATGCTTATGTTCTTTTACTTTGTTATCAATTTTTGTTTTTTTACAAGTCAAAAGATTTTATTAAATTCTCTTGTCTTTAAGCTATATAAATCTCTTGTCTCATCTACAAGGCTAAGCAATTGGCATAAAATTTATTTAATTTTAAATCCTTTAATGCAAAATAAAAAAGAAGTAAAATAATTCCACTTCTCTTTTACCTAATATTTTTTTGTCTATAAATTTCCAGACAGTGTCTGGAATATTACATCTCACTAACCCTATTTGAAATAGTTATCACTACATCAACAACCTTATCAAAGGTCAGATCTCCAATATACTTATTTTCACTGAGATATACTTCCCACAAGGATCTTTGGTATGAATCTTCTTTTATGTCCTCGATTATTTCCTCATAGTCTTTCATTATCTCCTGACTTCCTCTTTTGTCGGAAGTTCTTTCTATTGCTTCTTTTAAAATTTTATAATCTATCTCATCTTTTTTTAATTTGTAGAGGGTGTATAGGTCGTAAAAGTCTCTCATTCGTGTTGTTGTTATATTTCTTCTGATTATGGTTTCATATTTTTCTGCGAGAATTGTTTCTAATGGATATGCCATTATTTTTATATCTTCTTGGCTAAAGATACAGGGATAAGTATATTCTATTTCCCTTGGCGTTATTGCATCTCCTGTTGTTAGGTCTAGTTTCATCGGGTTTTTGGTCTTTCCAACATTTGCTATTAGTGATATTCTAAAGTTCTCGTACTCGTCCTCTTCCCTAATATAACTAATGTCTTTTATTTCAAATC
The DNA here is from genome assembly GCF_030812875.1 of Peptoniphilus koenoeneniae. Taxonomy (NCBI): domain Bacteria; kingdom Bacillati; phylum Bacillota; class Tissierellia; order Tissierellales; family Peptoniphilaceae; genus Peptoniphilus; species Peptoniphilus koenoeneniae. Next base: position 205,495 of record NZ_JAUSTN010000004.1, read on the forward strand.
TTATTCCATCATCGACATCTATATTTATAATTTCATTTACGATTTCTTTTATTTTTTCTTCTTTTAGGGGTATGCCTTTTATGGTTGTGTCCATATCCATAGTTGTTCTATTTTCAATTCCAATTAAGGAAGATATTAGGAATCCTCCTTTTATTACAAAATTATTTTTGTAATTTGATTTGGATAGCCTTTCTAAAAATCTTTCGAAGAAATATATTTGCAGAACTTCTTGTGACTTTAGATTTTTCTTCTCTGCCATGCTTCTTATCTTGCCCTTTATACTCTCGATATTAATCACGATAATACCTCCATGTATTTTCTAATTTCATTTTCTATTTTAAATAATCTACTGTATTTTATGAGTCGTCTTAGATTTTTATTTTGTGATTTAAAGTATCTTTTTATGGCTTCTGTAAAAATTTGCTTATCTATTTTTTCTCTGTCTATTATGATATCGCAAATTGTTCGATCTATATCGTAAACTGGAATAAGGTTGCCTTGTGGTGATTTTATTTCTGTCTTTCCTAGTTCGTATAAGTCTTTTTTTACATAGTGAACTTGTAGATCCTCATATCTTTTTTTGATATGGCTTGCATTATAGCCTTGGGGCACAGATATATGAAATACATTTGGAGTTCTATCTGATAGGTCGTGGAGATAGAGGGCTGTTTGATGTGAAAATATAATTCGATTACTATTTGATGATATTAAAACAAAATCGTCTATTACTTTTCCTTTTAATTGATATAGACCTGGTCTTAATCTTTCTAATTGTCCGATTTTTGTTAATTCTGATAGATTATGCCTAGTATATCCAAGTTCTTCTGCTTCTTTGTTGGTGATTACTAAATTTTCTTGGATATATTCTTTAAGTGTATTCATAGTCCGCCTCCTCTCGTTTACGCTTTTATTATATGTTATAAAAGCGAATATGTAAAGTCGGCTTGTGAATGTTTCATATTTTGAAAAGGATGTAACGAATCCTTACTCCCTTTCTAAAATTATTCTTTCTTAACTCAATATTACTAATATTATTATAGTTACTCTCCGATTTTCGGATTTCTAGAAATCTGTTATTCGGAGTTCTTGAATTCCGATTTTCGGAAGTCTGGACTTCTGATTTCAGAGATCAGATTTTGTATTATTAGTAATATTTAAAATTTATATGTACCTACTTTTTAGTAAAAAAAGAGCAGCCTTTTAAGCTACTCTTGTAGAAAGTATAAAATGGGTTTTATCTTATTTTATTTTTCCTTGTGTCTCCTCATACCAGTTGTAAAACTACTCTTACATCCATGTAGTTTTTTTGGGTCTTTTTGACGTATCCTTCTTCATCTTTATCGAAGACAAAATGCTTATAAAACTGCTTAAAATGCAGGATTTCTATATTTACATCTTTTGTATCAACGCTATAGTCTCAACTTGTTCATCATTGTCCAAACTTATATTTAGATCCTCATCAATGATAGGTAGCTTAAAAGTAATGGATTTTAACCATTGTCCATTAGGCTGTTTCTCTTCATAAATTTGAATTTCAGAAATGAGTGCTTCTATTAGCTGCCTGCGTTCAACATCGTTCATGACTTTATAAAGTTTGTCAAAATAAATCAAAACCTTATATATATTATCGCCAGTAAGTTTTTCAGCTTCAATAGTTTGTTTCTTTGCTTTTGCATCAATTAACAATGATTCTAATTCGTCAATTTTATCGTACATACGATAAAGTCTATCATCTAAATCTTGTTTCCTTCGTTTGTAGTGCTTATCATCAACATCTAAATTATCTATTTCCTCAATGAGCTTAAATTTTGTGGAATGACTTTTCCTTAGCTCTTTTTGATAATTATCTATCTCATTTTCAATCGCTGATGTATCAACCTTCATGTTGATTTTTTCCTGCATCATAGATGCAAATTTAGGATTGCTAACTAACTTGATTATTACCTCAGCGACAGCATCATCTAACAATTCTTCTCTAATTTGTTTGTTATAGGTGCATTTATGTCCTCTATTCATAAGTCTATGCTTACAACCATAGTAATAGAAGTCTTTATACTTCGTCCCATCTTTTTTATATTTTATGGATTTATTTCCAAACATTCCAGCACCACATATCGGACACTTTACTATTCCTGATAATAAGTGTGTCCTCATGTTCTTACCCTTATTTACATGTTCATACTTTTTAGCTTGTGCTTTCAGCTTAACTTGTGCAGCCTGCCACAATTCATCTGGGATTATTGCTTCATGAATGCCTTCTGCTACTAAATAATCGTCCTGCTCTACTTGTCTGTATTCATTCCTTGTACCATGAACTTTTTCTAAAGTTCTTCTTCCAAATGCTATTTTCCCGTTATACACAGGATTCTTTAATATTTTTCTTATAAGACCTGCGTCAAACAATGGATTTTTTCCATTTTGTCTTGGTATTTTTCTTATACCATGGTTTTCTAAATACTTAGAAAGACCATTAGCTCCAATACTTGTGTTTACATACTGATCAAATATAGTTCTTATTGCAATTGCTTCTTCTTCATTTATTAACAACTTTCCATCAATCAGTTGATAGCCATACGGAGCAAATCCACCATTCCATTTACCCTCTCTTGCCTTTTGAATACGACCTTCCATTGTTTGGACACGAATATTTTCTCTTTCTATTTCAGCCACTGCTGATAAAACAGAAATCATCAATTTACCTGCATCTTTAGATGAATCAATTCCATCTTCAACACAAATAAGATTCACACCAAAATCTTGCATTATTTGCAAAGTCGAAAGTACATCAGCAGCATTTCTTGCAAATCTCGATAATTTAAATACAAGAACAAAAGACACTCCATCCTTTCCGGATTTTATATCTTCCATCATACGAGTAAACTGGACTCTGCCTTCTATAGATTTTCCAGACTTACCCGCATCTTCATATTCACCAACAATCTCATAATCGTTATAGAGAGCAAAAGCCTTCATTCTTGATTTTTGTGCCTCTAAAGAATAACCGTCTATCTGTATTGATGTAGATACTCTTGTATAGAGGTATACTTTTATTTTTTCTTTTGACATAGCATTAACCTCAATATCCTTTTCTATATCTTTATATTTTTATATTTTTACCAATTATGGTTTGGACTTATATATCAAGTATATTATAGCACTTTTATTACTTTTTCTCAATCTGTGTTTTTGCTATGTCAAATTTATTTTTATCTTCTATATTTTTTACTGGAGTTGGATTTGGAAGATTATCTAAATCTAAAACTCCAGCGTACTTTGTAATCAGATTCGCAATTAAATCAGCCAATCCATTCCAGTCATTATCCACTAACACACCTCCTCCGCTTTAAATTTTCTATAATCAAATATAATTTCTCTTACTAAGTTTTATGACATTGGTAGGTGCTTGGCAGCAACATAGGAATCTCACCTCCGCCCCTTATTAAGACGAGCCGGCTTAAACTATTGAAGTATCATTATCACTACTTGTATCACCGAACAGATTGCCACCTCTGTTTTTTATGTATTCTTATTTATCGCTCACTTTCTTGTATCCTTGGCTAACCCAGTATTCATAGAACCGAAATTGCTTTCAGCAGAAAGATCATGGCGTAAGTCATAATTCTCCACAAGTAGATAAAGTCCTACCTTGGTCTATTCAGTTGTCAAAGATCAATATTTGAAAGGGATTATTTTCTTTACATTTTCCTATTTGCCATAAGCAGGCTTCTCTCTTATTGAATAAAGTAAAGGAGGTCAAACTCCCCTTCACTTTACATAAGGAAAATTTGACCCCTTTGGTTACCGAAGTTCTAAAGTTCTTCGATGAATTTTTTTAACTTTTCAAGTATTTTGTTTCTTCTTTTGATTAAAGCCGGATGTGTAATACTTTTGATTTTTGCCACTGAACGAACCGTTTCATCATTGAAATACAAACGTTCAATAATATCCCTTTCTTCAGCATTGAGCCTTGATATAGCATTTCTGACTGTTTCAATCATCATCTGTGTTTCAACAATCTTTTCTACATCAACGCTTTCATCAGCGATGTTATCTACAAAGTGTCCGTCATGATCCAATGATGAAAAAAAGAGCAAGTGGTTTTTTCTGTCCACCTGCTCTAAATACTTCTCGTGTTCTCTTTCTCGCCAGTAGACTTTGTATATCTGCTCACTGACTTTTACCTTTTCTCCTCTGACATAAAGGTAATATTCTCTTGCCATAATGTTTCCTCCATTCTTTTTTTGTCTGCGTTTTCAGGCAAAAAAAGGAGGACTCCTGCATCTTGGCATAAGAAGTCCTCTAAAACGAAAGAAACTTGTTCTTCCTTTAATTATATTTAATTGTTTAGACAAGCATATGGAAAGATAAACAGCTATAAAGCTTATAGGAAAAAGGACTATTTTTATTGTGGTTTATTCTTTCAAATAAATATATAGACTTTTCCATTTCTATCCCTCCATTTTATAGCTAACTATTCCTCATAAATTAAGCCTTTCTGCTATTTCAGGTATTCACGCACATAATAAGAAATTTTATGCTTGTACTTTTTCTTTGCTCATCTTATTTAGTTCTCCAAGCATCATGAAGATTCCAACAACAATCATAATGAAATCAACAAGTGGCTGCGTAAACCAAACTGCTTTTACTCCAAATGCCATTGGTAATAAAATCATGGCAGGGACAAACAGGAAGAGTTGTCTAAGCATGACAATAATTCCTGCCTTCTTTCCATTTCCGATTGATTGGAAGAAAGTAACAGTCATAACCATTACTCCATACAAGATAAAGACGGAATAGAACAATCTAAAATTTCCAACCCCTTGTGCAATGATGTTTGCTTCTACACCAAATAGCGAAAGTATCTGACTTGACAGCAATAGGGATGGAACCCAAAAGATTCCTGCAAGAACTAAACCGCCAATAGAAAAGACCTTCATAGCTTCTCTTACTCTGTCATACTGTTTTGCCCCAAAGTTTGTTCCAACAACAGGTTGCAAGCCTTGACTCATTCCCCAAAGAGGAATAAATGAAAAGGCATATACACGAAGTGATGCCGCCATCAAAATTCCATTGGTATCTCCGCCATACTTAAATGCCATTTTATAAAGCATAGTTTGTTGTATCATAAATAAAAGCTGCATCATCATAGCTGATGATCCTACCCCAAACATTTCTTTTTTTATCTCCGGATTAGACTTTATCTTATGGATTTTAACAACTTTACTCTTTTTCAAGAAATAATGTAGTGTTGCCACTGCCTGAACAAATTGTGCTGTGATGGTTGCAAGGGCAGCACCTTCAATCGCATATTCACCCATAACAGTCATTAAGATAGGGTCAAGAATAATATTCAGTAATGCCCCAAGTCCCATAATCGTCATAGCTTTTTTCATCAGTCCTTCACCACGCATAACCATGTTTGCGGACTGTGTGAAGTTTACAAACAAAGAGCCTATAAAGATCACTCTAAGGTATCTAATGCCATAGGCTTTGATTTCACCTGTTGCTCCAACCATAGACAAGAAATGTGGAGCAAGAAGTATTCCTCCAACTGTAATAATTACAGAGAAGAAAATCACCCAATAGATTAGGTTGCCCATTATTTTATCTACAGTTTTTTGATCTCCTTTACCGATTGCTCTTGAAAGTACAGATGCAGAACCTACACCAAGTAAAGTTGAAACACCGCTGTTAAAAAAGGTAAGTGGCATTGCAACGCCGCAGGCAGTCATTGCTGTTTGCCCTATGATTTTTCCAGCAAATATTCCATCCATTAACGGATATAAGCCGATAACAATCATTCCGATAACAGCCGGTATAGATAATTGAAATAACAAGTCTATTGGTCTTTTTGTTAATAATTGTTCTTTCATATCTTGTTTCATCGTCTTCTCCTCTCTTAGACCAATTTTTATATAATTTTTAGTCCTTTATTTTTTTCTTGCAGTTGTACCATATTTTTATAGATTCCATCTAAAGTCATTAAATCACTGTGATTTCCTTGTTCTGCAATATTCCCATCTTTTATTACAATAATATTATCAGCCTCTTTGATTGTGCCTAATCTATGGGCAATCACAAGCAATGTCTTGTTTTTTACCAATTCACTGATTGCTTCCTGTATATAGCTTTCATTGTCCACATCAACACTTGCTGTTGCCTCGTCAAGAATTACAATAGGAGCATCTTTTAATATGCAGCGAGCAATAGAAATTCTTTGTTTTTCACCACCGGATAGAGTTGCTCCTCCTTCTCCAATCATTGTGTCAAATCCATCAGGAAGTGCCATAATAAAGTCATAACATCTTGCTTTTTTTGCGGCTTCTATAACTTCTTCTTTCGTCGCATTTTCTTTCCCCATGGCAATATTATTAAAAATCGTATCTTGGAATAAATAAACTCTCTGGAAAACCATACTAATTTCCGACATCAATTCAGATAGTGAAACATCCTTTATATTCACTCCTCTAATCAAAATTTCACCGGAGTCTACATCCCAAAATCTCGCTAAAAGGTTGGCTACTGTAGATTTTCCTCCACCAGATTGTCCAACTAAAGCTGTCATTGTATTCTTTTTCATTTCAAAATTCATATCATGCAAAACCTCTTTTTCTCCATAAGAAAATTTCACATGATTAAAACTAATTTCCGGCTCACCAAACTTAGCCTTTAAGATATGTTTTTTACCTGTATCCTGTAGTTCTGTTTCATTTAATACTTCTTCAATACGATCTAAAGCAGCATTCATAACTGTTAGCCTGCTTGCTTCTCCATAAAGAGTTTTTAATGGACTGAATAAGTCAAATACAAATAGTATCAGTCCTAACACATAAGGAAGTTTCAACATTCCTTGTAAATGAAGATACAAAGCAAGTGCCAAAATAAATGTAATTCCGATACCATAAATGATGTTCAATCCGCTTGTCCAAGGTGTCATCTTCTTTTCAAACTTTATAGAAGTGTCTCTTGATGAAGCAAAGCTATCTGTAAGAGCCTTTGAATTGTCGCCTAAAAGGTTATAGCTTTTGATTACACTAATTCCTTCTGCAAATGACAAAACTGAATCTGTTAGCTTCTCTCCTTGCTCTTGCCTGATAACAGCTTCAGATAAAGACATCTTATTCATGCCGTTTGCAATCAGTGTTGCAACCAATATTACAAACACCGCAATCAATCCAATTCTGTAGTCCAAAACAAACATGAATATAGTAAGCACAACGGTTGAAAGCACATAACTCATCATATTAGCTATGGTACTCATGGATACTTCCTCAATGAATGCCATATCTGAACTTAAAACAGAATTGATTTTTCCTAAATTTCCTGATGTGAAATATCCCATAGGAAGTTTTCTAAGGTGATTTCCAAGCTCCATCCTTTTGTCTGCAAAAATCAGAAAGCCGGCTGCACTTTGCAATTTATCGCTTAAGAAATGAACCACCGCTTGTAATAAAACCACTAAAACAAGTCCTATTCCTACATATAGAAAAGTTTTGGAGGTATTCGTTTTTTCATAAAATCCTATCAAAACGGTAAATGCAATAAATATAGGCATTTTACTTAATATGGATTCAACAAAGGCAAAAACAAATGCCCCTTTAATTCTATTTTTATACTTTCCTGACAAGTTTAAAATTCTTGATATTAGCTCAAACATTCATTTCACCTGCCTTTCTATCAATTTTCCATTCCTTACTAAATATTGTCGCATCCCATAATTTACGGTAGTCTGCTGATGATTCTAACAAGTCCTTATGTTTTCCATTTGCAACTAAACGGCCATGATTCATTACCAATATTTGGTCTGCATCTACAATTGCCGGAAGTTTATGAGCAATTACAATCAATGTTTTACCTTTTACAAGTTCAGCAATCGCAGCTTCCATCTTTTCTTCATTTTCAGGATCTGCATAGGCAGTAGCTTCATCAAGTACAACAATCGGTGCATTTTTTAAGATAGCTCTTGCAAGGGATATTCTTTGTCTCTCTCCACCTGATAACATCTTTCCTGCCTCGCCAGCCAAAGAGTAAATACCATTTGGGAGCTTATCTAAAAATTCCATACACTGAGCTTTCTTTGCAGCTTCTATCACTTCTTCATCCGTAGCTGACAAATTTCCGATACGAATATTTTCTAAGAGTGAAGTATTAAATAAATATTGGTCTTGAGACACATAAGAAATCTCTTTATTCAGTGCCTTAAGACTCATATCCTGTAAATTTTGTCCTCCAATACTAATGCTTCCCTCTAAAACATCATAGTAATGAATTAAGAGTTTCGCTAAGGTGCTTTTACCTGAGCCTGATTCTCCAACAATGGCTGTCTTTTCTCCAACTTTTGCTGTAAAGCTCACATTATGAATCACATTTTTAATGTATGTTTCAGGTTGTCCATTCTCTCCCATCTTGCTTAGTTGATAACCAAATGTAACATTGTCATAGGAAATAGTTTGATCTATACCTTTAAACTTGTTTTCACCTTGTTTTAATGGTTCTATATTTAAAGCATCTTCCAATGCAGATATTTTATAATTAAGCTGTGGCATCGTTGGTAAAAATCCCAAAGCCTTTAAGAGTGGTAAGCCAATACTCAAAGATAGGCATAAAACCAATATCAAATCAGAAAGACTAACATAGCCCATGTAAGCAAAGTAACCGCCAAGCGGCAATGTTAATATAATCGTGCATGGGAGCAAGGCACTATACAATGCCATCCATGGCCATGCAGTCTTATACCAAGCGAGTGCATAATCTCTATAATCTCCAACATCTTTAGAAAATCTTTGATATGATTCCGCTTGCTTGTTAAACACTTTTACTACTTCCATACCATTCACATATTCAATAATGGTATTATTCATTTTTCCACTCGCCATATAATATGGTCCCATTTTTTTCATTCCTGCGGAATACATAATCATCATAGCGACAATGCTTAGTGGAATGGATGCCAAAGACATAAGTGCCAGTCTCCAGTCAACGAAAAACATTGCAATATATACCATTACAGGCACAATTAAATTGGCAATTCCTTCAGGCAATGAGTGTGCCAAAAGAACTTCCAAACTACCAATATCATCTACAAACATCTTTTTAATAGCACCTGTTCCCTTTTCTTCAATAGCTCCTAAGGGAAGATTCTCCATCTTTTTTTGTAGAGATGTTCTAAGTCCAAATAATGTGTTATATGCTGCCTTATGGGACATATTAAGACCCAAACCACCTAATAATGCTTGCAAAACCAAACATATCAAAATACCGGCAAGCAAAATAACTAACCTTTTGAATTCCAAATTTTGTCCTAAAATCAAAGGATTTATAATCTGATAAGCAAATAGAAATGGCACAACTCCCATAATGACACTTAATAGCATAATAAAACTCGCTAAATGTATTGTTTTCTTATGCGAACCAGCATACTCAAAAACCTTATTTAACATCATTCTCCTCCTTAATCAAAGATTTTTTATTATCCATAAAATCCATAATCACTTGTTCATTTCCTTTTACAGATATTTTTTTATAATTTTCTCTGCCAATCATTAAAACAGAATGGCAAGTTTTGAATAGTAGTTCCAAGTCATGCGTAATAATGATAAATGGAACTTCCTCTGATTTTTCTGTAATTAAATCAGATATAATACTCATACTTCTGTAATCAAGTCCAGAGGTCGGTTCATCTAAAACTATCAATTTTCGATTGGATAAAAACGAAGTAATAATCGCAAGTCTTTGTTTTTGACCACCAGACAATTTTTGTGGGTGGCTTACTTTCTTATGCCACAAATTTGTTTGCTTTAAGTAATCTCGTATTTCTTCCAAATCACTTTCCGTATTCTTTTCTTTACAAAATATCAGCTCATTTTCCACAGTGTCTAAAAAAATCTGAGCATCAACATCTTGCAAAACTAAATAAGAATTTTTCAATCGTTCCTTCTTGTTCTTTCCATAATTCACATCTAATCTTTTTTCGGAAAGCCCACACAAAGAATTTGCTAATGTTGTTTTCCCAATTCCATTAGAACCGATAATTCCCATGATTTCTTTTTCTTTAATGTCAAAAGTCAAATCTTTTATCAAAGTTCTTTTCCCTTGGTGAATATTTGCATTGTCGACTTTTATATAGCTTCTGGTTTTTAATGGCTCTTTTTCCGACACAAGTTCTTTTTCATTTAATGTTCTTAATTCCAGTTCTTTACACTTCCGGTTATCGAGTTCACCTTTTTTAAAAATATTTTCTACCGTTCCATCTTTCATATAGACAAGACGATCAAAAATATTTTTAAGGTAATACAATCTATGTTCAGCTATTACAATTGTCTTGCCAATCGCTTTTAACTTAACAAGTATGTTTTCAAATTTCCTTATACTGTCATAATCAAGGCTACTTGAAGGTTCGTCGAAAAAGATAATGTCTGTATCATAAATAAGTGTTCCTGCTATCGCCACCTTTTGTCTTTCTCCACCAGACAATTCAAAGATAGATTTTTTTCTTAGATGACCTATCTCCAATAAATTTAATGCTTTATCTACCTTTTCTTTTAATAAGTTCTCATCTAACCCAAGATTTTCTCCTACCAAAGCAACTTCATCTTCAACCACATCGCAAAAGAACTGATCCTTGGGATTTTGAAATACATTTCCTATATATTTTGCAAGTTCACCTTTCTGATACGAAGATATTTCTTTTCCCAAAAGCTCAATATTACCTTCTAAATTTCCTTCGTAAAAATATGGAATGAGTCCATTTAGAAGTCTTAAAAATGTTGTTTTCCCACATCCTGAAAGACCTGTTAATACAACTATCTCTCCTTTTTTTACAGACAGTTTTAAGTCTTTTAGTACTAAGTCCTCGCCGTATGAAAATTTGCGTATATTTGCTCCTAAGATATTTTCCATACACTCACCAAAACCAAAATTATTCCAATCATTAACATTACAATATCGATAAAAGTAAATTTTACATCATGAAAACTTGTTTTTTTGCCATCATATTCAATGCCTTTTGATATGATTGAACAAGTTAAGGTATCGCTTATATCTATGCACTTATACATAAGAGGAACAAAATATAATTCAAATGTTTTAATTGGTTTGAAAATACTTGCTTTAAATCCTCTAATTTTCATGCCATTGTTTATTTCCTTCATCCTAATAGAAATTTCCGGAATAAAACGAAAGAATACTGTGATTCCTATACCTATTCCACCATCAATACCAATTTTTCTAAATGCAGCAATTAGATGCGAAGAACTATACGAAGACAGCACTTTTCCCAAAATGAAAAGTGGAGCAAATTTCAACACTATAAGTAGCATTGTATATATAGAACCAACCAAAACATTTCCTAAGTGGGGTTTCAGCAAATAAATAAGCCCCCATACTATAAGCAATGAACATATCGTTCTAAATGCCTTTCTTATAGAAAATAAGAATAATAGTCCTAAGACAAAAATAAGGGAAAATAAATATTGTGATTGCTCTCCAACAGTTAGAATAACTGAAAATAGTAAAATCAACCCAACTATAGTAAGTGGGTTGATTTTATCTAATAGTTGGTACCCTTCTATATAGTTTTTTTCACCTTTACAAAACACTTTTTTTCTTCCTGTTGCTAAAGAATTTGTTGTAAATATATGTTCCAAAATTAGCACCAATAATTGATGCAACGATTGCGATCACTACGCAAATTGCAATGTTTTTAGGGGTGTAAAAATTATAAAGAAATGTTGCATAGTCTGTTGTAAACATCTTAGGGAATTGTTTTGTAAGACCTTCGACTCCAAATACGAATGTGAAATACATCGCATGAAGCGAATATATAAACATACCAGCACCAAAACCAAGTCCTACTCTCATATTTTTGTCTGAGTAATTTTCCTTTTTACCAATCACAAGCTCTGCTAATATTCCTGCAATTGCACAAACTACTATTACGGGCCACATTCCCATAAGAGCATAGAACACGCCGAGTAATAAGAAATATAAGAATGCTGTTCCTCTTTGTGCGACTTGTTTACACATTATTACAAAAACTGGTGCGGCAATAATTGTTGCAAGTGCCGATGATAAATACAAACTCGGAATCATTCCAAAAGAACCTGTCAAAAATCCTAATCCCATCGTAAGAACAAATCCAATAACAGAAAATACTGCTATTTTTACAATACCTTTTAAATTCATTTTTCTCCTCCTTGAATACATATAATATTTTTTATCTGCTTATAAAGCAGCATGTTGTCAATTTGTATAAAATTAAATCTTTAATATAACTAAGTTATATTTGATGCAAAAAAATTTTCCATTTTACAAACCTCTTATTTTGCCCCATCCTTCATTAAAGAATTTTGAAATTAGTTTGGCATTTAATTCTACTTCTTCTCTGCTTTTAGAATGAACAGCAACTTCAGATAAAGCATAATAATATGCATGGTTAATTAAGTGAATTCCCATATCGGTTATTACACTACCGACACCATCTTCACCATAAATCATGCTTAATATTTTGATGTGATTTTTATCTTCTATTTCCACGAGTTCATCTAAAAAATTACTGTATTTTGTTCCATAAGAACCAAACACTAATAACTCAAATGCATCTTTATTTTCAAAAAAATACAAGACCATCTTAACAGCGCCATGTGCTTTAAAGTCTAAAATTTTATAAATGGTTTCTTTCCCAAGTGGAACTTCCTTTTTATATGTCTCAAAACTCTTATCCTCATACATAGCATAGTATTTTCGGATTTGGCTTACAATCGGCTCAACTAACTCAGAAAAAAGTGCTTCCTTATCCTCAAAATGACCATAAAACGCCCCAGTAGTAACACCTGCTTCTTTGCAAATAGCTCTTAAATTTGCCTTTTCAAATCCTTGTTCTTTGAAAATTTTCTTACCACTATTAAGAATCCTATTATGAGTTACTTCATAATCTCCGTTTGCCATGATTTGCCCTCCTTTCTTCAAATATAACTTAGTTATATTATAACACTTGTTATGTTTAAAAGTCAAGATATTTATACACATACATTGACTTTTATGTTATAATTATATAACAAATTTGAAAACTTGCTTAACGCTTGCTATCTAATTCATTCTTTTGTAGCAAGCACAGTAAGTGTACGGACACTTACGAAAAAATTGATGAAGCAGCCCTCTGGGATCTGCTTCTTTTTTTATCAATTTTTAACTTGTTAGGGTGTACCCTAAGACCCCGAAATACATTCAAAGGAGGATTTACCTATGGCAAATAGAATACGAAATGAAAGACTTGAAATTAAATTAACCGAAGAAGAAAAGGCTCTTTTTGAGGAGAAAAGAAAACTTGCTAAGTGTAGAAATATGAGCCTTTTTATTCGCAAATGCGTTTTAGAAAAGGAAATATATCAAGTGGATTTAGAGCCGTTTAGAGATTTACAGGGCTTGCTTTCCAACGCTACAAACAACATAAATCAGATTGCAAAGCGTGTAAATTCGACCGGCATAATCTACAAAGATGATATAAACGATATGAAAAAGCAGATTGAACATTTCTCAAAAGAGTTGTGGCAAATTCATTCCCTGCTGCTTAACAGGACTTCAGGAGGTGATTAAATTTTATGGCTATTACAAAAATACATCCTATAAAATCAACCCTTAATCTTGCCATTTCATATATTGTTAATGGAGAAAAAACAGATGAGCAAATCTTAGTAAGCACTCATAAATGCCATCAGGAAACTGCTCATACTCAATTTTTAAGAACACGAAATGATGCAGGAACAAACGGAACTGTTCTTGCAAGACACCTCATTCAATCCTTTTTACCCGGAGAAGCAAGTCCTGAAATGGCACATCAAATCGGTCTTGAACTATGTAAAAAGATATTAAAGGATGAGTACGAATTTGTCTTATCTACCCATATAGATAAAGGGCATATTCATAATCACGTCATATTTAATAATGTAAATATGGTAACGGGCAAATGCTATCAGTCCAACAAGAGAAGTTACCACCAAATCAGGTATCAAAGCGATAAGCTATGCAAGGATAATAACCTTTCTGTGATTGATGAGTTCTACGAGAGCTATAAGAGAAAGTACAAAACAAATGGTAAGTCATGGTATGAAAATGAGCAATCTAAGAAAGGTAATTCTTGGAAAAGCAGGCTTCAATTTGACATTGATCGTTTGATAAAACAGTCTAAAGATTGGGAAGAATTTCTAAAGAAAATGGCGGAACTTGGTTATGAAATAAAGCATGGAAAACATATAGCTTTTAAGCCAAAAGATAAGCAGAGATTTACAAGGTCTAAGACGATTGGCGAAGATTATACCGAAGAAAGATTAAAAGAGCGTATTACAGAAAGGAGTGCTATTAAGGATCCTGCTGTCAAAAAACGAATAGGAAATGTCATCAATATGAATACCAATGCCAAAGTGAAAGAGAGCAAAGGCTATGAATATTGGGCAACAAAACATAACCTTAATACAATGGCTGAATCAGTTATTTTCATCAGAGAACATGGCATTAACTCCGTTAAACAGCTTGATGAATATATCAAAAAAAGTGCTGAAGAAAGACAAGGTTTACAAGATAAAATCAAAGAAATTGATAAGGACATGCAGCTACTTTCTGATACTATGGAACAAGTTCATACTGTTAAAAAATATCGAGCCTACTACAAAGAATATAAGGCAAATCCATCGGACAAGGCATTTTTTGAAGAATACAAATCGCAAATCACGCTCTATGAAACTGCTCTTTCCAAGCTGAAAAGCTCCTATTCTAAACTTCCAAATTCAAAGAATATTTTAGATAGACTTGATAAACTGCAAGAAAAAAAGAATATCCTCATGAAAGAGTATTCTTCCTCAAAATCTACTATGGACGAGCTTTATCAAATACGAAAGAACTATGAAATTTACATGGGCAAGGAGATTGAGAGATAATTTTTTCTCTCCTCTTTTTCTACCTTGATTTGGCAATTCAAGACCAATAAAAAAATAGTCGGTGCAGTCCTAAGACCACACCGACCGTAAATTTATCTCTCAGCTTCTTTGCTTACTTCTTTCTTTTCTTTCGGCTTTTCCTTATCTTCAGCCTGATATTTTTTGATAGCCCCAAGTACAGATTCTTTCTTTTCTTCTTGTCCTTTCATTTGTTCCTTTGCCTTTAACAGCTTTGAAGAAAGTATCCTGATGTTGCTATGCTCCTTGCCGTTATCATCAATGGAGGTTCTGATTTGTCCAAAGAGCTTAACAAAATCTCCCTGCTTAAAGTCCTTTGGAATATCGCTTTTTTCTCCGTATGCCGAGCAATTATGATAGACCTTATTCCCTTCATCATCTTTAGATACTACGGAGAAATTCGCTACCTTAAAGGCTTCTCCGTTCTTATTTTCCCTTTCAACTACATCAACCTCTCCAACGATATTTCCAACAATATTGATAAGATTATCCTTTTCTTCCTGAGCATAAGGCAGGTCTTTTATCTGTCCCTGTTCTCTTAAATCCTCAATCATATAGTCAAATTCCTCATGCAGCAAATTAAGGCTGTCATTGTCCATATAAGCGTCATAGAGCTTATCTAAGGCACTTTCATCATTGATACCTTTTTCCATGCTTATAATCGCTTTTACAAAGTCCTTATGGTTATCATTTACCATATCTTCTATCTGATTTCTCATTGTTTTGTAATCCATGTTTTTATCTCCTTTCATGGCAAAAGGGAGGTTCCCCTCCCCTTATCTTAAAAATTCCTGTTCTTTTGTTTTTTGCTTTTCTTCTGTTTTACTTTCATTTTGATAAGCTCTTATCTGTCCTAAAATAGATGGCTTATCCTCTGATTTTTGTGCAGTTTCTTCTTTGCAATGAAGATTGTCCTCCACATCATAGGTTGACTCAAAATAATCACTGTCCTTAAAGTCATTGTCATATCTATCAGGAATGCCATCATTATCGAGGTCTTTAGAGAGCGGATCATAGAAGTTACCCTCATCATCAATATCAAGTCCTGTTGCTGCTCTTAAATCTTCGGAATCAACATAAACCAAATCGCTAAAAGAGGACATTTCTATTTCATTTTTCATATTCCTTAGAGCTTCATTTTCTCCCTTGTTTTCATAGTCGAAGCTCTCTGTTTTGATAGGCATATCATCAATATACTGTGTCCATGTTTTAGCTTCTAAATCAAGCTCATACTGAATACCATGTCTTTCATCCGGTGTATTGGTATAGGCGATACCGATATGTTTTAAATCAGGATACAATGTGTCAAACTCATCATAGCTGTGGTTTTCTTCATACTCTCTGTTGCAGAAGTCAATAATCGCCCTCTTTACATCTTCCACAAGAGGATTGTCATTTCTCTTTTCTTCCACTTCTCCCATATCGAGTAGCTTATTCAGTTCTGCAAGTCTTAACATCTTAGTTTTCAGCTCATCAGCTTTTTCAAAAGGCTTTTTTAATTCCTCTTTGGCATTTTCCAGTTGTTCTTTTGTACTGATAAGTTTTTCTTCGAGCCTGTTTAATTTCTCAGGCATTTTCTCAAGAGCGTTATCCAGTCTTGTAATATTCCCGTCCGCACTTGTTCCAAGCTCTCCCGAATGCTTTGCAGCACCGTTTAAGCTAAAGTTATGTGAATTAGTGAAGAAGTTGTAACTTACCTCTAAATCCATATTCCTATACTTACCTATAACCTTGCTTTCATTTAATTTTACGGTCTTTATAGCTTCAATCAGTCTTTCTCCGGCTAATTTCTTATCGGTAATCTTTTCTCCTGCAATAGTAATAGAAGTAAACTTTTCCTCACCTTCCGCTTTTGGCTCTACATTGGATATATCTTTTTTTACAGCTTCAATGAGCTTTTCCGTTCTTGCGATTTCTTCAGGATAGTTTTTCGACACTTTATCCTCTAATCTGTAACGATTGGACTTATAGTTTGCTTCAAGCATTTTAAGTTTTGTAACCTCGTTGTCCAAATCCATCTTTTCTTTAATCTTAGGATCGCCAGTGGCAAGGGCTTTAATCTCTGCATAGTTAAGGGAGCTTTCGTCCACATCTTCCGCCACACGAACAGGAGTCTTTGAAGTCATAATCTGAGAAATAAATTTCTGCTTATTCTCTATCGTCTGGTCGAGTAGGTCAGGGATATTACTATCCCTTTCCCCTCTAAGAACCGTGCATGAGAGTTTCCCCTCACACGGCTCAAGTTTTTATAAGCC
>NZ_JAUSTN010000005.1:0-220732 GCF_030812875.1 Peptoniphilus koenoeneniae
GTTGTTTTACCGTGGTCTACGTGTCCTATTGTTCCTATATTTACGTGTGGTTTGGTTCTTTCAAAATGTTGTTTAGCCATTTCTTCCTCCTTATTATTTCTCCCTTATAATACAATATCCTTTAAATAAAAGCAATATTTAGGCTTCTAAATTATTGATTTTAGGCAGGGCAAATTTTTTAAGAAAATATGAAAAATATATTACTCCTAAAAATTCTGCAATTATAAAAGACCACCATACATTTTCAAGGACTCCAGTTCTGGAAAGTAAATATGCAGTTGGAAGAAGACCCAAAAATTGTCTTACAAAAACTCCAAACATTGTTAAAATTCCATTTCCCAAAGCTTGGAAAAGTGATCCGATAATTATGTTATAGCCCACAAACAAAAAGCAAAAACTTATTGTTTTTAAAGCGGGAACGGCAACTTTATATAAATTATCGGAAACTTTATAAATATCTTTTAAAATAAAACCTGAATAAAATTGAAAAATTAAGATTCCTATAAGCATTATTAAAAGTCCTGTAAAAAGAGCAATCTTAAAAGTTTTTATACATCTTTCTTTTTTTCTCGCCCCATAATTATAGGCAACTATAGGAACCATTCCGTTATTTAATCCAAAAATAGGCATAAAAATAAAACTTTGCAGCTTAAAATATGCTCCCAAAGCAGAAACTGCTGTTGAAGAAAAAGTATTTAAAATCCTATTGTAAATAGAAATGGAAAGAGAAAATAAGGTTGTAAGAATAATTGATGGAAAGCCTACTTGATAAATTTTAAAAATTACTTTTTTATCTGGCCTAATCCCCTTGATTCTAACTTCTTTATTGAACTTGTGGTGAAGAAAAATTCCTATTGTCATTCCTATAGTTTGACCGATGACAGTTGCAGCTGCAGCTCCTGTAATTCCCATATTAGGCATACCATAGCGACCGAAAATTAAAATTGGATCCAAGATTATATTTATAATTGCACCTATTCCTTGAGTTACCATAGTTAAAAGACTTTTGCCCGTTGATTGTAAAATTCTCTCCATAAAAATTTGAATAAAAACTCCAAAAGAAAAAATTGTAACGGTTCTTACATAAGCCTCTCCTAAATTTATTATGTTTTTATCATTAATTTGAACTTCAAAATAAAACCTTGATAAAAATATTCCGAAAATAGCAAATAAAATAGAGTAAATTAATGACAAAAAAAGACCGTTTTCTGCACTTTTATTTACCAAACTATAATTTTTTTCTCCAAGAGATCTGGAAAGAAGTGCATTAAGTCCAACGCCTGTTCCAACTGCAACTCCTATCATTATATTTTGCAGGGGAAAAGCAAGTGAAACTGCAGTAAAAGCATCTTCACTATATTGCATTACAAAATATGAATCTACAATGTTATAAAGGGCCTGTATGAACATGGAAATCATAAGAGGAAATGAAACTTCAATTAAAAGCCTTCCTATTGGCTTATATCCCATTTTATTTTCAACCATAACTTACTCCTTTTGCTTTAAATTTTCATAAAATACTCTATACAATATGAATTTAAATGTCAATGTTTATTGTTTTAAGTGTATAATGGAGATGAAGATTACTTATAAAATTTTTAAGGAGGAAGAAAATGAGAATATTTGTAACAAGTAGAGTGCCTCAAGAAGTTTTAGAAAGATTAAATAAATATGATTTAATTTATCATGATTCGGAAAAACCTCTAAGCAAAGAAGAAATAATAAATAAAATAAAAGATGCCCAAGTCTTACTTTGTCCTTTAAGCGATAAAATTGACAAGGAAATAATAGATGCAGGTAAAAATTTAAAACTTATTGCTAATTACGGTGCAGGCTACGACAACATAGACCTCAATGCAGCAAAAGAAAAGGGAATTTATGTAACAAATGCTCCTGCTCCTTCATCAGCAGTTTCCACCGCAGAACTTACTTTTACCCTTATGCTCGCTCTGGCAAAAAATTTAATTCCCGGAGAAAGATGCTCAAGACAAGGAGGCTTTTTAGGATGGAGACCTACATTTTTCTTAGGTCATGAATTAAGAGGCAAAACTCTTGGCATAATAGGAATGGGAAATATAGGAAAAAATCTTGCTAAAAGAGCTTTGGCTTTTGAAATGAATGTAATTTATTATTCAAGACATAGAAAGGAAGATATAGAAAGTTTAAATGTAAAATATCTTCCGGAAGAAGAAGTAATTAAAAATTCAGATTTTCTTTCCCTTCACACTGCCTTTGCTCCAGAACTTAAACATATGATAAGTAAAGATCAATTCCAAATGATGAAAAAAAGTGCCTATTTAATAAATGCAGCTCGTGGACCTCTTGTAGATGAAAAGGCCTTAATTGAAGCTTTAAACAGTGGTGAAATTGCAGGAGCAGCCCTTGATGTATATGAATTTGAACCTAAGATTTCTCAAGAATTAAAAGATGCAAAAAATCTTATTTTGTGTCCCCATCTTGGCAATGCAACTTTTGAAGCAAGACTTGAAATGGGCCACACTGCTCTTGACAATATAGATGACCTTAATGCCGGAAAAATTCCAAGAAATAATCTTATAAAATAAATATTATGAACAGAGATTTTTTAAATCAAGAAAAGATAAATGAAAATTTAATAAAAAAAGTTGAAGAATTTAAAGAGAAATACGAAAAAAATCTAGAATATGAAAATCGTATAGGAAAAAGCCACTTTAAATATTATGGAAAAGATGTGTGGGATCAAGCTCTTTCAGCTCTTATTGCAGGAAAAAACTTACTTTTAGTTGGAGAGAAATCTACAGGAAAAAATGTTCTTGCTGAAAACCTTTCAGAATTATTTCTAAGGCCCCTATGGAACGTTTCTTTTCACGTTAACACTGATGCCAACTCTTTAATAGGATCAGATACTTTTAAAAATAATCAAGTTCTCTTTAGACCGGGTCCAGTTTATTTAAGCGCAGTCAACGGCGGATTTTGTGTCTTAGATGAAATTAATATGGCAAAAAATGAAGCTCTTTCAGTTCTCCACTCAGTTTTGGACTACAGAAGAATAATTGACGTGCCTGGTTATGATAGAATAAAACTTTCTCCTGCCACAAGATTTATAGGAACAATGAACTATGGTTATCAAGGAACAAGAGATTTAAACGAAGCCCTTCTTTCAAGGTTTGCAGTAATAAAAATGCCCACGATTTCAAAAGAAAATTTATTTAAACTTTTATCTAATGAATTTACAGATCTAAAGGAAAAATACACAAGTCAATTTGTAGATTTATTTATGGAACTTAAAAATAAATGTGATGCAGGTGAAATTTCCTTTTCAGTTTTGGATTTAAGAGGCTTAATAGATGCAATAGATCTTATGAAACTGGGACTTTCTCCCTTAAAAGCTTTGAATATGTTCATTACAAACAAAAGTTTTGACCAATACGAAAAAAATCTAATCTTTGATGCTTTAAGTCTTAGAATTCCAAAAAACTTAAATTCAGAGGAGCTGTTTAAATGATTGTCTTCGGTGACACTCGTAGAGCGTACAATATTATATGGAATGCATGGGGCTCTTATAAATATGAGCCCTTTTATAAATCAATGGACTTTAAGGGCAAGGTAAATTTATATCTAAACACAATTATAGGTCTTTCTTACAAGTATTATGGGAAAAGTTTTTTGGAAGAACTTTTTAACCTCTGGAAAGATGATGAAAATGCAAATAGATATGATAATTTAGCTTGGCTTATTTTAGAAAGTTCAGTCTATGAAAAAGAAATTAAATCAAGACCAGTTTTGTGGGAAATAAGAAGAGATGAAGCGGAAAATTTCTTAGACCTTTCCAATGACCTTGCAAGGAAAAAAATCGCCCTTTGGGATCACTTTGTCTATTCCATGATCTATAAGAGAAAGGCTGAAATTTTAGAAAGAAAATTTTTTTTAACAAAAAAAGAAAACGAACTTTATAAGATTTTAAATCCTGGAGAATTTTTGGAAAAAGAAATCTTAAAAGAAAGACTTTTAAATGCCTTTGTAGTTTTTTTTAAATTTTCCTTAAATAAAAAACATAAATTAAAGATCAAACTTCCCTTTAAAATAAAAAACTTTTCAAAAGAAGCCTCAGGTTTTACTGTTGAAAGGACAAGTTCTCTTGATGTTTCCGGGAAAAAGCAAAGCTCAGGAAGAGGACTTTTAAAAAGTTCAAAAAATGATAATAGAGAATATATAGAAAGAGTTTTTGGTAAATCGATCTTTGATAAAAATACTGAACTTGATATAGAAAGGCACCTTTCCTGCGATATTAACGAAGGGCTTCACCTTTACTTTACAAAAAGAGAAGAATCAAACTTATCTAAAAACAGAAACATTCTTTCTCAAATCGACTCCATAAAATCTCAAATCTTAGACAACAAGGAATATTTTGTTCAAAATAAACTCCTTGTAGATTCAGGTATTAGAAAACTTCAAAGGAAATTTTCATCAACCCTTATTCTAAGTAAAAGAGATGAGGAAATTTTAAATAGATATGGAGTTTTAGATGGAACTCTTGCCTGGAAGGGAAAAATTTTATCCGACGAAAAAATTTTTAGAAACTTTACCTACAAACAAAGTCCAAATTTTTCCGTTGATATTTTAATGGACGGGTCTGCTTCCCGCTTGTTTGATGTAAATTTACATGCATCTCAGGTTTATATGCTTAGTGAATCCTTAAGAAAATCTGGAATCCCTCTTAGAGTAATGAGTTTTTCAACCCTATATTCTTACACAGTTATAAATATTTTAAAGGACTATGATGATAAAAATTCCAAGGGTATCTTTAATTATTTTGCTGCAGGTTACAACAGAGACGGTTTTGCCCTAAGGGGAGTAAAATTTTTGTTGGATCAGAAAAAATCAAAAAAATTATTAATTATAGTTACTGATGCAAACCCCGATGATTTAAGGTACAATTCAAAAATAAAGGCTGATTACGGTATAGTTGGCTCTGATGACACCGCAAAAGAAGTTTTTAAACTCAAAAACTCTGGAATAGAAATCTGCGCCTTAATAACTGGAAGAAAAGAAAATCTTGAAAATGCAAAAAAAATTTACGGAGACTACGTCTATATAGAAAACTTGGAAAATATTACAAGTTTGGGAGCAGATTATATCAGAAAAAAAATCTTTCAATTAATTTATAAAAGCTGAAAAATTTAATTTGCACAATAAAAAGGGACGAGCTAAATTATACTCGTCCCTAAATTAATTTTAATTAATAAATTATAAAGTATATTTAATTTAGATTTAATTCTTATATTTTATAAATTAAAATCTAATCTATATCATCTAAATCATTTACACTTATCCCAGAACTTTCAACATTTCTTAGAAAATATTTTGCTTCTTTATCTCCTTTTTTCAAAATTAAAGTGTCATCACTTTCTATTGTGTCTTCATCATTTTTAAAATTATCTTCATATGCTTTTTGAATTTTTATGCTGTCATAATCTGAAGCATTTCTTATTTTTGATATAAAATCTTTAACCTTAATGTCTGAAGTTAGTTTTTCAGTTCCTGATATAATTTCATTCTTCTTAATTTTTCCAATTTCATAAACTCCGGCAAAATTAGGTGCATTTAAGGGAGTTCCTTTGTAAAGTTCAATAGTATAGGTTTTTGTTTCACTAACAGAAAGACTAGAATTTGATTTTTTAAATGTAAGTTGCAATTTATCTCCATCTTTTAGAGTATCTGTCTCCTTTAATAAATCCCAACCTCTTTTTATTTCTACTTCTGAAAATCTATCCTTATTTTTTAATTTTGACAAAAATTCATTAACTGTCATTTTAGACGTGATTTTTGTATTCTTAGATTTAATTTTTGAAACTAAGGCTTCTTTTGCTATTTCAAAATCATTTCCAAAATCTGCTTCTATTTCCTTATTTGGATCTGAAACATCTTTTGAAAAAATTAAATCATAAGTTTGTGTTCTATTTTTAGTATCATTTTTGGCAATAATACGTAAAATAGATTTTTCTTTTAATTTATCAGTTTCTTTTAAACCTTTTATTTTAAGTGATTTAAATTCATTACGATTTGTTAAATAACTTAAAAATTGACCAAGGGTTAAGTCTGTTGTTAACTTTACCTTTCCTGAAGAAATCTTTCTATTAGTGTGGTCTACTACAAAACTATCTCCAAAATTTATTTTAGAAATTTCTCCTGGCCTAATAAGAACTGCATCCTCTACAATCAGCGTATATCTTTGAGGAAATCCTCCTGTCTTTAAGCTTACTAATAGATAATCTCCCTTTTCTAATTTTTCATCATCTTTCTTAGGCTCATAAGTTATTCCGCTATTTAGCTTAATGTTTAAAAAGGCCTCTTTATTAGAAATAAGATCCAAAAATTCTTTTGTGCTTAGATTATTATCAAGTTTTTTCTTATTTGATAGAATCTTTATTCCTAAAAATCCTCCCATATCTTCAAGTTTAAAAGCGTCATCTTTAAATTCTAAGGTCAATTTTTTAGCTTCAAGGTTAATTGTATATTCTATCTTAGAACCATTTTCTGCTTTTACAAGAAGTACATCGCCTACTGCCAAAAATTCAGTATCTCCTTTTATCCTTTGATTTTTATCAATTACATTAAGTGTTTGTCTATCATCACCTTTTATAATATTTGATAAAAAGTCTTTTACGCTTGTTTTGTCAGTAATTTTTTTAATACTTGAAGAAATTGTTTTTCTGCTTGGTATAATTGTATAAAAAGCAATTTCTCTTTCATCTTTTTTTGATGTTATTGTCAATATATCTGACTTATTCTTATTTTCTTTTACAGTTATAATATAAGTTGCCTTTGTTCCATCTTCTGCTGTAACTTCTAAAATATCTAATTTTTCAAGAGTATCTGTAACTTTCTTAACAATTTTTGTTGAATTATCATATTTTATAATATTTAATTCTTGATTTTCATGTCCTTTTTTAATATTCTTCAAAAATTCTTCTACGGTTACTTTATTTGTGATTTCAAATGCTCCAGATTTTATTAATTTTTGATTTCCCTTGTCAAAAATTATTAAATTATCTTTATTTTCCGAATTTTTTACTGAAGAGATTTTTGTATCGCTACTCATAGCTTGTGCATTCTTACCAACTTCAAATAGGGTGTAGCTGTCATTTCTTGGAAATACTTGAATATGGGATGTATATACTACATTGTCTTCAAGATATTTGTAAGCTTCTTCAAGAGAAATCTTACCATTCTTATCAATATCTCCAATTATATTTCCATTTATTCCTGCAACTTGAGCTAAAACTTTTGTAAATTTACCTACCCCTTCTTTTTTATCTTCAAATGAAAATTCATCTTCTGAGCTTGCTGTAAGAACTTTATATTCATTTGTTGTAAGATATCCTACTGAACGGTCACTAGTTGTATTAAAAGCTCTTTTTACACTTTCATTAAATGCATATGAAGTTCTTGAGCTACTTGCTGTTGGGGTTGGTTGTGTTTCTGCATCTACTTTTTTACCAATAAAGCCTCCTGCATTACATGAGTCTAAGATCAATACTTTTGTTCCAGGTATTGAATCTAAGGCTTGTCTTAATTCATTTACACTAACCCAAGCTTGTGTTTGTGATTCCTTATCCTTTATAGGATCTACAGTACAAATATAGCTTAATCCATTAACGTTGTTCCCATGTCCAGAATAATATAAATAACTTACATCGTTTGATCTTGCCCCTTTAAAAGCTTCTTTAATTTTTTCTAAAAATTCAGCTTTTTTAACGTTCTCAGCAACAAGGATTTTATCAAATTTATTTGAATTTATTTCTTGATTTTCAAAAACTTTTTTCATTAATTTTTTATCATTTACTGGTCCTAATAAATTCAATTTTTTATTTCCATAATCGCTATTTGCTACAATTAAAGCACGATAAGTCTTTTTTAGATATTTTATTTTAATTACTCTTTCTTCTGTTCTATTATCTTTTTGAGCAATCAATTTATATCCGTCATCTATTTTTTCTGTTTCAACGCCAGACTGATCTAATATGCTAATCTTTGCTCCTTCTTCAATAGTAAGAGCATTTTTCAAATTTTCAAAATCTGTATTTTCTACTATTTCTACAAATGTAGTTCCAAGTTTTGTTACTATTGCACTATCTTTTATAGAAATTAAAGACCCTTGCTCATCGTTATTTAAAATAATTTTATACGCTTTAAATGCCTTTCCATCTTCTGCTGTAACTAATAAATAATCACCCTTTTTAATATTTTCATAAGATTTTTTGTAATTATAAATATTAGCTTGATCTATTGAATTATTTTTAATATATTTTTCTTCATATACACGAAGAGTTTGTCTTTCATTTACTTTTAAAATATTTTTAATAAATTCTGATACACTTGTTTTATTGTCAATGGTTTTAGAAGCTGAATTTATTGTGTCATTTTTTATGTTGTAAACATTTGAATTTACTTTTGTTTCATTGCTTAGTGCTTTTAAAGCTTTTTTAATGTGAATTATAAATTTTTCACTTCTAAAGTTAATTCCATTCTTTTCATCAAAGTATTTAATAATAATTTGTTTTGTTCCAAATTCTGTATCTTTATCATTTATTTGAAGTTTATCAAGATATTCTTTTTTTACAGTTACTGTCTTATTTTCATTGTCAATTGTTAGATATTTTCTATTAAACCTAATAGTTCCATCTTCTGTTTTTTCAAGGCTATCATCTTTCCAATCTACAGGAAATGGTTCAACATCCACACATTTTTCTAAATCAATTTCATCTGCCTTTAAGTTTTCACCCTTAGAATTTTTAAGAGAAACTATTTTAAAAATCATCCCTGCTGCTGGAGCATTTTTTTGTGTAAATGTAAGAGTACTTAGTGCTTCTGCTTGTCCTGATGAATTGTTTATAACACTTATTTTTAAACTTGTTTTTGCATCTAAAATTTTATTGTCTAAATCCTTAAGCGAAAGAACCATATCCTGTTCTTTTCCATAAATTGACGATAATATAGTATCTAAAAATGACTTTTTAACTGTTATTGTATCTCCATTTATTGCTAAATCATTTGCTTTTGCTTCATGATATGATACTTTTACTTTTAAATTATTAAGATTAACTTTTGAAATTTCCAGTGCTTTTCCACTTGCATCTTTAATTTCTGTTATTTTTATTTTAACTCCCTCATCTGGAGCAAATTTTTCAAAAAATGTAAATACATTTTTATTTTCAAATTGAGCCTTTATTGAGGATGCATTTGTTAAAGATAGATCAAAAGATTTTTCTATTTTTGAAACATCATTTGCCCCATCTGTATACTCCAATTTGATGCTTGAAGCTTTTGTCAATGTGTTTAATAATGATTTTTTTATAATAACTTTATCATTGTTATCGTCAATTTCGATTTCTTTTGTTTCCTGTCCATTAACAAACACTTTGACATTATTTGTAAGAATAGATTTTTCTTTTGTAACTTCTTGACCAAAGCTATTTTTAATATTTAAAATTTCTATTGGAAGATCCTCAGAATTTTTAAATACAAGGTTTGTAAATTGTGGTTTTATTGAAAATTCAGATGAATCACTATTCTTAATATTTATAATGTGAACTTTATCTTTTTCTACATTTGCATTATTTTGCAAAATTGCATTTGGCAAATCAATGGTTAAATTATCTGTGATTTTAAGGTTTGAATTTAATACAAGTTTTCCACCAGCATTACCAACGATTTTAATAGACTTAACAGTTTTTTCCTTTATCTTATTATCTGGAATAATTAAATCTTTATCATCATCTTTTACGATTATTAATTCTTCATTTTGTAAGCGTGAATTTTCCTTATTAATTTCTTCTATTGGATTTTTAAATCTGTAAGGCTGACCCAAGTATATAGGAGTGCAATTTAAAACACCCTCATTCTTATCATTTTGCTCTTTAGATTCAATTGTATTCGCTTTATATAATTCGTCTAAAAATTTTTTCTGTTCGCTATAATATTTGCCATTTATTTTTACACCATATACATTTTCTATATAGTTTATGCCAAGACCTACTTCAAATTTATTGGTTATTTCTTCTTCTTTTCCAAAGAAGTCTTTTTTAGCTTTTATTTTTTTTGAACCATATTTTGAAACAATATTTCCTTTAACATTAATATCTTTTCCTCTTCCAAACATAGAAATATCAATTCCATTTTGACCAATACCTTCTAAAATATTGTTTTCTATACTTAGACTTGCTTCTTTGTCAGCAGTAGCACCTATTCCATGATATCCATAATTAGAAATTTTATTATTCTTTATTTCTGTTACTGTGCCATTTTTTGTTCTTGTTATAATTGAAATAGCTGCATTTTGATAATTTTTTCCATTAATATCTGCTCCCAAGCCATTAACAGTATTATTATTAATTTTTAAATATCCTTTTTCCAAGCTGGTAACTATTCTTATTGCATTCTTAGCTGCTATAGTGTTTGTACCAAAATAAAAACTATTATTTGTGATTTCAAGATCGGATATATTGTCTTTAACAGTTCCTGATTGAGATATAGCTGAAGCATATATCATATTTTTTGCAGGAAGTTTTTCTAAATAAAAATTTAAACCATCTATTTTTCTTGTAGCACCTTGTAAATCTAAAGCACCTTCTATTTTATTTCCTTTAAGTCCTAAAACATATTTACTTGTCTTAAATGGCATATCAAGCTTAACATTTCCAACAAAAAGACTAATATCCCCACTAGTTGATCTGTCGTTACAAGATACAAATTCTCCATTTTTATCTGTGTAAATTCCATCTATTGTTTCTGGAATTTGTGATATTTTTTCACATTTCACCTTAAGATTTTCAGCATATAAAAGCACTTTTTTATTATCTTTAAAGACTTTTCCTGTGCAATAATTGTCTGAGGATAGGTATTTTTCTTTTAAAATTTCTTTTGCTTTTTCTTCACTGTCTACCTTACTTAAATCCAATAGATAAAAATTTTCATTGATTTCTCCTATTGCTAAAGGATTTGATTCTGTATTTGGTGTACTTGGTGTACTCGGTGTACTCGGTGTATTTGGTCTATCGTTTTTAGAGCCATATCCAAAAGTCTTATCTGAATTTGATTGTATTTTAAACTGCGCTTTTGTTTTTTCTTTACTCTTTTCTTCTTTTTGTTCTTTCTTATCTTCTTGTTTTTTTTCTTTAATTTTACTAATTACATTATCGGCACTGTTGATTATGCTACAAACTTCCGCTCTTGTAATGGAATTGTTTACTTTAAAAGTTCCATCAGGGTAGCCTTTCATATATCCTTTTGATATTACAAATTTTATTGCATCTTTTGCCCATGATGGCACGTCTTCTTTTAAGTCTACTTTATTTTCCTCTTCTTTATTGTTTAACTCTTCACTATTTTCATTGGTAAAGATTTTATAAAGTAACATTGCCGTTTCAGCCCTGGTAATATTTGCATTTGGTCTAAAAGATCCATCTGGGTATCCAGATATGTAATTTTCCCCCACTGCAATTGAAATTCCTTCATAATACCATGAACCTACTTCAACATCATTAAATTTTACATTTGCTTTTTTATGAAAACCAAACGACTCATTTAGTATGCTAACAAATTCTGATCTTTTTATTTTATTATCTGGCAGAAATCTATTATCTCCATAGCCTTTTAATATTCCTTTTTTTACTAAGTTAGAAATTCCCTTTTCTGCCCAATGTTTTTTAGAAACATCAGTAAATTCACTTGAATTTTTTGTATTATCTGCAAAAGTTGATACTGGAAATGCAGATAATAAAACAATTACTGATAATAAAATTGATAAAATTTTAGAAAAATTCTTATTTTTTTTCATAAATCCTCCTTAACGTTTTTTCTCTTTACTAAAGTTTCATTAGAAGTTTATTAAAAATAATCTTTAAAATTTAATTATAATTATTAGTATCTAAAAACTTATTTTTTATCTCTTCTTATTTACTGTAGTAAAAGATAAATAAATCTAAAATTTATCTCAAAATATTCATTAAATTTTTTAATAAATTTTGAGATAAATTATCGATTTATTTTACTATTTACCCCTCTTTATTTCAATTGCTTTTATTAAATTAATAAAAAAATCAAATATATTTACCACACAGATTATAAATAAGGTATTATGCAGCAAAAACATATAAAAATAGCTAAATCTTATTTAATTATATGAAATAAAGAATTTTAGGAAACTAGACCTATAAATTTTCACTCCTGCATAAAAGAATAGAAATTTAAAATAGGAAAATATTAATTTTTCTATAAAATAACAAAGACTCTATAATCTTCATTTGAGGTTTTATTCTCAAAATATTATAGAGTCTTTGTGTTAATGTGAAATTTTAAAATAATTTTATTTAATTATTTACTGTAATCGTAAAATCCTTTGCCTGTTTTTCTTCCAAGTAGACCTGCTCTTACCATTTTCTTTAAAAGTGTATGTGGTCTATATTTAGAGTCACCAAATTCAGTGTATAATACTTCCATTATTGCAAGTACTACATCAAGTCCGATTAAATCTCCAAGAGCAAGAGGTCCCATAGGATGGTTTGCACCAAGTTTCATTGCAGTGTCAATATCTTCTGCTGATGCGATTGATTCTGCATAAATTCCTATTGCTTCATTAATCATAGGAATTAAAATTCTGTTTACTACAAAGCCAGGAGCTTCTGCTACTTCAACAGGTGTTTTTCCTATTTCTTTTGAAAGTTCTATTATTGTATCTTTAACTTTAGGATCTGTTAATTGACCTGAAATAACTTCTATAAGTTTCATTGCTGGTACTGGATTGAAAAAGTGCATTCCAATTACCTTATCTGGTCTTTTTGTTGCAGCTCCAATGTCTGTTATTGAAAGTGAAGATGTATTTGATGCAAGAATTGTTTTCTTGTCGCAAGTTTCGCAAAGTTCTTTAAAGATTGCTTTTTTTATTGTTGGATTTTCAGTTGCAGCTTCAATTACAAGATCACAATCTTTTATATCGTTTATGTCTGATGAAGTTTTAATTCTGCTAAGAGCTTTATCTTTTTCTTCTTCAGTCATTTTTTCTTTAGCTACATTTTTTTCGTAACCTTTTTTAATTTTTGCCAATGCACTTTCAAGTGCTTTAGGATCTATATCCCTAACTATTACATCGTGGTGGCTTGCAAGTACTTGAGCGATTCCTGCTCCCATAGTACCTGAACCTATTACAGCTATTTTCAATTTAAACCTCCTAAGTTTATTATCTATTTTTAAATTCCGGATTTCTTTTTTCAAGAAAGGCTTTCATTCCTTCTTTTTGGTCTTCTGTTGCAAAACAAAGTCCGAAAGAAGTTCTTTCAATTTCCATGCCAGTTTCTATATCAGCTTGAATTCCGTTGTTTATTGCGCTCTTTGCATATTTAACTGCAAGTTTTGCCTTTGAAGCAATTGTCTTTGCAAGTTTAATTGCTTGATCTAAAAGTTCTTCCGGCTCATAAATATGATTTACAAGACCTATTCTAAGAGCTTCTTCTGCGTTTATAATGTTTGCAGTATAAATTAATTCCTTTGCCATTCCTGGTCCAACTGCTCTTATAAGTCTTTGAGTTCCACCAAAACCTGGTGTTATTCCAAGGCCTACTTCAGGTTGACCGAATTTTGCTTTTGTTGATGCAAGTCTTATATCGCAAGAAAGAGAAAGTTCACATCCTCCACCAAGAGCAAATCCATTTACAGCTGCTATTACAGGTTTAGAATTTCTTTCAACTTGCATAAATACATCCATTCCCAGCTTTCCAAAAGCATAGCCTTCCGCTGCTGAAAGTGGACTCATTTCAGAAATATCAGCTCCTGCAACAAAAGCCTTACCTGCTCCTGTTAAAACAATAACCTTTGTTTCTTGGCACTTATCCAATTTTAAAAAGCAATCTGAAAGTTCTTTTAAAACTTCAGAATTAAGAGCGTTCAAGCTTTTCTCTTTGTTGATGGTAACAAGTTTTACTCCATCACCCTTATCTTCAACTAAAAGATATTTGTAATCCATATTTACTCCTTATCTTTCAACTATAAGAGCAGTACCCATACCGCCGCCTATACAAAGAGTAGCAAGTCCTCTTTTTGCATCTCTTTTTTTCATTTCATAAAGAAGAGTAGTTAAAATTCTTGCTCCACTGGCTCCGATTGGGTGTCCAATTGCAATAGCTCCACCATTTACATTTGTCTTATCTGTATCAAGACCAAGTTCATTTATAACAGCTCCTGCTTGAGCAGCAAAAGCTTCATTTGCTTCAACTAAATCTATATCTTCAATTTTTAAGCCTGCTCTTTCAAGAGCTTTTCTTGAAGAAGGTATAGGTCCTGTTCCCATTATCTTAGGATCAACACCTTCAGTTGCATAAGAAACTATAGTTGCAAGAGGTTCTATTCCAAGTTCTTTAGCTTTTTCTTCGCTCATAACAACAAGCATAGCAGCTCCATCATTAATACCTGATGCGTTTGCAGCTGTTACTGTACCGCCATCTCTTTTGAAAGCTGGTTTAAGTCCAGAAATTGATTCCATAGTTACGCCTTCTTTAATGTATTCATCTTCTTCAACTACAGTAACTTTTCCCTTACGACCCTTTACTTCTACAGGAACTATTTCATCTTTAAATCTTCCTGTTTTTCTTGCTTCTTCAGCTCTATTTTGACTCATTACTGCAATTTCATCTTGTCTTTCACGAGTGATGTTAAATTGTTCAGCAACATTTTCAGCTGTCATTCCCATGTGATAATCATTAAAAGCTTCCCAAAGTCCGTCTTTAATCATTTCATCAACAACTTTTCCATCTCCCATTCTTGCTCCCCATCTTTCCTTTGGAAGAAGGAAAGGTGCACAAGACATTGATTCAGTTCCACCGCAAAGTATAATATCAGCATCACCATTGGAAATAATTTGAGCTGCTAAAGAAACTGATCTTAAACCTGAACCACAAACAATATTAATTGTCATTGCAGGGCTAGTATAAGGGATTCCTGCACCAAGAACCACTTGTCTTGCAACGTTTTGTCCTTGGCCTGCTTGAAGTACGTTTCCTATATATGATTCATCAATCATATCAGGTGTAACATTTGCTCTTTTCATTGCTTCTTTTGCTGCTATAATTCCGAGTTCAACAGCTGAAACTGTTTTTAAAGATCCTCCGAATGATCCTACAGGTGTTCTTGCAGCACTTGCTATAACTACTTTTCTCATTAAAACCTCCTAATTATTCTCTTGGTGGCATTACAGTAGCCACTCCGTCAAGTACAACTTCTCCTTTTTGATTTGTACAAGTTGTTTGTAATTTTACAATTTTTTCTTTGATTATTTCAATAACTTCACAAGTTGCGGTAATGGTATCACCGAAATAAACGGGAGCAGTAAACTTCATTTCTTGAGCCATATAAATTGTGCCAGGCCCTGGAAGTTGAGTCCCTATAACTGCCGATACCAAACCTACCGTCAACATACCATGGGCAATTCTGCTCTTAAAAGGTGTCTTCTCAGCACTTATTTGATTAATATGAGCAGGATTTAAATCCCCAGTTATTCCCGCATAAAGATATACGTCAGATTCGGAAATTGTCTTTGCAAATTGACCCTTATCACCAATTTTTATTTGGCTAATCGTCTTTCCCACTTTTTATTCCTCCTTAATAAAATACATCACATTTCCAATAAATTTTTACCCTATTAACATATTGATAAACAAAATTTTAAATTTAATTCTTCTTAATTTTAAAATTGAATTTTTTAGAAAAGCATAAGGTTTATTAAAGAAAAACTAATTAAAATAATCTTTGTTTATATTATAACAATCATTTTAATAATATTCAACAAGTTTTTGTTAAATATTTATCATTGTTTTGTTCTTTTAATAAAATTTAGATTATTCATTAAAAAAATTGAATTTGTCCTCCCACCTAGACACACGGGCCGATAAACCGGTTCCTAGAAGATTTATAAAGGTTATGGCAAGAATTTAGGATTATTCACAATAAAAGGATTTAAAAAATTTTAAAATGAATTTTAATTTAAAAATAAAGAATAAATTTAAAAATGCTTCACGTGAAGCGTAAAAAATAAAAAATATATTTTCTATTAAAATTATTAAATTTTATCTACAAATGCCTAAATGATTATGCTCAATGTGATATAATTTCAGAAGATACTCAAGGAGTTATTATGAAAACAAAAATTTTAAAAATTGAAAGTCCAAATGATTTGGAAAAAATTAAAATTGCGGCAAAGGCTTTAAGAGATGGAAAACTTGTAGTTTTTCCAACAGAAACTGTTTACGGTTTAGGCGGTGACGGTTTAAATCCGAAAACTTGCAAGAACATTTATCTTGCCAAGGGTCGTCCCAGCGACAATCCTTTAATTTTACACATAGCAAGAAATGATCAGCTTGAGGCTCTTGTTAGAGAAATTCCTGAAGTCGCTAAAAAATGTATGGAAAAATTTTGGCCTGGCCCTCTTACTATGATTTTTAATAGAAGTGATCTTGTTCCTGATGAAGCTACAGGAGGTCTTGATACTGTTGCTATAAGGATGCCTTCTCACAAAATTGCCAATGCAATTTTAAATGAAGCTGACATTCCTGTTGCAGCTCCTTCTGCTAATACTTCAGGAAGGCCTTCTCCTACTAATGCAAATCATGTTATTGATGATCTTTTTTCAAAGGTTGATTATATTGTTGATTCCGGTTTTACTGATGTGGGAATTGAGTCTACAGTTCTTGATGTTACTGTTGATCCGCCTATGATTTTAAGACCTGGTGGAATCACTCTTGAAATGCTGGAAGATGCTGTCGGAACAGTTTTAACGGATAATACTGCAATTGATGCAAATGATAAAAGAGTTCCCAAGTCTCCCGGTCAAAAGTATAAGCATTATGCTCCCAAGGCTGAGGCTTATTGTTTTGCGGGTAATTTAAAAAATATTGTAAATACTATTAATAAAAAAATTAAAGATCAACCGGACAAAAAAATTGCGGTTTTGGCAACGGAGGAGACTCAAAAAGACTACCTTGGAGCTTATAAGGTAATAAACCTTGGCTCAAGAGAAAATATGCCTCAAATCGCCCACAATTTGTTCTATGCTTTAAGAGAGTGTGATGAGCTTAATGTGGATTTAATTTATGCTGAGGGCTTTGAATTTAGAGGTATAGGTACGGGAATTATGAACAGGCTTTTAAAGGCTTGTGGTGGAAAAATTACATTAGGTTTATAGGAGGATTTTATGAGTAAATTAACAGTATGTGATCACCCTTTGATACAACACAAACTTACAATTATGAGAAAGAAAGAAACTTCAAGTCATGAGTTTAGAGAGTTGGTAAAAGAAATTGCTACTCTTATGGGCTATGAGGTTACAAGAGATTTAGAACTTAGCGATATAGAAATTGAAACTCCTCTTGAAAAAACAATAGGTAAAGAAATTTCCGGAAAAAAATTAGGTATTGTTCCTATTTTAAGAGCTGGCGTTGGAATGGTTGATGGATTTTTAAGCCTTGTTCCTGTAGCAAGAGTTGGTTATATAGGCCTTTATAGGGATCCCGAAACTTTAAAACCTGTTACTTATTACAACAAAATGCCCAAGGATATTTCAGAAAGAACTATGATTTTAGTTGATCCCATGCTTGCAACGGGCGGTTCTTTGATTGAAGCTGTCAGGGAGCTTAAAAATTCTGGGGCAAAATCAATCAAGGCTGTTTGCATTGTTGGAGCACCTGAAGGAATAAAAGCTTTTCAAGAAGCTCATCCAGATGTTGATTTATATCTTGCAGCAGTTGACAGATGCCTAAATGACCATGGATATATTTTACCTGGTCTTGGTGATGCAGGAGATAGAATTTTCGGAACAAAATAGGAGAAATAATGCAGAAAATTATTGTACCCTTTTTAATATCATTTATTATAAGTTTACTATTTACGCCGGTTGCAATTAAACTTGCACCGGTTTTAGGTTTTATGGATATACCTAAAGATAACAGAAGAATGCACAAAAAGCCCATGCCCCTTGCAGGAGGTACTGCAATTTATCTTGGAGTAATTATTTGTCTTCTTATATTTTTAAGAGACAAAAAAGATCTCTTTTATCTTATTGCTTCCTCAAGCCTCATTTTAATTTCAGGCTTAATTGATGATAAGGTGGGCTTAAGTCCAAAAATGAAAATATTGTTTCAAATTTCTGCGGCTATTATTTTAGTTTTAGGCGGCTCGAGAATTGAATTTTTTACAAATTTTCTAAAGGGTTCTTTTTTAAGCCACATGGAAAATGTAATTTGGCTTGAATATCTTTCAGTACCCCTTACGATTTTTTGGATTGTGGGAATTACAAATACTGTCAATTTAATTGACGGTCTTGATGGTCTTGCTGCTGGTGTAAGTGGAATTTGTGCCTTATCTCTTATGTTTATAGCTTTAAAGATGGATTTAATTACTGTTGCCCTTCTTTCTGCTATTGTTGCTGGTGGAGCTCTTGGATTTTTGCCCTATAATTTTAATCCGGCAAAGATATTTATGGGAGATACTGGAGCCTTATTTTTAGGTTTTATGCTTTCATATATTTCTGTTCAGGGAGTAATGAAATATGCAACTGCTCTTACGATTTTTGTCCCTGTTTTAGTTTTAGGTGTTCCTGTTTTTGATACGACTTTTGCCATGATAAGAAGATTTTTATCTGGCAAAAAAATTTCAGAAGCTGACAAGGGTCATCTTCACCACAGGTTATTGGCTTTAGGTTTAAGTCAAAGACAGACAGTTTTAATTCTATACACAATTTCCATTATATTTGGAGTTCTTGCAAATGTAATAAGCGATTTCGATCCTATAATAGGCATAATAAGTTCGGTAATTATAATTTTATTTATATTTGTACTTGCCTATGCCAAGGGCATGTTTAAAAACAAGGAGGAAAAATGAAAGTTCTAACAGTTTTCGGAACAAGACCTGAAG
The DNA here is from genome assembly GCF_030812875.1 of Peptoniphilus koenoeneniae. NCBI lineage: Bacteria > Bacillati > Bacillota > Tissierellia > Tissierellales > Peptoniphilaceae > Peptoniphilus > Peptoniphilus koenoeneniae. Next base: position 18,937 of record NZ_JAUSTN010000005.1, read on the forward strand.
CTATTAAAATGGCTCCTATTGTTAAAGAGCTTAAAAGGCAAAATATAGATTCAAAGGTTTGTGTTACTGCCCAACATAGGGATATGTTGGATCAGGTTTTAAAAATTTTCAATATAGTTCCCGACTACGATTTAAATATTTTTAAATCCGGTCAAAGTCTTACAGAAATTACAACTAAATCTTTAATAGGTCTTGAAGACGTAATAAAAGATTACAAGCCAAGTGTTCTTCTAATTCAAGGAGATACTACTACTGTTTTTGCAGGAGCTCTTGCTGCTTTTTACCAAAATGTAAAAATCGGTCATGTGGAAGCGGGCCTTAGAAGTTTTAATCTTCATTCCCCCTATCCTGAAGAAGCAAATAGAAAACTTGTTTCAGTTCTTGCTGATTATAATTTTTGCCCCACTAATGCAAACAGAGAAAATCTTTTAAAGGAAGGTTATTCCGATAAAAATATTTATATTACAGGCAATACTGTAATTGATGCTCTTCATTATGCCGTAGATAAAAATTATAAATTTGAAAATTCTCTTTTAAATGAAATTGATTTTAATAAAAAAATAATACTTATGACTTGTCATAGAAGAGAAAATTTAGGACAGCCTATGGAAAATATTTTTAAGGCTGTTTTAGATGCAGTAAATGAAGATGAAAATGCTCAAGTAATTTTTCCTATTCATTTAAATCCCAAGGTTCGTCAAATTGCAAAAAGTGTTTTTAAAGATAATAAAAAAATTCATTTAATTGAGCCTCTTGACTACTTACCTTTTTCAAATTTAATGGGAAAAGTTTCTTTTATTGTTACTGATTCTGGAGGAATACAGGAAGAGGCACCTGCTCTTGGAAAACCTGTTATTGTTGTAAGGGATGAAACAGAGAGAATGGAAGGTGTAATTTCAGGTACTGCAAAACTTGTGGGAACTGAATATAAAAATGTTTATGAGGCTGTAAAAACTTTATTATATGATGAAAAAGTTTATAAAGAAATGGCCCATGCAGTAAATCCTTATGGAGATGGACAAGCGGCAAAAAAAATTGTTGATATTTTAAAAGAAAATTAATTTAAGCTCCTTAAGGGAGCTATTTTTATAGGAAGATAATTTAGGAGGAAGTATGGAATTTGAGTGTAGTAAGTGTCATAAAATTTACCCCATAGATACTTTAGAAGCAAATTGTTCTTGTGGCGGACTTTTTAATTTAAAATACAAAAAAGAAAAGTTTGATTTAAATAAGATTAAAAAAAATGATTGGTCAATTTTTCGCTATATAAATTTTATGGCAAATAAGGAAGAAGACCAAATTGTAAGCCTTGGAGAGGGCTTAAGTCCCATTGTAAAATTAAATGACAATGTTTTATTAAAAATGGATTATTTTATGCCCACCCTATCTTTTAAAGACAGGGGTGCAGCAGCTTTAATTTCTCATGCAAAATCCATCGGTGTAAAAAAAGTAATTCAAGATAGCTCTGGAAATGCTGGAAATTCTGTTGCAGCCTACTGTGCAAGGGCAAATATCCAGTGTGAAATTTTTGTTCCCGAGGGAACTTCTCCTCAAAAAATAAATATGATTAAAGCTCATGGAGCAAAAATAAATATTATTCCCGGTTCTCGAGATAATTGTGCTGATGCTGCTAGAAAAAAAGTTAAGGAAGAAAAAATTTATTATGCAAATCATGTCTATAATCCTTTTTTCTATGAAGGCACTAAAACTTATATTTATGAAACTTATGAAGAACTTGGTAGAATTCCTGAAAATATTTTAGTTCCTGTGGGAAATGGAACTCTTTTTTTAGGAATTATCTATGGTCTTGAGGATCTTTTATCTAGCGGTATTATTGAAAAATTTCCAAACATTATAGGAGTTCAATCGGAAAACTGTGATCCTCTTTTACAGGCTAGAAAAAGAAATATGGATAGCTATTATGAAGTTAAACCTAAAAAAACTTTTGCTGAAGGAATTGCAATTGGTCAGCCTAAAAGAGATGAAGAGATTTTAAGGCTTGCTAAAAAATATAAGGTTAAGTTTATTCATGCAAGGGAGGACAAAATTTTAGAGGCAAGGCACTTTCTTGCTAAAAATGGAATTTATTGTGAGCACACCAGTGCTGCAAATTATGCCGGCTATTTAAATTACATTGAAACTTTTGGTCCCCTTAAAGAAGTTTTAATACCCATGTGCGGTGCCGGACTTAAATCAGACCACTAAAAAGCCATCAAGATTGATGGCTTTTTCTATGTAAAAATCATTTTTATTTTTTCTTTAAGTAAAAAAAGTAAAAAAAAAAGACACCTTTTAAGGTGCCTTTTAAGTGTTTTAGTTTTCCATTAATTTTTGACCGTTTATTTTAATACCAGGGCCCATTGTTGTGGAAATTGTTACGCTTCTTAGGTAACGTCCCTTTGCAGCTGCTGGTTTTGCCTTTATAACTGCTGCAACAATTGCCTTAAAGTTTTCTGATAGTTTTTCAGTTCCGAAGGAAACTTTTCCTATTGGTACATTAATAATAGCGGCTTTATCTACACGGTATTCAATTTTACCTGCTTTTGTATCGTTAACCGCTTTTGCTACTTCAAAAGTAACTGTGCCTGATTTTGGGTTAGGCATTAATCCCTTAGGTCCTAAGACTCTACCGATTTTACCTACAACGCCCATCATGTCAGGTGTTGCTATAACAACATCAAATTCAAACCAGTTTTCTTTTTGAATTTTTTCTACATATTCATCTCCACCTGCATAATCAGCCCCTGCATCAAGTGCTTCTTGAACCTTAGGTCCTTTTGCAAGTACAAGAACTCTTATGCTTTTTCCTGTACCGTTAGGAAGTACTACTGTACCTCTTACTTGTTGATCGGCATGTCTTGGATCTACTCCAAGTCTCATTGCAAGTTCAACTGTTTCATCAAATTTTGCTTTTCCTGTTTTTTGTACGATTTCAAGAGCTTCTTCAGCATCATATAATTTTGATTTTTCATATAATTTTAAGCTCTCTAAATAATTTTTTCCTCTTTTTGGCATATTTACCTCCTTGTGGTTTTAGCGAAAAATTTCTCCCACTTAATCAATAACTTCAACACCCATACTTCTTGCAGTTCCTGCTATCATACTAACTGCTGATTCAAGACTTGCCGCATTTAAATCAGGCATTTTTGTCTTTGCAATTTCTTCAAGTTGTGCTTTTGTAATTTTTCCAACTTTTTTCTTGTTAGGTTCTCCTGAACCTGAGTTTAGATTGATAGTCTTTTTAATTAAAACTGCAGCTGGTGGAGTCTTAGTTATAAAAGTAAATGATCTGTCTTGATATACTGTTAATACTACAGGAATAATCATTCCTGCTTGATCTTGTGTTTTTGCGTTAAATTCTTTTGTGAATTGCATAATGTTAACACCATGAGGACCAAGAGCAGTACCTACCGGCGGTGCCGGAGTTGCCTTTCCTGCAGGTATTTGTAATTTTACTAACGCTATGACTTTCTTTGCCATTTTTTACCTCCTGTGGTTTAGCGGAGTTACCCTCCCACTTTTTTCATTCTTTAAATCTTTAAAATTTGATTGAAATCAAGTTCTACGCTTGTATCTCTTCCGAACATTGAAACGATTACTTCAACTTTGCCCTTGTCATAAGACATGGATCTTATTTCTCCCACAAAGTCTTTAAAGGGACCTGAAACAATTTTAACATTTTCTCCCACTTCATAATTTCCGAAAAATTCTTTTTTATCTGCAACTCCAAGTGCAAGAACTTCTTCATCTGAAAGGGGAACAGGTTTTGATCCTGGCCCTACAAATCCTGTAACACCTCTTGTATTTCTTACAAGATACCAGGATTCGTCATTCATAATCATTTTAACAAGTACATAAGAAGGGAATAATTTCCTCTCTTTTACTTTTTCCTTGTTATCTTTCTTCTCCACATATTCTTCCATGGGCACTTGGATGTCAAAAATAACATCTTCCATTTTTCTATTTTGCACCATGGCTTCCATATTTGCCTTTACTTTATTTTCATGACCTGAATAAGTGTGGATTACGTACCATTTAGCCTTATCTTCCCTATTTAAGTCTTCTGACATTCTACTTACCTACAATAAGTTTCATAAGGAAATAAACTACTTCATCATAAGCTGAAAGAATCAAAGCTGTAATGATACTTGTAACAATAACAACAATGGAATATTTAATTACTTGGTCTTTTGTAGGCCAAACAACTTTTTTAAATTCGGACTTAACACCACGTAAATATTTTCCTACGCTTTTCTTTTCTTCTGTTTTTTTAACAGCAGGTTGTGCCATAAAATCCTCCTTATTTTGTTTCCTTGTGGTTTGTATGTTTCTTACAGAACTTACAATACTTTTTCATTTCCAATCTTTCAGTATTAGTTTTTTTGTTCTTATACGTTACATAGTTTCTTTGTTTACACTCTGTGCACTCAAGAACAACGCGGTCTGCCATCTAAAACACCTCCATAAACGGTTTATAAAAAGGCTTAATTTATAAGCCCCTTGTAATTTTGGCATTTGCCTATTAAATTTACTTGCCTATTTTACTATAAAGTTAATTGTTTTGCAAGTTTTAATATAATATTTTACAAAAATTCAATACAAAAAAACGAGCTTAAGGTAAGCTCGCATTTTTATTTTTTATTATTTGTCCAAAATTTCATCAAGTTTAGCTTTATCAAAGCCTACGATTTCTTGTCCATCAATAATTATTACTGGAACTCCAGTGTAACCCATGTTCATAAGTTCACTTCTTGCTTCCTTATCTGTTTGAACATTTTTTTCTTCAAATTCAATATTTCTGTCCTTCAAATATTCTTTTGCCATTGTGCAATAAGGGCAAGTATTTGAAGTATAAACTTTTACTTTATCCATAGTATAACCTCCATTTTTATTTTTACCCTTTTATTTTTTATTTATTCACTATTTTATGTTTTACATGTTGGTGACCGTCTTCAAAAAGTCTTAAAACATGTTCATCATCAAGGGAATAATAATTTTTTCTTCCGTCTTTTTTCAGTTGAACAAGGTCTGTAAATTTAAGTAAAGACAGTTGATGGGAAATTGAAGATTGACTCATTTCCAAAAGTTCAGCTATATCTGATACACATTGGGGTCCGAAAGAAAGAGCATAGATTATTCTAAGCCTTGTAGGATCTCCAAGTATTTTGAAAATACCTGAAAGTTGATTCAACATTTTTTCATCTTGTGAAAATTCATTTATTTTTTCTTTTAAATTTTTTTCCAATTGATTACCTCCAATCAGGAAAATTTATAGCAAGTACCATAAATTCTTCCGGGCTTAACGTTTCTCCCCTTCTTTCAGGATCTATTCCCGAAAGACTAAGAGCTTCTTTTATTTGAACCTTGTCTAAATTAAAACCGTAAGTTGAAAGGGCGTTTAATATTGTTTTTCTCCTTTTTGAGAAGGATGCTCTTACAATTCTAAACATTTTTTCCTTATCTATTTCTTCCCTTTTATTTTTAAGTTTAAATTTTACCACCCCGCTGTCAACACGAGGCTTTGGCATAAAGACAGTTTTTGGAACTGAAAATTCATACTTGGCATCTGCATAGTAGTTTATGAAAACTGTAAGGGACCCATAATCTTTAGTTCCAACTTTTGCCGTAAATCTGTCTGCAACTTCTTTTTGTACCATTACCGTTATAGATTCAATATTTCCTTCATATTCAAGAAGTTTTGTTAAAATCGGCGTTGTTACATAATAGGGAAGATTTGCCACAACTTTTATAGGCTTATCTTTAAAGTGCTCTTTTAAAATTTCAAGATCCATTTTTAAAAAGTCTTGGAATACTACTTCTACATTATCATAATTTAGAGTTTCTTTGTGAATTTCTTTTAAATTTTCATCTATTTCTACAGATAAAATATTTGCCCCTCTTAATGCCATTTCCTCAGTTAAGGTGCCTATCCCCGGTCCTATTTCAAGAACATTTGAATTTTCATCTATGCCGGCTGTATCTGCAATTTTTCTTACAATATTTCCATCTATTAGAAAATTTTGTCCCAGGCTTTTTGTAAATCTGAAGCCATATTTTTTTAAAATTTCCGAAACTATTTTCGGTTTAAATAGTCTTTCGATTGTTCCACCTCTTTCAGTGCATTTTCAAGTTCTTCCACACTTATTTTAAAACTATTTAATCTTTTTAGCAAAATTTTTCCGTTTGCATGACCTATTTTTAACTTTTCGCAAATTTTTTCTCTTTTATATGAAGAGTCTTCATTTCCTAAAAGTCCGTATTTATACAGGTCTTTCAGTTGAAAAATTTCTTCATATTGTTCAGTAAGGGGTTTAGCATTTAAAAGAGCCTCTCTTATGTCTTCTTCCCTTGCATTTTCCACTCCTACGTTTGTTCCTTTAAGGCTTAAATGTCTTGGAAGATAGGCTTGTTTTGCTCCAGGGATATTTTTTGTTAAATCTCTTCTTATTTTTTCTCCCATATAATCTGGATCAGTAAAAATGATTATACCCCTTCTCTTATTTATACTTTTAAGGGTATTTATAAGTTTTTTCCCGTAGCCAAAACCATGAGTTGCTATTACTTCACAATCAATGGCACTTTTTACCTTTGTAATATCGTCTTTTCCTTCAACTACTATTACTTCTTTAATCATGATAAAACTCCAAAGTATTTTTATCTGTTTGTTTTACAAGATCTTTTACGTCCATGTTTCTTAAAGCTGCAATTTCTTTTGCTGTATATTTCATAAACATAGGCTCATTTCTCTTTCCTCTAAGGGGAACTGGTGCCATATAGGGACAGTCCGTTTCAAGTAAAAGTCTTTCAAGGGGAACTTCCTTAGCAACCTCCTTAGGTGTAACTGCGTTTTTAAAGGTCACAGCCCCTCCAAGAGCGATGTAAAACCCAAGCTTCATATATTCCCTCATCATTTCGACACTTGAGCTGTAACAGTGGATTAGGACCTTTAGAGAAGGGTACTTTTCTTTGCCTTCTTTTAAAATATCAAAAGTATCTTTATGGGCATCTCTTGAATGAATTATAATTGGAAGTTTTAATTTTGCGGCCAAATCTATTTGCCTTTTGAAGACTTGTTTTTGAACTTGCCTTGGTGAATTGTCATAGTAATAATCCAGACCTATTTCTCCTATCCCAACTACTTTTTCATTTTTTGCAAGTTCTTCAAGTCTTTTTTCAATTTTTTCATCATAAGAGTCTGCTTCATGGGGATGAACTCCAACTACTGCAAAAATATTATCATATTTATTTGCAAGATTTACAGAATTTTCAGAGCTTATAATGTCGGCTCCGATATTATAAACTCTGTCAATTCCATTTTCTTTTAAATTGTTAATAAGTTCTTCTCTATCAAGATCAAACTTTTCATCATCTAAGTGGGCGTGTGAATCTATCATAATAATTTAACCTAAACTTACTCCGTCTTCTATTTTATCCATAAGACTTGCAAGGGATAAATTACCATTTTTATCTTTTGCTGCAAGAAGCATGCCCTTTGATTCCACTCCTCTTAATTTAATAGGTTTTAGGTTTGCAACTATAATTATTTGCTTGCCTATTAAGTCGTCTTTTTTATAGTAATCTTTAATGCCAGAAACTATGGTTCTTTTTTCTTGGCCTAACTTTAAATTTAAAATATAAAGCTTATCTGCATTAGGATGATCTTCAACAGATTCAATAGTTGCGACTCTAAGATCAAGTTTTTCAAAATCTTCAAGAGTTATTTCTTCTTTTCCTAAGCCAACAATTGTTGATTTTTCTTCTTTTTCATTTTTCTTAAGCTTTTTTCCTGCTTGCTTAATCCAATCATTTAGATCTTTTTCTCTTTCTTCAGCTAATTTTTTATTTGCCTTATCAAGATTTTCAATTTCTTTTTCAATGTCAAGACGTGGAAAAATCACATCTCCCTTTAGGACTTTTTCGCCATCTAAAAGTCCAAATTGCCTAGCATCTTCCCATTTAACTTGGTCTTTTATTCCTAGTTGTCTTCTGATTTCTTTTGAAGTATTTGTTATAAAGGGATAGATTAAAACACTTATAATTCTTATACTTTCTGCAAGATTGTATAAAACATTTTCAAGTTTTTCCTTATCTTCAGAATTTTTTGCAAGAACCCATGGTTGTGTTTCGTCTACATATTTATTTGCACGTCTTACAAGTTTCCAAATTTCTTCAAGGGCATCGGAAAATTGATAAGTTTCCATTGCCTTATCTACTTTTTCTTTAACTGAAACTGCAATATTTTTTAAATTCTCATCAAATTCAGTTTTTGCAGAGGACTTTTTAATTATTCCTCCCTTGTATTTTTCAATCATGGAAACAGTTCTTGATACAAGATTTCCAAGGTCATTAGCAAGATCTGAATTTAATCTTGCCATAAATTTTTCTTTTGTGAAGCTTCCATCGCTTCCAAAGGAAAATTCACGAAGTAAAAAGTATTTTAAAGCATCTACTCCGTAAAGTTCTATAATTGGTTCTGGATAAACTACATTTCCCTTACTCTTACTCATCTTGTCATCATCAAATAGTATCCATCCATGACCGAAAACTTGTTTTGGAAGAGGCATATCAAGGGCCATTAAAATTGCAGGCCAAATAATTGTATGAAATCTTACAATTTCCTTTCCTACCAGGTGAACATCAGCAGGCCAAAACTCATTAAATCTTTCATTGTTATAGCCATAACCAAGACCTGTTAAATAACAACTTAAAGCATCAATCCAAACATAAACTACATGCTTGTCATCAAAGGGAACTTTTACTCCCCAATCAAAGCTTGATCTTGATACTGAAAGGTCTTCCAAGCCGTTTTCAAGGAAGTTTTTAACCATTTCATTTTTTCTTGATTCCGGTTGAATAAATTCCGGATGGTCTTCATATAGTTTTAAAAGTTTGTCGCGATATTTTGAAAGTCTGAAAAAATATGCTTCTTCATGAGATAAGTGAGTTTCCCTTCCACAATCTGGACAAGTGTGATTTTCTCCAAGTTGTGATTCAGTCCAAAAAGATTCACAAGGAGTGCAATAATATCCTTCATATTGACCCTTATAAATATCTCCCTTGTCATAAAGTTTTTGGAAAATTTCCTGAACATTTTTTTCGTGTTGCTCATCTGTTGAACGAATAAAAGAATCATAATCAATATCCATTTTTGCCCAAAGAGCTTTAATATTTTCTACTATGTGGTCTATATATTCTTTTGGTTCCATTCCATATTCGTGAGCTTTTTGCATAAGCTTTTGTCCATGTTCATCAGAACCCGTTGTAAAGAAAACATCGTATCCTTGCATTTTTTTAAATTTCTTCAGTGCATCTGCTGCAACTGTACAATAGGTGTGTCCTATGTGAAGATTGTCACTTGGGTAGTAAATAGGTGTTGTTAAATAATATTTTTTACTCATAAAACCTCCTAAAATTAACAAATAAAAACGTCCTTCGTTAGAGACGAAGGACGTGGTACCACTCTAATTTGCTTAAATTATATTAAGCCTCTAAGTCCGTAACGTGGAAAACGCCCCGATTGGGGATAAAGTGAATCCATGTTCAAAAATTTTTCTCTAGACCTTTCACCAACCGGTCCTTCTCTAAAGAGTCTGATTTTCTACTCAAAACACTATAAACTTTAAATTTTTAATTAATTATGAATTATATAGTAAGTTTTTTAAAAAAGCAAATATAATTTAAAATTAAAATTTATATAAAATTTTCAGTAGCCTTTAATTTTATTTTCCTGTTACTTTGTTAATTATCCAAAGTAAGATAACTGCTCCAAAAACGCCCACTAAAAGTGAAGGCACTGCTCCTTGACCAGCTTGAACATTTACAAGACCAAGAACAAATCTACCTATGGAACCTCCTATGATACCTACAAAAATATTTGCAAGAGCTCCCATTTTTTCATTTTTATTCATTATCATGCTGGCAATCCAACCTGCGGCTGCACCAACTATAATACTCATAAACCAACCCATTTTTTTACCTCCTCTTAATTTATTAGATATACATTTTATTTATACCAAAACTATCCTTGTTTTAATCATAAATAATTTATAAGTTTTTTCTAAGATGGTCTTCAATTGCATCTTCCCTATCTTTCATTGCTTCCAAAGTAATACTTAAAAGTTCATCTAATTCAAGGCCTAAGTTTTCAGCTCCCTTTTTTATTACATCTCTTGAGCAACCTGCTGCAAATTTTTTGTCTTTAAATTTTTTCTTCAAACTTTTAAGTTCCATATCTTTTGTGGATTTACTTGGCCTCATTAAGGCACAAGCACCTATAAGACCTGTAAGTTCATCAACAGCATAGAGATATTTTTCCATTTTTTTCTCAGGTTTAACCTCACTACAAATTCCATGTCCGTGGCTTAATATTCCATGAATCATTTCTTGAGGAGCATCTATTTCTTTAAGAATATCTGGAGTCCTTTTTAAATGTTCTTCAGGCCACTTTTCATAATCAACATCATGTAAAAGACCTACTAGGCCCCAAAAATTTTCATCTTCTCCTTCTTTTTTTGCTAAGTATCTTAAGACTTCTTCAAGGGTGAAAGCGTGTCTTAAGTGGAATTCTTCTTTATTATATTTTTTTAAAAGTTTCAAAGCTTTTTCTCTTGTGGGATAATTCATTTTTTGCCTCCAATATTTTACCTATTTGACAATAATCTTTCAGTAAATTAAAATATACTTCACATGGACATGTAGCTCAGTAGGATAGAGCGAAGCTCTCCTAAAGCTTAGGCCGGGGGTTCGATTCCTCTCATGTCCACCATAAACAAAAAAGAGAATGTGTAATCAATTATTACTACATTCTCTTTTCAGTTATTCCAAGAATCCATCCAACCAAATGTTTTTGGTTCTATCATTCTACTACCTTTCTTTTGCTTTTTGCAATTCACATAACAAGTAAAACTGCAGCTGCAAAATCCTTTTAAACAAACTTACAAATCGCGTTTTAGTTGCCAAATGTGATTACATTTAAAATCAAACTTTTTTCTTTTTTCAAAAATCCTACTCTAAATTTTTGAGAAAAAAATTTTTATTAAATTTCATCTCATTCTCTAATCCTACTTTTGTTTTGTTATTTAAAATAACAAGTTATAATCATCAAGACTCTATATAAACGCTTAAAGCGATTAAACGGTCAATAATTATTTAGAAAGTTGGATGGATTTCAAGGTTCTGTTCACCAATCTCTTGGTATTTTTAATATACCCTCTATTTTTTATTTAAAACACTTTTATAAAAAATTTTTAAATTTTTTTAAATTTTTTTGTAAATTTTTTATAGTATAATAATTTACATGGAACTTAAATTACTTGATCTTATTCAAAACATGACAAATCCTCTATTGGATTTTATTTTTTTATTAATTACAAGTTTAGGAAATTGCGGAATATTTTTTATTTTTATAGGTATATGGCTCTTTAGTTGGAAAAAAACTCGAAAAATAGGTTTAAATGTTTTAATAACTTTAATTTTATGTGGAATTTTTGGAAATTTAATTTTAAAACCTCTTATTGCAAGGCCCAGGCCCTTTGTTGTAAAAGGAATTTTTCCTAAAATAAATCCTCCAAAAGATTTTTCCTTTCCTTCAGGCCACACTTATAGTGGTATAGGAAGTGCAAATTCCATTTATTTTTACAATAAGAGATTTGGAAAAATAATTTATATAATTGCAAGCCTTGTGGCCTTTTCCAGATTATATTTTTATGTCCACTACCCTACAGATATTATAGGCGGCATATTTTTAGGCCTTATTCTTTCTTATGTTTCTAAGTTTTTAACGGATCTTATTTATAAAAAATTAAGACAAATAAAAAAGCAGCCTAAATAGAGCTGCTTTTTTTAATTATTTTGTAATATCAATTGAATAAATCAAACCATCTTTTTCAGATCCAACTTTTTCAAATCCAACTTTATAACCTAAGTTTTCTAAAACTCCTCTTAAAGGAATCATAGTTCTGTTGTTTATAATCATTGGAGCTACATCAAGTTTAACGTCTTTTCCATCAACTTTTATTGTTTCTTGTCCGATTGTCATTTCAATTTTTTTATCTCCAAGACTTGTTGTTACCATTTTCTTTTCTTGGTCCCAATTAACTTCTGCTCCTAAGTTTTCTAAAACTCCTCTAAAGGGAATTAAAGTTCTTGAATTTTTAATTACAGGTTCTTGGTCTTCAAATTCTATCATCTTTCCTTCAACGCTTACTAAAATTATAGGAGAATTATCTGCTCTGAATAATTTCATAAGATCTGCTTGAGAAAGCTTTTTGAAAGATGTAGGCATTTGAACTGTTACGTCTTTTTCTCTTTTTGCATTAACTTCAGATTCAACTGTCATTGTCATAAGTTCAGGAATAACAAGTTTAATTTCACATTCAGTTTCATATTCATTGTCATTTTTTACTTCAAGTGAATATTCTACTTTTGAATCTTTCAAAGCTTTTTCATCAAGAGGAAGTGATTTTGTTAAATCATTTTCTTTGTAATTATCAAAAGCTTTCTTGATATCTTCTTTTGGTGCCTTAATTCCCATCTTTTCAAGCATTGGAATTAAAGTTTCAGAAGCCTTATCCCAATTTTTTGCAACTATGTTTAAACCTGCATTAGCATCTTTTAAAATTTCTTCAAGGCTTGCTTCATATTTGTAAGTGTTGCCTTTAATTTCAATATCTTTACTTGGCTTAAAGCCCTTTAAAGCTTGGTCTGTAAATTTAATTAAATCAGCTGTAAATTCTCCTGATTTAGAATATTCCATAAGCTTATCATAGCTTGGATCCATTTCTTTTTTGTCTTCTGAAGCATCAAGTAGAACATAGTCTTCTTTTATATCCATTTTTTTGCCACTTAAGTCAGCTAATGTCTTAAAAGCAGCCTTATCTACATAAATCTTATTTCCGTCTACAAAGATTTCAACTTTAAATTTATCGGGAACCTTTATTTCCGGTGCACTTTCATCTTCTTGTAATAATTTTTTAAAATTGCTTAAATCATATTCAATAGACATTTGTGCTTTTTCTTTTTGTGAAATACCTTCAAACTTTGCTGGTATTTCAACTTTCACTTTTTTGTTTGCTGATTTGTCAAAGGCTTCAACTTCAACTTCAACTTTTCCTGATTGTTTAGTTGCTTCCCAAGCGTTTAATTTTTGAGAAACTCCTAAAAATGCTTGCATATTAGGTGTACATGCTGTAAGAAGCATTGTCATAATAAGTGAAAAAACTAAAATTATTTTTTTTCTCATAAAACCCTCCAAATTTTTATTTATTTTTTTTCCTTTCCCTATTGTAACACAGAATTTTTCCCATTGCATCTTAGGTTTAAATTTTTACATCCTTAATAAATGGCTTTAAGGCTTCTTTTAATGTATTAAATTTTATTTGCATTTTTCTTTTCAATTGATAATTCAATTATTTAAAAATTTCTTGTTTTATCAATTATCATCATCTATGATTTACTTATATAGCTAATCTTTATTTTAAATGATAGGAGACTATTTTATGAACCCTTTATCAATTGAACTTTTGTTCAAAGGCAAAAGCTTTAATGAAATTATTTTTTCTCAAAGAGAGATCGAAAATCTTAATAACTATTTAAGAAATTCAAATCTTATGGTAATAAGCAATCCGATTTTCTATGACTACTGCGCTTATATCGGGGGAACTTATTACGCTTTTAGGGATAAAGAGGACCTTGCTATTTTTATTTCGTCCACAAATTCAAAAGTTCTAAGAAAAAGTTTTAAGAAAAATTATTTTAAGGACAGAGATGCTCTTTTTATTAATATTTTGATTTTTTCTTTAATCTTTTGTTTTCCAAATAAAATAAGTCTCTTAATAAGTTTAATCTTATTGATTTTTGAAAAAATTTTTATTTTAAATTAAAAAACTTCCCTGAAAAAGGGAAGCTTTTTTTATTCTTGTGCTTTTAAAGCTTGAACCATATCTATTTTTTTAAGTTTTTTGTGGAAAATCAACATTACAAAAAATGTTACTATAGTTGTAATTAAGGCTGAAAATAAATAAGCTCTCTTCACTAAAACCGGATCCAACATTGCCATATAGGGTGCTACAACTTGAAGAACTCCGTAGTGTAAAATCTTTCCTACTAAAAGTCCTATTCCTATTCCTATTATTGTTAAAATCCAAGTTTCTCTATAAATATAACTTGTTACTTCTTTTGGATAAAATCCCAAAACTTTTATTGTGGAAAGTTCTCTCTTTCTTTCTTCTATGTTGATGTTGGTCAAGTTATATAAAACTATTACTGCAAGCATTGATGATGCGAGAACTATTGTTGCCACCACAAGATATATAGAGCTCATAAAGTTATCCAAAGTTTTTTCCAATACACTTACATCCATTGTTGAGGTTGCACATTTATAGTCCATAAAGTCCTTGGATATTTTACTTATATCTTCTGGGTTTTTGAGTTTTAAAGCCTCACAGTTGGACACAAAATTTTTACCAAATACTTTTTCATAATACTTAGGTGTCATGAACAAATTATGTCCTACATACATTTCTGCAATTCCGCTTATTTGAACCTTATAAGTTTCTCCGTCCTTATCCTTAATTTCAAGACTGTCCCCGACTTTTACCTTTTTTAACTTACTTAATTTTTCTGTAATTACAGCTCCCCTATCTGTAAGTTTTATTTCTTTTTTATTTCTTCTTGTTCTCAAGGTATAAAATTTTGAAAATTCTTCTAAGTTTTCTGGAACTACAACACTTACATCTTGATCAATTTTATTAAATTTACTTTTAAAATTGGACATATTAAAGGAGGCATATTTTTCTATTCTTTGGTCTTTTTTTATTTCTTCTTTAAATTTATCAAAACTTTTTTTGTCAATTTCCCTATCGTAAAAGACTGCCAAATTATATTTCATAACTTGTTTAAATTGCTTGTCTTTTATTCCCTTAACGGAACCCTCTATTCCAAAACCCAAAACTAAAAGTGCACTGCAACCCATAATTCCTATTACAGTCATTATCATTCTCTTTTTGTATCTAAATAAGTTTCTTGCAGTTACTTTTTGTAAAAAAGAAAGTCTCTTCCAAAGAGGTTTTATTCTTTCTATTAAAATTCTTGTTCCGCCCTTTGGAGCAGGTCCTCTTAATAGATTTGCCGCATTATTTCTAAGGCTTGCATATACGGAAATCATTGCCGTTATTCCCGTTGCCAAAAGCCCTACTATAATGGCAAATAAAGTTCTTATTGGGTAAAATTTAAAAATTAAATTTTTTTCAAAAATCGTATCAACAGAATAAGAATTGCCTATTAATCTTGATAGGGCAAAGGCTCCTATTAAAGCTCCTATTATTCCACCTATTAAGGCTGAAGATTCTCCGTAAATGAAATATTTTGATGCAATTTGCCTGTTGCTGTAACCTAAGGCCTTATAAGTTCCTATATTTATTCTATTTTCTTCAACCATTCTTGTCATCGTTGTCCAACATACAAGCATTGATATTAAAAAGAAAAATACAGGAAAGACAAGACTTAAAAGATCTACTCTATGAGCATAATCAATGTAAGTGTTTATGTCTTCATTTAAGTGTCTTGGCGTAATTTCATAGGAAGGTTGGGATAAAATTTTTAAAATTCTCTTTGCATCATTAATTTTATCTAAGCCGTCTTTTATTTTTTCATCTGCTTCAAGGGATTTTTCGTCATATTCTCTTTGACCCTTGTCAAGTTTTCTCTGGCCCTTATTTATTTCATAAAGGGCATCTTTTAATTGCTTTTTGCCCTTTGTTTCTCCCTCTTCAAAATCTTTGAGTCCAGACTTATAATCTTCAAGGTTTCTTTCATATTCTTCACGACCGCTTTTTAACTGACTTTTACCTTCTATAAATTTTTTATAGTTTTCATCATATTTTAATTTTGCCCTATCGTAGTCTATTTCGCCCTTATCCAGTTTTTCCTTAGCTTCATTTAATTCTTTTTCCGAATCTTCTAATTTTTTAAGTCCTTCTTCATACTGCCTTAGACCGTCTAAGTATTTTTCGTAATTTTCTTTATATTCAAGTTCTCCTTCTTGGGCTTGTTTTATGCCCATATCAAGAGCATCTTTTCCCATATCGTACTTGGCTTGACTTTCAGCTAATTGAATTTGTGCCTTATCTAATTCTTTTTTTGCCTCTATTAATTTATCAGCACCCTCTATGCCAGCATTTATGTTTTCTAAGTTTATTTTGGATAAGTCCAAATCTCCTAGGCCATACTTATCTTCCAAGTCCTTTATTTTATTTTTTATTTCTTCCAAGGTCTTTAGTTGAGTTTCTATTGCTGCAATTTGAATTTTTAACTGATAAATTTCTGCTTGATGTTTTTTTTGTTCTTCCTCAGGAAGACTTAAAAGCTCATTTAATTTTCCTTCAAGTCCATTTTTTTTATTATTAAGATCTTCTATATTTTTATTTAGTTGACCTAATTCAGGTAAAATTTTTTCAATTTCAGGATTATTTACTAAAATGTCTTTTATTACTTGAAGCTCTGACTTTATAGTTTCGGGGCTTTTTCCTTTACCACCAGGAACGCTGTTTTGAAGCTCCTCAAGGCCCTTTTCATATTGAGCTTTTCCATCTTCATATTGTTTTTTCCCTTGATTTAATTTTTCCTCAGCCTCTTTTAGTTCCTCTTGAGATTTTTTAATCTTCTCCCAACCTTGATCAAGTTTTTTTCTTCCCTCAATAAGTTGATTGTTTGCCTGATCTAAAGAAATTTTTGTGGCTTCTAATTTTCCCTTACCCTTTTCAAGCTCTTCTTTTCCATTATTGTACTGAGCCTTTCCCCTTTCAAGTTCAACCTTAGCCCCTCTTAAATCTAAATCTCCATTTGCTAACTGATTTTGTCCATCGTTAATTTTGCTTTGATTTTCGTCTATTTTTTTCTTTGCATCAGCAAGTTTTTCCTTAGCCTCACTTAATTTTTCTCTGCCCTTTTGACTTTCTTCATCAAACTTATTTTTTCCGTCTTTATATTTTTCTCTTGCATCTGAAAGTTTTTCTCTAGCCTCTTCAAGTTCGTTTTTTCCGTCTAAAAGCTTAGCATTTGCAGAGTCTATCTGGTCTTCACCCTCTACAATCTTATCTTCTATGTCAAGTTTTAATTCTTCCAGCCTTTCCTTAGGCCTATATTTAAAATCTATTTCCAGTTCATCTTCATATTTTTTTAATAGATCCTGATATTTTTTGGAAGATGTTTTTAAATTTTCAGTATCTTTTAAAATTATCCTTGCAATTGTAGGATCAGATAAAAAGTTGGATCTTTCAACAAAGGCAAAACCCTTAAGCTCTCCAAGACCCCTTTGACTGTTGCCCCTTGTAATATTTTTTACATTTTCAATATAATCTGCAAAGCCCACAAT
The DNA here is from genome assembly GCF_030812875.1 of Peptoniphilus koenoeneniae. Lineage (NCBI taxonomy): Bacteria > Bacillati > Bacillota > Tissierellia > Tissierellales > Peptoniphilaceae > Peptoniphilus > Peptoniphilus koenoeneniae. Next base: position 36,308 of record NZ_JAUSTN010000005.1, read on the forward strand.
TTTATAAGTGTAATTTTTAAGATGATCGTCCCTTTTTTCATCTTTAGAAGCAAATTTATTAACTTCCTTTTTAAAGTTTATGGAATCATTTAATTTATAACCCTCTTTTTTTAGGGTCTTATCTAAAATTATTTCCCCTTCATTTTTTATGTCCCTTCCCTCTATAATATTGGGAAGACTTATGGATTTTGGCATAGATAAAACTTTTATGGCAAAGTCTTTTCCCACGACAAAAAGATCCTCGTCATAGTCTAATGAAAGTTTGTCTATGCCTTCAAGGTTTTCCAGTATACGAAGATCTTTTTCTTTTAGACCCAAAGCTGATGTTATTCTTATGTCCTCCATATTTGATTTTTTTATGCTTTTTTCCAAAGTATCTCTCATAAGAGGTCCTGTTGTAATAAGACCTACAAAGACAAATACTCCCAGGCCTACAATTAAAATAATTGAAATGTATTTTGAAATTGTATTTGTTATTTCTCTAAATGTGTCTTTTTTAAGACCTTGTGGTCTTTTCATACTACCACTCTATTTCATCTATATTTTTGGGATTTTCATTTACAGTTAATTTCCCCACTTTGCCGTCAACTATTTCAAGAACCCTATCTCCTATTGGAGCAATCATAGTGTTGTGAGTAATTATAAGGACTGTGGTTTCCGTTTTTCTTGCAGTATTTTGCAAAATTTTCAAAACTTGCTTTCCCGTTTTATAATCAAGAGCTCCTGTAGGTTCATCGCACAAGAGAATTTTGGGATTTTTTGAAACTGCCCTTGCTATGGCAACCCTTTGTTGTTCTCCTCCTGAAAGTTGTGCCGGGAAATTATCCATCCTATTTTCAAGGCCCACTTCTTTTAAAACTTCTTTAGCATCAAGGGGCTTTTCTATTATTTGAGATGCAAGTTCAACATTTTCAAGAGCCGTAAGATTTGGAATTAAATTGTAATTTTGAAAAACAAAACCCATGTCTTCCCTTCTGTAAGTTGTAAGTTCCATTTCATTTAATTTTACAAGATCTTTTCCATCAATTATAACTTGACCTTGATCTGCCCTATCCATACCTCCTAAAATATTAAGGAGCGTGCTTTTTCCTGCCCCTGATGGACCTATTATAAGACATAATTCTCCCTTATTTATTTCAAAGGAAATGTTGTCGTTTGCAACTACAGTTGATGATCCAGTTATGAATTTTTTAACTAAATTTTTTACTTCTATAAATGCCATATTGTTTTTTATACCCCTTTTATGAAAACTTTAAATTTTCATTTATTCAATATTAATTACTCTTGCCCCTAAAATTTCTGCATCCTCTAGTCTGTGGCTTACATAAATTAAGGGACTTTTCAAATTTTTATTTATATAATTAAGCATTAAAATCCTTGTGTCCTCATCAACTTCACGAATAGCTTCATCCATAAGCAAAATATTTCCGTCATATATAGAAGCTCTTATAAAACTTATTCTTCTTTTCATGCCCCCTGAAAGCTCTCTAACTTTCATGTCCAAAAGATTAAAAAGTCCAACCTGATTTAATTCTCTTTCGTACTGAAAATCTGTAAGTTCTTTTACAAAGCTTAAATTTTCTCTTACACTTTTATTTTCAAAAAGAAGATTGTCTTGAAAAACAATTGATGGTTTAAGGGGCTCTGAAGAAATTATTTGCCCCTTATCAGGTCTTATTTGACCGCTTATTATTTTTATAAGGGTGGTCTTTCCAGATCCTGATCTACCTATAAGGCAAATTTTTTCATCTTTTAAATGTAAATTGAAGTTTTCTAAAACTTTTTTATCTCCATAAGATTTACAAATATTTTTTAAGATCAGTTCCATCTACTTTTTATCCTTTTTATAATAAATTCAAGAAAAAAATTTAAGCTGATTCCTATTATTGTCCAGGCTATTAAACCTTCCATGTCCAAATAAATTTTTGAATCATATATTCTCGAGCCTAGTCCGTATTTAGGATGGCCTATTACTTCCGCCGCAACTATACTTTTAAAACCGAATCCTAAACTTATTAAAAGAGAACTTAAAAAATAGGGTTTTAAACTTTCAAAATATATGTACTTAAATTTTTTAAAGGGTCTTACATTAAATATTTTACCCATAAAAATGTAATCTATAGAAATTTGGCCGAGACCCTCCATAATATTTATATAGATAAGGGGAATTATTACAATTGCAGAAATAATTAAACCTAAGCTTTCAATTTTAAAAAACATCAAGGCAAAAATAATAAAACTTACAACAGGTATAGATTTTATTGTCTTTATCAGAGGCTCTATAAGTTCTTTTAAAGCCCTAGATTTATAAGATAGGTAGGATAAGATTAAAGCTATTATTAAAGCCACTGAAAGGCCCTCTAGGAGGCTTAAAAAGGTGTTTAAAATATTAAGGTAAGACTCTTTTTCCCTTAAAATTTCAAAAAGTCTTTTTAATACAGCTTGGGGAGACACTATAAGTATCTCCCTCCTTTTTACATATGAAATTATAAACCAAATGGAAATCCAAAAAAATCCCCTTAAAATTTTTTTACTTGTAGTAGAAATTTTCACCGGGAAGTTTTCCTCCAACTGATTTTTTCTCTTGATCATAAAGCACCTTTAAATAATTTGCCAGATCATCTTCCATTTTTTGTCCATCAATAAAAGTTATATTGCACTTTGGCAGTGCCTCTTTTGCAATTTCTTCAGGAACTATTTCATATTTTCCTACAAGCTTTGCAGCTTCGTCATTTTTTGTAAAATCTACAGATTCTTTATATTCTTTCAAAAATGTTTTGAAAGCTTCTTCATGGTCTTTTAAGAAGTCATTTCTTACAACTGTAACTCCAACAATAAGCTTACCTGAATCTTTAAGCTTATCCCATTCTTCCGTAAGATTTATAAGTTCTTTTAAACCTTCAACTTTTTTTTGTGCTACTGTTAAGAAGGGTTGGGGAAGCATTACTATATGGTCTTTATTTTGAACAATGTCTGATACGACTTCACTATGTTCACTTTTATATTGAATGTTTACATCCTTATCTGGATCTAATCCATTTTCTATAAGAAGATGTCTTAATACAAATTCCGGTGAAGCTCCTTGTCCACTGGTAACGAGAGTCTTTCCCTTTAAGTCTGCTATTGTTTTTACATGGTCATTTGTTGATGCAATATACAAAACTCCCAAAGTATTTATGGCTGCAACTTTTATAAAGTCTTCTTTTTTGTTGTTTATTATTGCAGCTAAGTTTGAAGGTAGAGAACAAACATCATATTCCCCTTTCATAAGGCCTGTAACGGCTTCATCGGGGCTGTTTAAAATTTTATATTCATACTTTACTTCTGTTTTTCCTTCATCGCTGTCGTTAAATAATTTCACAAGACCCATAGCTGTAGGTCCTTTAAGAGCTGCTATCTTTATTGTTTCTTTTTCTTTATTCGCTTCTTTTTCTTTTGTATTTTCAACAGGTTTAGAACATCCTGTCAATATTAAAAGAAAAGAAAGTAAAATGATACTTAATTTTTTCATAAATTCCTCCTAAAATGAATTATAATATATTTGATAACCAAAGTCTATTTGATTGAGAGGAGATTCTTATGTTACTTATCTTGCTTGGGCCATCGGGAAGTGGAAAAACTACTCAGGCTGAAATTTTAAAAAGGTCTTATAATTTTAAAAAAATTGTTACATATACAACAAGGTCCATTAGAGAGGGCGAAAAGAATCACGAATCTTATAATTTTATAAATAAAGGACAATTTGAAGATAAAATTAAAGAAGACTTTTTCTTTGAATATACAATTTATGCAAATAATTATTATGGAACAAGTAAAGAATCCATTGTAAATGCTGCAAAAAGTTCCGACAATTTTGTTTTAACTGTTGATGGTAATGGTGCAAAAGTTTTAAAGGAAAAAATCCCCTGCACAACAATTTATTTAGAAATTCCTAAAGAAATTATTTTTAAAAGACTTATGGCAAGGGGAGAAAAAAGGGAAATTGTTGAAAAAAGAATTAAAATTTCCGAAAATTATAGGGATATTTCCGATTATGTAATCGATGGAACAAATTCTATTCAAAATATTACTGAAGAAATTTTAAAAATATACAAAAAAATAAGAGCCTAGGCGGATTTGTTCCGACCTAGCTCTTTAATTTTCTAAAAATTCCAAAGCTCTTTCAAGCATTTGAGTTGTCAATTGGTGGCCTGTTTTTTCAAATTTTTCAAAACACAGGTCTTTTTTATTTTTATACTTTTCTTTTATGCTTTGGTAAAATTTTTCGTTCATGGAATTACTTACAGTGTCATCATCTTGACCGTTTAAAAGGCAAATTTTTCTATTCATTAAATTTTCTGGATACCTGATTGGATTTAAAGTTCTTATAAATTCATTTCTTCTCATCATTTCATAAGTTTCTGTCCCTTGTATTTGAGATATTCCTTTTACTAATTCTTCAAACTCCATGGAACCGTTAAAGGACAAAAGACTTTTGATTTTTTTATTAAAGGTAAAAATTGCTCCGGCACTTATGGCGCCAAGAGAATGGCCTCCTATAATTATATTATTTTCATCAGCTCCTAAGTTTTTTATTGCATGCTTATAAATTCTTGTAGATTCCTCTACATTTCCCATAAGAGTTCTGAAAAAATATTCCTTAATGGTATTTGCATCTTCATAATCTAAGTTTCCTCTTGAACCATGATTTCTTTCTTCGGGAATTATTACTTGGTAGCCATAACTTGCAAAAATTGTTCCTCTAAAAACTTGTCTTTCTATATTTGAACCCCAACCATGATAAAAAATAAGGGTTTTTATTTTGTCTTCTATTTTTTTTGGTTTAATTACATAAGTTTGTATTCCATCTATATAAATTTCATCATAAGTAAACATTTTTGATTTTATCATTAGTCCAGCCTCCAGCTTGGTGGTCTTACTCCCTTACTTTCTAAAAATGAATTTGCTTTTGAAAAGGGTCTTGAGCCGAAAAATCCCCTATAGGCTGAAAGAGGACTGGGATGTGGTCCTTCAATTATTAGGTGATTTTTATTCTTTAATAATTTTTTCTTAGATCTTGCATGGGACCCCCATAGAATAAAAACAAGGGGTTCTTCTTTTTTATCAATAAGTTCAATTACATGGTCAGTAAAAATTTCCCATCCTATTTTTGAATGGCTCATAGGATTGTGAGCTCTTACTGTAAGAGTTGTATTAAGAAGCATGATTCCCTCTCTTGTCCATGGAATTAAACACCCTGTATGGGCTTCTTCTATTCCTAAGTCATCTTTTAATTCTTTATAAATATTTAAAAGGGATGGTGGAATTTTTACTCCCTCTTGCACACTAAATGCCAGCCCATGAGCTTGCCCTAAGTTGTGATAAGGGTCTTGACCTAAGATAACAACTTTTATATCTTTATAAGCCGTATAGTGAAAGGCATTAAAAATATCTTCTGCCTTAGGAAAAATTTGATGATTTTTATACTCTTCTATTAAAAGACTTCTTAAACTTTTATAATAGTTTTGTTTAAATTCATCTTCTAAAAGTTCTTTCCAATCATTTTTAAAAATATCCATTTAAGACTCCTTATGACTCGAAAAGAGATTGAAATAATTTTTTATTTTCTCCATTTAAAAATTGAATAAGATTATCCCTATTTTTCTTTTTAAAAAATATTACAAGTCTATCTCCTCTTTCAATTTTTGAATTTCCTCTTGGTATAATTGCAGAACCGTCTTTTCTTACAACTGCACCTATAATCATACCTTCAGGAAGGCTTAATTCTTTTAAAGTTAAATTTTCAACTTTTGAGCCTTCTTTTAAGGTAATCTCAAAAACTTCAGCCCTATCTGCAAACATGTGGTATAAATTCATCCCTCCATCTTTTTTCATTAGTTTTAAGATTTTATCTGCAGCTATCATAGATGGATTTATAATGGCACTTGCTGGCAAATTATCCAAAAATTTATTGTAAGTTTGAGATTCTACTTTTAAAATTATATCTTTTATTCCAATTCCGTCTGCCATAAGACAGGTTACTATATTTAATTCATCTTGAGATGTTAGGGCTAAAAGAGCATCACAACTAGTAAACTCTTCTCTGCTCTTTTTTAAAACATCTTTAAAAGAATTTCTTATTACAAAGGCATCTTCATATTTGTTTCTTAAATCCTTTGCCTTTTTTGAATCTTCTTCAATTACTTTTATATTTATTTCCTTGGCAGTATCTATTAAAGATCTGGTTATTCCCGAATCTCCAATAATTATCATATCTTTCTTTTTTTCTACATTGGTAAAATGGAAATGTCTGGATCTGAAAGAAATAATATCATCAGTAAGGCCCATTAAGTACAACTTATCCTCTTCGTCTAAAACGGTATTTCCGTTAGGTATAATAAGATTATTCTTTCTTAAAATTCCAACTACAAGTATTGTGGAAAGACTTCCTATTTCAGAAATTTTGTTTCCTATAAATTCCGGATCAAGCTCTACGCTATAATCTATTAATCTTACCTTGCCTCCTGCAAAGACATCAGATTTTATTCCTATGTCATCTTCAACAAGTTTTAAAATATTTCTTGAGCTTTCTAAATCCTGATTTAATATATAATCTATCCCTAAACTTTTCTTTAAATCAAAAATATCATTAATATCGTCATAAGAATTCATCTTAGTTATAATAAATCCTTTTGTATAATTTCTTACAAGTCTTGATATTAAAAGATTTATTTTGTCATCTTCAGTTAAAATTAGGACATAGTCTGTATCTTTTATTTCTAAAGACTCCATAAGACCTTGGTCAAAAAAATTAGCTGAAATTAATTTTGCATTTCTCTTTTTAAAATTATTAAATTCCCAAGAATCCCTATCTATAACAAGAACTTGGTCTTCATAAACCTGAAGAACATCAACAAGTTTTTGAGATATGGCGTTTGCGCCGAAAATAATTATTTTCATATTGACTCCTATGATTTTCTTCCCGGTGCTACAAGAGCAAGGAGAGTGAAAAATTCCAGTCTTCCTAAGAGCATAAAGAAGGAAAACATAAGCTTATATCCTCCATTAAAAAACAAAAAGTTTTGTGTAGGACCCACTCTTCCAAAACCTGGACCTACGTTAGAAAGCATGGTCATTACAGAAGATGTAGCACTGACATAATCCAAACCGCTAAGGGAAACAAGGGCTGATCCTAAGACAAGAACTATAATATAGACTCCTGCAAAGGCAGCTATTCCAAATACAACTTCATCGCTTAAATTTCTTCCGTTTATTTCTATAGGCACAACTGCATTAGGATGGATAACCTTTATAATTTCCCTTTTTATAAGTTTCCATATAACAACAATTCTTATTACCTTCATTCCACCTGCAGTAGAACCTGCACAGGAACCAATGAAAAATAAAATATATAAAATGTATTTTGAAAAAACAGGCCAAAGGTCATAATCTGCACTGGCAAATCCTGATGTTGAACTTATGGATGTAACTTGAAAAGCTGAATCTAAAAAAGATTTTCCAAAACTTCCATAGCCACTGAAAAATAAATCAAGGCCTATTAAAATTATTGCCCCTATAATTATAAAATAATAGTGTATAAATTCTTCATCTGTAAAAATGTTTTTAATTTTTCCCTTTAATAGATAATAGTACATGGTGAAGTTGGTTCCGCAAAGAACCATAAAAACACTCATTACAATAGGAATATAGGCTCCATCTACGCTCATTAAGCTATCGCTGTAAGAAGAGAAACCTCCAGTTCCCACTACTCCAAAAGTGTGAACTACAGAATCAAAAAGGGTCATTCCTCCAATTTTCAGTAGAGTTATTAAAATGATTGTTATACCCATATAAATTATATAAAGTCTTTTTGCAGTTTCACTCATTTTAGGTTCAATTTTACCTGCTACAGGTCCTGGGGTTTCCGCTTTAAATATTTGAAAACCTCCAACACCAAGTTTCGGCAAAAGAGATAGAGTAAATACAAGAATTCCCATTCCCCCTATCCAGTGAGTTACACTTCTCCAAAGAACTATTGATTTGGGAATCTTACTTATATCATCTATAACACTTGCTCCAGTTGTTGTAAAACCTGAAACAATTTCAAAAAAAGCATCTATATAAGTTGGTACACTTTTTGACAAATATAGGGGTAAAGCTCCAAATAGAGCTGCAAATATCCAACCTAAAGAAACAATCAAAAGCCCATCTTTAGGAGTAAGCCTTCTGCTCTTTTCCGTTATAAAACTTGTAAACACTGAGAAAACCAGCATAATCCCAATAGTAATGATAAAAGAATTAAGAGAGGCTTCTTGATTAAAAAATCCTATCAGGAGGGAAGGAACCATAAAAAAGGTCTCTATTCCCACAAGAAATCCTATTATTCTAAATGCCACTGAATAATTCATTTATAAAATCACTCTTCTTTTTCTTTTTATTGTAAAATATGGACTTTAATGTTTGTATATTTTCATGAGTACAAAATACAACAACCCTGTCTCCCGGCACCAAAACCGTATTTCCGTTGGGAATAAAAGCTTTTTCATCTCTTAAAACAGAAATTAGAAGTATTCCTTGGGGAAGATTTAAGTCCATAACTTTTTTATTTATTATCTTTGCTCCCTCTTTAACTAAGATTTCAGTAAACTCAGCATCGCCATCAAGCATAAGGTTTACAGATAGGGAACCTGAACCTCTTAATATCCTTAAAATTTCACTTGCAGTAATAAATGATGTGTTAAAAGCTCCATCAAGAGATAGTTTTTCAAGAATCTGGTTATAATTAGGTCTTGAAATCTTGGCAACAGATTTATAAATTCCCATTTGCTTAGCGGAAAGAGCCATAAGTAAATTAGTTTCATCAATGCCTGTTGCAGCTACAAAGGCATCATTTGTATCCATCATCTCTTCTTCAAGAAGAGTCAGGTTGGTTCCGTCACCATTAATAATAGTTGCATTGGGAAGACGCTCTTTTAATTTTATACATCTTTCCCTGTCGATTTCTATTATAGTTGTATCAATTTTATCTTCCTTTAGCAAAAGCCCCAGATATAAACCCAGCTTTCCTCCGCCTAAGATCATTACTCTTTGAACGGTTCTGGACTTTCTTATGCCAGAATGTTTCTCGTCAAATAAATCAACTTCTTTTCTTGGGCCACATATAAGAACAACGTCATTTTCTTCAAGAACAGTTGAACCATAGGGAATGATTGTTTCTCCGTTTCTTGACACAGCTGCAATTAAAAGATTTTCAAAATCCTCAAGATCTTTTATTTCTCTTCCCACAAAATTTTCATCCGTTTGAATGTTAAACTCAGCAAGTTTTACCTTGCCACCTGCAAATTCATCTGTCATTAAAAGATATTTTTTAAGCAAATATTTTTCAATATTAAGGGCGGTTGCATAGTCTGGGTTTATTATGTGATCTATTCCCAGCTCATCAATAATAAAGCCAACTTGCTTGTGATACTCCGGATTTCTTACCCTTGCAATACATTTATTGCAGCCTAATTTTTTTGCAACAGTACAAATAAGTACATTAGCTTCATCAGAAGTAGTAGTTGCAATTAATAGGTCATAGCTTGATATTTCCAGCTCCTTTAAAACATCAAAATCAAGACCGTTTGCATGAACGGTTAAAACATCTAAACTGGAATTTATATCTGAAATTGCTTTTTCCGATTTATCAACCACTGTAACATCATAATTTTCTATCGAAAGAGCAGAAGATAATCTTGAACCTAGTTTTCCTCCACCTACAATTATAGCTTTCATATCAATACCTCATTTTTATTTCAATATTAAAAGTATAATCTTTAAATTTTTCTTTTAATTTATTTTCAATCTCTTTATCTATCTTATCTCTGTCTCCGTAACTTTTTATTATATTTCCGTCAACTACAGCATCAAAATTTATAACTCCGTCTCTTATTATTAAATCATGAAAGCCTACAAAAGCTCTTGTGGTTTCCATAATCTTCTCAATTTCCCTTTCAGCATCCTTATATTTTTTAGCTTTCATACCCGCTGGTTCTGGATGAATAATAAAATTCAGTTTAAGCTGATTTTTTAATTGATGTTCCATATTGTCAACAATGGAATGAACGTCATAAATGCTCATGTTATGATCAAATTCAACATCCACAATGGCAAACTTATCTTCAGGACCAAAGCTTACAACTCTTACATCGTGACAGCCCTTAACATCTTCGTAAGAATTTATAGAATCTTTTATTTCTTTAATAATATCATCAGAAGGTGCCTCTCCTATAATATTCGATACCGTATCCTTAAGAAGAGAAAAAGCTGAGAAAATAATAAATATTGAAACAATTATCCCTATAATTCCGTCAATATGAATTTTGAAAATCTTATTAGTAAAAATATTTATAAGTACAATGGATGTTACTAAAACATCTCCAATGGCATCTGTTGCCGTTGCCTTTAATGGACTTGAATCAATTTTTTCTCCTATTGTCTTATAAACCACAACTATATAAACCTTTATTAAAATTGACAGGTTCATAAGAATAAGGGAAATAAAACTGTATTCATCCTTTGATCCGTTTACTATTTTTTTGTAGGAAGCGAATAAAAATTGAATTCCCACTATTAAAACAAAAATACAAATAATAAGAGCTGATAAATACTCTATTCTTCCATGGCCGTAAGGATGTTCCTTATCGGCAGGTTTTCTTGAAAGTTTAACCCCTATAATAGTTACAACTGCAGAAAAAACATCAAAAATATTGTTGACCCCATCTGCAAGAACTGAAATAGAGCCTGAAACAAGACCTATTGTAACTTTAATTATAGAAAGAATAACATTGGTGATAATGCCGAAAAATCCGGTATAAGTTGAAATTTTAGCCCTATCTTCGTAAGGACCTCCAAATTTTCCAAGTTTCAAAATTAAATTTACCATTTTAACCTCAATATAAGTATTTCTTAGATTATATCATAATAAAAGGCAAGAAATTTTCTCACCTTATACAAAAATAGAAAGCCGAAGCTTTCCATTAAATATTTGTAATTCTTTTATTAGTGTACTCTCTTAAGAGCTGAAATACAACTGCAAAAAGAGGAACAAAAACCCACATCCCAATTATTCCGTAAAGACTTCCTCCAACTATAATGGCAAATAAGGACCACATGGGAGGTATAGAAAGAGCTCCACCTACAATTTTAGGGTAAATAAAGTTTCCTTGAATTTGTTGGATAACAAGAGAATAAATTAAATATATAAGGGCCTTTGTAGGAGATTCTATTAAAATAAACACAACTCCCAAAGCAGTTCCTATAAAAGGTCCCACAAGAGGAACCAGATCACTTGTAGCTGCAATAACTGAAATCATAGGTCCATAAGGAAGTCTTAAAATTATCATGCCCACAAAAGTTAAAAGCCCAAGTATAATTGCATCAAAAACTTGTCCTTTTACAAAATAATAAAAATTATTGTGAGTAATTGAAAGAACATGAAAAATATAGGCGCTCTTTTCCTTAAATAAAGCTTTTATCAATTTCTTAAATTGCCTTTCAAGACCTTTTTTATCAAGAAGAATATAAATTGCAAAAACAAAAGCTAAGAAAGAATCCATAAAGGCTCCGAAAATACCCGATGCCGTTCCTATAATTGAGGTATAAATTTTTGAATTTGACCCGTCAAAAAATCCTTTAACTTTGTCAAAAACTTTGTCCCAAGAAAGTTTGCTTATGGTTTTTTCAAGATTTTCTCCATAAACTGCAGTCCAGGAATTTTTCTTTAAAAATTCTACAAGTCTTTTTATAAATTCAGGTATCTTCTCTTCAAGAGCTTTAACCGCATTTATAAGTTGAGGAATTATAAGATAAGTTACAAGAGTTATAAAGGCTCCTAAAATAATTAAAGTTATTAAAAGAGCAAGAGGCTCTATAAATTTTTTAAACTTTTCATTCTTAACTTTACTTAAAAGCTTTATAAAAAAATTCATTGGAATTTTTAAAACAAAAGCGAGAGCCGCCCCTGCAATAAAAGGACTTACAATACCAAGTAAAAATAAAAAATATTTGAAAATACTTTTTATATATATGAAGCAAAAAGTAAAAGTAATTGCAATTAATATAATTTTTAAAATGTCTTTGTTTTCTTCTTTTCTTATCATTTTCTCACCCATATCTATTTTAACATTAAGTTAAACTTTATGGGTATATAAATAACAAAACAATAATTTGGAGGACTTTATGAAAAAAAGAAATATAATTATCTCACTAAGTCTCACTTTTTTAGTTTCAATCTTGTTGGGTTACTTTCTCTTAAATGAAGACTTAGCGCAAAAATTTTCCTATGAATTTATTAAAAATAAAGAAAATATTTTAATAAACGGAGAAATTTCCGCAAAGGGACTTTTTATAAATAATGTAAGAGCAAGCTTTATAATGGTCATTATAGGCTTCATACCTTTTTTGTTTTTACCTTACTTAGGCTCTTTTGCAAATGGATTTATAATAGGGGTAATAGGAAAAATGCTCTCTTTTAAAAAAATGAACTTGCTTAGAGCTTTTGTCTTTGGGATTCTTCCCCATGGAATATTTGAAATTCCCGCCCTTATTTATGCCATGTATTTAGGTGTAACTTTTTGCTTAAATATAACAAAAAAATTTCTGAAAAAAGACAGAGAAAATTTTTCAGACCTTTTCAGAAAAAATATTATGAATTTTATTAAAATTGTAATTCCCCTACTGATAATCGCCGCTCTTATTGAAGCTTATGTAACTCCCCTTTTATTAAAATAAATTTAAAATTTCTATAAAAAAAGAGATTGTTTAACAATCTCTTTTTATTTTAAATCACTTTTTACTACAAGGACACTTACTTTTGATTGGTTTATTACTTTGTTTGATACGCTTCCTAAAAGTGTTCTTGAAAATGCTCCCAAACCACGGTTTCCCATTACTATTAAATCACAATCATGTTCTTCTGCAAATTTACAAATTTGACTTGCAGGATTTCCTGATGTATAAAATGTTTCATGATTGTAGGGATAATTTTCCAGTTCTTTATCTACATCAGTTAAGACAAATTCCGCTCTTTCGGTGTTTGCCTTATCTATTTCCAAAGTATAGGGGAAATTTGTAGGATATTGTTCAAATATGCTGGTTTCAGGTATTACTGTAAGTATTAATAAATCCGCTTGAACTTTTTCTCCTAATTTTCTTGCAACTTTTACGGATTCATTACTGGATTTTGATCCATCTATAGGTACTAAAAATTTCATTTTGCCCTCCTTAAATTTCTATAATTTATTAATATAATTATACCCAATTTAAAAAAAAGAAACAGATTTTACTCTGTTTCTTTTTGATATTATCTTTTTAAATTTACCATTTTCTTAGGGTCTACTATTTTATCAAATTCTTCTTCTGTTAAAAGTTTTAAACTAAGACAAGCTTCTTTTAAAGTTGTTCCCTCTTGGTGAGCTTTTTTTGCAATTTTAGCTGCATTCTCATAGCCTATATAGGGATTAAGTGCAGTTACAAGCATTAAAGATTTGTTTACATTTTCATTAATTTTTTCCATATTGGGTTTTATTCCAACTGCACAATTTTTATTAAAGCTTATAAGTGCATCACTTAAAAGTCTTACACTTTGAAGAAAATTATAAGCTATAAGAGGCATGTATACATTTAATTCATAATTTCCTTGAGAAGCCGCTATACTTATTGCAGTGTCATTTGCCATTACTTGAACACATACCATTGTAAGAGCTTCTGCTTGGGTTGGGTTAACTTTTCCTGGCATTATTGATGAACCAGGTTCGTTTGCAGGAATTGTTATTTCTCCTATTCCACACCTTGGACCTGATGCAAGAAGTCTTACGTCGTTGGCCATTTTAAGCATATCACATGCAAGAGCTCTTATTGCTCCATGCACAAAGACAAGTTGATCTTTACTTGTTAGAGCATGAAATTTATTTTTTGCGCTTATAAATTTATGGCCGCTTTTTTTTGAAATTTCTTTTGCTACAAGTTCTGCAAAATCTTTGTGAGCATTAAGTCCTGTTCCTACTGCAGTTCCTCCCAGGGCAATTTCACGGAGTCTTTCAAGAGAATCTTTTATCATTTCCTTTGAAAGTTCAAGCATTCTATGCCAGCCGCTTATTTCTTGTCCTAAAGATAGGGGCACTGCATCTTGCAAGTGAGTTCTTCCTGTTTTTATAATTTCCATATAGTCTTTTGAAAGTTTATCAAAAGTTTCTTCCAATTGATCTATAGCAGGAATTAATTTTTCTTCGATGGAAAGTAAAGCACTTATATGAAGAGCCGTTGGAAAAGTATCATTACTTGATTGGGATTTATTTACATCATCATTTGGATGAAGAACTTTTTCCTTTAGTATTTCATTTCCCCTGTTAGCTATTACTTCATTTACATTCATATTGCTTTGAGTGCCAGATCCTGTTTGCCAAACCACAAGAGGGAAATGTTCGTCAAGTTTTCCTTCAAGTATTTCATCACAAACTTTTTTTATAGCTCCTGCTTTTTTTTCATCAATAAGATTTAAATTTTTATTAGTTTCAGCAGCTCCATATTTTAAAATTGCAAAAGCTCTTATTATTTCTTCAGGCATCTTTTCAGTACCTATAAGAAAATTTTCATGACTTCTTTCAGTTTGAGCAGCCCAATATTTATCTTTTGGAACTCTTATCTCACCGATGCTGTCATGTTCAATTCTATAATCCATTATTCTCTTGCAACTCCATCTTTTCTTGCTTGATCTGCTACAGCTTTTGCAACTTTTTCTGCAACGCTTAAATCAAAAGCATCAGGGAGTACACGTTCTTCTATAGGATTTTCAACTGCATCTGCTATTGCATGAGCTGCGGCAAGTTTCATGTTATCTGTAATTTTTCTTGCTCTTACATCAAGGGCTCCTCTGAAAAGTCCCGGAAATACTGATACATTATTTACTTGATTTGGAAAGTCACTTCTTCCTGTACCACAAATTCTTGCTCCACCTTTTTTTGCTTCTTCCGGATAAATTTCAGGAACTGGATTTGCCATTGCAAAAACAATTGCATCTTTATTCATCTTTTCTACCATTTCTTTTGTAACAAGACCTGGACCTGAAACTCCTATAAAAATATCAGCTCCTGTTAAAGCTTCTGCCATGCCGCCCTTAACATTTTCAGGATTACATTTAGAAAGCATTTTTTGTCTATATTCATCATCGTAGTAGTCCGGACCTATTATTCCTTTTCTTCCTACAAAAATTACATTTTTTGCTCCTTCAAGAGTAAGAAGGTGTAATATTGCCATACCAGCTGCACCGGCACCACTCATTACAATTCTTGTGTCTTCAAGTTTTTTTCCTACTAATTTTAAAGAATTTAAAATTGCTGCAATAACAACTATTGCAGTTCCATGTTGGTCGTCATGAAAAACTGGAATGTCCATTTCTTCTGCAAGCCTTTGTTCTATTTCAAAACACTTAGGTGCTTTTATATCTTCAAGATTTATTCCACCAAAAGTAGGTTCAAGATTTTTTACAGTTTTTATAATTTCTTCTGTATCTTTTGTAGCAAGGCAGATTGGAAAGGCATCAACATTAGCAAAATTTTTAAATAAAATTGATTTTCCTTCCATAACTGGCATTCCTGCCATAGCACCTATATCTCCAAGACCTAAAACTGCAGTTCCATCAGTTACAACTCCTACAAGATTCCATTTTCTTGTTAAATTGTAAGCTTCGTGAGGATCTTCTTTAATTGCTAAACAAGCTTCTGCAACTCCCGGTGTATATGCAAGGGCAAGAACTTCTGCGTTATCTGTCTTTGCTCTTGGTTTAATTTCAAATTTTCCCCTTAATTCTCTATGAAGCTTCATAGCTTCTTTTTTATTGTCCATTTTTATCCTCCTAATAATTAATTTTTAAACTAAGTAAATTATAGCACACAATCCTCTTTATACAGAAAATGTTTTCTTATTCTTGACTTAAAAATAAAAGGCTAATAAACTTAGATTGGTGATATTTTGAAAAAATATTTTTTATTTTTAATTTCAATTTTTATATTTTTAACAGCCTGCTCAAATCAAGAGATTTCAAAAGAAATGGATGAAAGGGAAAAAATTTTTCAATATTTTTCCTCAAGGCCTTCTGCTGAAAAAATTAAAGATTTAAGTGTTGCTTTAAATAAAACAGAACAAATAATGAATTTAAAAGATGATACTCTTACTCTTGAGCTTAGTGACCAGGATTATTTTAAAAATTCTTACCAAAATATAAAAGAACTTGTTTATATTTTTTATTTAAATCCCACTATAAACACCATTGTTTTAAAAAGTTCAACAGATAAAAGTATTATTGAGAGAAAAACTTTTAAAATATATTTAAGAGAACTATTTTCTCTACCTGTAAATGAGGAAAATTTTAAAAAACTTACTTATGAGCTTAAAACCATTGATGAAGGTGAGCTTGCAAAAATTAAAATTATAGATGATATAGATGCCTTAATTAAAAACATCTATGGCACTTCAAAGGGTTTAGATCAGATAAATTATAAGATAATAAAAGATGATATGGAAAAAAATTTATATGTTTTTTATCTTTGCATAAGACTTTCAAACTTTAATGAAAAACTAGAGGAAAAATCTTATGATAATTTATTTGTAAAATTAAAATTTAGAAAAAAGGCTCTTCTTTCTTATAGTCTTTTTTCAAAAGAAATGTTAAATCAAGAAGATTTAAAGGATTTAAATATATATAAACTTGCAGAAAATGCCAGTTTTGCAAATTATTACATGAATCTTAACGGCGCAAAAGAATATTTAAAAAGCATAAAAAAATAACCCGAATTTTTCGGGTTATTTTAATACTTGTTCTAAATCCGTTTCAGGACCTATGTTTATTCTATTCATTGAAAAAGTAGACTGTTTTAATCCCTTTAAAATAATATTTTCTCCTTCATTTGTTGTAAATGTAATGTTATATCCCTTTTCTTTTACTATAACATCACTTAAATTATCGTGAAGACCTAAAGGATATGCCATAGCCTTATAGGGACTCATAAGTCCATTCATCTTTTCTTCAAAATTTTTAATATCATTTTTTAAATAAGAAATATATTCTTTCTCATCCCCCTGCCTTAAAAGAGATGTGTGAATGTCAGGATTTTCTTTTTCATATTTTTCCACTTGGTGCATATCAAAAGTGTGGGATCCAAATTCCACAAGTTTTGAATTTTTCATTTCTTCCATTTGATTTAAATCGTAGTGGGGAATAATTTTTATTCCGCTTTCTTTATAAGTGTCTTTGCCTATGGAAACTCCTATGGGAAAATACAAAGCTTTATAATTATACTTTTTTAAAAGGGGATAAACTTTTGTATAGTTACTTTTATAGCCATCGTCAAAAGTTAAAAGAATTGATTTTTCAGGAAGGGCTTTTCCCTTTTCTACAAAATCATTTATATCTTTTAGACTTATTGTAGTATAATTTTTTTCTTTTATTTTTTCAAAAAGTTCTATAAGTTTATTTTCATCAATTATTGCAGGATTATTTTTATCTTGCCCTATATGATGGAGCATCAGATTTAAAATTTTACCTTCAAAATTTTCTTTTTTTGCAATTTGAGGTCTTACATCTTGTCCTTTCTTTACAAAAGTTCCAAAATCTTCAGGAATAAAATGTTCTTTGTCTCCAAATATTTTATATATCATCATATCTCCCACATCATTTCTATAGTGGGCGGTATCATAAAAATATCTTGGATCAAGACTTATACTTGAATAAGTAAAATCCCAATAGTCGCTTATTTTATTTAACCTTCTATAAAATTCATCAATATCTGTTTTTGGGTAAGCATTAAAGGCAGTTTTATAAAGAGGATACATTATAAGTCTTAATTTAACATTTTTCTCTTGCAAAAACTTTACTGTATCTTCTAAGTCTGAAAAAAATTGATCTTTATATTTTGTTTCTATTTTTGCCTTTTCAAATTTAAAATCCGGATATAAATTTAAATAATTTTCAAGGGAGCCTATATTTTCTGTATCTCTAACTCTTTTGTCATAATTGCCACTATCAGGTATAAATACATCAAATCCCGATGGAATATAAGATTTCTTTTTTGAAGACTTATACATGTCATAGGCATATCTCATATCTGAAAATAAATAATTTAAGTAAAATTCAAATTTATTTTTACCATCAACTTCAGGCTTCATCTTGTAGTGAAGATCATTATCCCCTGTATCATAACTTTCAGCAAAAGAAAAAGTAATAGGCAAGACTATTTCTTTTGCACCTCTTTTATTTACCAAATATTTAACAGTTTCTTTTACATCCTTCATATCGGCACCATAATAAAAGGCGTTATAATAATTTTTTTTGCCATATTTATTAAAGCTTTGTGTCAAAAGAGGACTTGAACCTGATGACCCTACTATATAAGCATCATAATTATCCTTATTATTTAGATAAGTTATTTTTGCAGTTCGAGGATTTCTTGTCATCCTATATGCAAACCAACCATCTTTTCTAAAGACTCCAAAGGGGTCCATATAAAAATTTATTGCTCCTATTAAAATAAGAATACTTAAAATTGAAAGTATAACTATTTTAATTTGTTTTTTAGCTTTCATTTTTCTCCTAATATTTTTGATATACAAATTCCATTTGAGTTATGTTTGTGCCCATAAGTCCGAAAACAATTGTAAATCCTATTACAAAGACTAAAAGTAAATATAAACTTACAGGTTTAAGTCTCTTTATCTTTTCGTAAAAATCTCCGTATTTTTCCTTATATATTCCGGCAAAAATCATTATAGTTATGCCAATAATAAGAACCACATATGAAAGAGGTTTCATGTTCATGGCAGAATAAAAGTTTGCCCAAAAATTTTTTCCGAAATAATTCTTTACAGTATATTTAAGCATGATCCAAAGTTCTCTTCCAGTATTTGCCTTAGAAAAATATCTTCCTATGGTGGTAATAAAAATTACCCATAAAATTTTTAAGGAATATTTAAATTTATAGGGTAGAGGAAGTTTCTTATCTATGTCTGCTCTTATATTTTCCAAAACAAGAGAAATAGATATAACTATACCATAAAATAAACCGAATAAAAGAGATATGGTCCTTGCACCATGCCAAGCTCCTATTAAAAGATAAACTACAATAGTTGAAATAAGCAAAGTAAAAATTTTCCCATATTTAGGTCCAAATTTTTTCCTTGATTTTTTATTTATGTTAGCAAAACTCTTTGAAAGACTCATAGGATAAAATACATATTCTCTCATCCAAGCTCCCAAACTCATGTGCCACCTTCTCCAATACTCTGCAACTGAATCTGCAAAATAGGGATTATTAAAATTCTCTGCAAGATCAATTCCCAAGATTTTTGAAAAACCCCTAACCATATCTATACCGCCGGAAAAATCTGCATAAATTTGAATTCCAAAAACAAACATAGCAAAAAATAAAACAGAACCTTGATAAGAAGTGTAAGATTTTACAACATTTCCTATAGGTTCAACCAATCTATCCGCTATTACGGTTTTCTTCATAATACCAAATAAAATTAAATAAAAACCTCTTACAAGATTTTCATAGTCAAAATTTTTCTTTGTGTATAAGGTATTTGAAAGTTCATCATATTTATCAATAGGGCCCTGTAAAAGAGCTGGAAAATAACTTACAAAAGTTGCAAATTTAAAAAAATCTTTCTCAGCATCATATTTACTTCTATAAAGATCAATTAAATATGAAGTTGCCTTGAAAGTGTAAAAAGATATTCCCAGGGGCGGAATAATTGACATAAAATCAAAGCTTTCAATTTTAAATACTTTTAAAAGTCCCAGATATTTTAAGCCAAAAAGTATTCCAAAATTAATTAAAAGCCCACTTATTAAATATTTTTTTGAATATTTTTTTCTATCTTTCTTAGGGTAGAGGTCGTTTATTTTTTGTATTTTTACACCTAAAAAATAAATGCTTATACTAGTTATAATAATATAAATTGCCATGGATTTTTCCATGACAAAATATAAAACAAGACTTGCCAGAAGTAAAAATAACCACTGGAATTTTTTAAAAATTGTGTAATATAAAACTACAAAAATACTTAACCCTAAATAAAGAATGGGATTTGTAAAATTCAATCAAGCTCTCCTAAAAAATGCTCTACAAGTTCTAAAATAGTTTTTGGAGTTTCAAAATTTTCAGGTAAGATGTCTTCAACTCCTATGTCGATTCCGAATTCATCGTTAAGTTCCAAAATCAAACTTACAGTATCAAAGGAATCTATTACTCCTGATTCAATAAGTTCAGTATCTTCTTCGATTTCAGCATTAGGATCTGGTGTTACATCCTTTAAAATTTCTATAATTTTGTCTAAATTAGTCATTTTTTTCTCCTAAATATTCTTTTAATTTATTTCTATCTACTTTATTATTTCTATTTAATGGCATTACGTCAAGTCTTATTATTTTTTTTGGCATCATGTGTCTTGGCAATTTATCTTTTAAGAGCCTAAACATATTTTTTTCATCGATTTGACCTTGATAAAATACGCTTATTAATTCTTTTTCTTTTTCAAATAAAACTCCGCTTATGTCAATTCCTTCTAAGGCATTAATTCTATTTTCAATTTCTCCAAGTTCTATTCTATATCCTAAGTGTTTTACTTGATTATCCATTCTGCCCTTAAAATAAATTTCCCCATTTTTTATAAGTCCAAAATCACCCGTTTTATAAAAAATTTCCCTATATTTATTTTGTAGAGGATTTTGAACAAAGGTCATATTTGTTTTTTCAAAATCATCATAATAACCTAAGGCAAGTCCTTCTCCTCCAACAAAAATTTGTCCTTCTTCATTTTCTTTACAAGGTTTGTTTTCTTCATCTAAGATATATATTTTAGATCCAGGAACTTCTTTTCCAGCAGGAATATTTAAAAGATCATCATCTTTTGAAATCTCATGATAAAGACAATTAAAACTTACTTCAGTAGGAGCATAAAGATTGTAAAATTTTGCCTGAGAATTTTCCATCCAATAAATCGCCGTTCTCTTTGGTAAAATTTCTCCTGAAAACATAACTTTTTTTACGCTTGGTATTTTTTTATAAGAAAATGCCTTAAAATTTTCCATAATTCTTAAAGCAAAAGTAGACCAAATTAAAACACTTGCTTGAAAATAATTTATAAGATCAAGGATTTTTTTGGGAAACATAAAATATTTAGGCGGTATTAGGGCTATAGCTGCAAGGTTATAAATCGACAAAAAAATACTTTTACAGGAAGAATCAAATTCAAAGCTAACTTGATTTCCAAAAATATCTTCCCTTGTAAAATTAAATTCTTCATTAAAGTTTCTGCACTGATCAATTATAGAGCCGTGACTTTTTAAAACCAGTTTTGGGCTTCCTGTTGATCCAGATGTAAACATACCAAAAGCAGGGGATGTCCTTATGCTTTTATTTAGAAACTTCATGTCTATTTCTTCATTAGTTTCAATTATCTCTTTTATGTCTTTTGAAAAAATTGAACTTTCTTTTGAAGATAAGATGCCTGCAAAGTCGTATCTTTTTATTATTTCTTCAAGTCTTTCTTTGGGAGTTTTGTAATTAATGGCAACATAATATCCTCCCGCTCCTAAGATGCCCATAAAAGCAAATAAATCATATTCATTGTCATCTATAAGTACAAGAAAGGGTTTCTTTAAATCAAAGTCTTCTTTGATTAAAAAATTTGCAACTTTTTTTGCCTTGGACAAATATTCTGCAAAAGTATATTTATTTTTTTCCGTTAAAATTGCGTATTTATCTTTCGCTTTTTTGTTTGCTTCAACTAATATATCAAATAAATTTTTCATTTTTCACCTTCTTGTAAATTATATAAAATTTAATTTTTTAATACAATTATTATAAGTTATTTGTATAAATATTTTAATTTTGCTTATCTTAAAAAATATAAAAAAAGACGGCTAAGCCGCCTTTGGTTTTGCAAAAATCATCTTTCCTGCTGAAGTTTGTAGTACTGAGGTAACTTCAACTTTTATGCTTTTGCCTAAATAATCTTTTCCATTTTCAACAACTATCATTGTTCCATCATCTAAGTAGGATAAACCTTGATTTAATTCCTTTCCAACTTTAACTATGGAAACGGACATTTCTTCACCAGGTAAATAAACAGGTTTAACAGAGTTTGCAAGTTCATTTATATTTAAAACTTCTATGTTTTGAACTTTTGCCACCTTGTTTAAATTATAATCGTTTGTAACAATTTTTCCCTTTACATCCTTTGTAAGTTTTAAAAGTTTTGAATCAACTTCAGCTATGTCATCATAAGTTAAATCTGAAACTATAATTTCAATAACTTTATCTTCTTGCATTTCATGAATAATGTCCAGACCTCGTCTTCCTCTGGTTCTTTTTAAATTATCTGCAGAATCTGCAATGTGTTGAAGTTCCTCAAGGACAAATACCGGTACTATTACAGGCCCCTCTAAAAATCCACTATCACAAATATCTTTGATTCTGCCGTCAATTATAACAGATGTGTCCAAGACTTTTGGTTTGCCGCTTATTTTTGGAAGTTTTAAAGTTTCTTTTTTTTCAAAGGGTTTTTGAAGGGCTTCTTTAATTCTGTTCGTAAGCTCTTCCTTGTTATGAACTGCAAGTCTTACCCCTAAAAAGCCAAACATTACATAAACTAAAATACTAAGTACACTTCCAAGATATGGTATTGGTATTCTGTAAATTGGTTGGGAAATAAAAAAGGCAACTAATAAACCTATTATAAGACCTGAAAGCCCCCAAATAAGCTCCGGTAGGCTCCTACCCTTTAACTCTTCTTCCAAGAAATCCTGTAAAGACTCAAAACCTTTAAAGATTTTGGGCCCCGTTATAAAAAATATAATTGCAAATAAAATAATTAAGGATATCCTAAAAATTAAGTTTGCCCTTCCATCAAAAAATTCAAGCCCGATTAATCTAAAAATGGTAATTAAAATTAAACCGAAGCCTGCGCCAACCAATGACCAAAGCAGCCTAAAAATTTTTTTAAATACTTCTTTATTTATGGTCTTTACCTCCTCATGCTAAAATAGCCTTTTCAACAAGGCTGTCAATTTCGCTTACGCTTTTATCATAAACGAGGGCCATCTCGGATATTATGATTTGTTTAGCATTATTAAGGAGTTTCCTCTCTCCAGTTGATAAAGTTTTCTCTTCATCCATCTTAGTAAGACATCTGACTACTTTTGCAATTTCAGTAAGATCTCCCGACTTAATACGTTCCATATTAAACCTGTATCTCCTGTTCCAATTTGATGGCAAATCTTCTTCAGCATCATCTTTTAATGTTTCAAAAACTTTATTCATTTCAGCAGGGCCATAAATATATCTAACTCCAAGTTCTTTAGCATTTTCTACAGGAACCATAACTCTCATTCCGTTTATGGGCATTCTGAGAATATAATATTTTCTTTCTTCGCCAAGTACTTCTTTAATGTCTATATTTACAATTATTCCGGCGCCGTGCATGGGATATACTACTTTATCTCCAATTTCAAACATTTTAACCTCCTTAAATGGCCTATTTATAGTATAACATTGAAATTAAAAAAAGTAAATTTTATATATTATCACAAAGTTTAAGAGATATCAAATATTTTTGCATTTTAATTATAATTTTCTTTAACTTTACTCAACTTAAATTAAAGTGTATTCTATAAGAAAATATGATTGTTTTGAAAGGAGACTTATTTTGGAAAAAATTAAAAAATCAGTATGGCAACAAATTGACGAAAATGAAAAAGAAAAAATTTATGCTTACGGTGAAGATTATAAAAATTTTTTAGATAAGGCAAAAACTGAAAGAGAAGCCACTTCTTTTATAATTGAAAAAGCAAAAGAAAAGGGTTTTATTGAACTTAAAGAAGCTCTTAAAAATAAAATTAAAAAGGGTGACAAAATTTATGTAAACAATAAAAATAAAAGCCTTGCTCTTTTTGTAATAGGAGATGACTTAGAAGAAGGTATGAATATTGTAGGATCTCACATAGATTCTCCCCGCCTTGATGTAAAACAAAATCCCCTTTATGAAGACAGTGAACTAGCCTTTCTTAAAACTCACTATTACGGCGGTATTCGCAAGTATCAATGGCCGACTATTCCATTAGCAATTCACGGAATAATAATAAATAAAAACAATGAAAAATTTGAAATTGCCATTGGAGAAGATGAAAATGATCCAATTTTTTATATAACAGATTTACTTCCCCACCTAAGTGCAGATCAAAACAAAAAACCTTTAAGTGAAGCAATCACTGCAGAAAGTTTAAATGTTATTGTAGGTCATTCCAGCTACGGTTCAAAGGAAAAAGAAAATCCCATAAAAAAATTTGTTCTTCAATATTTAAATGAAAAATATAATATGGTTGAAGAAGATTTTGCAATTGCAGAACTTGAAGTTGTGCCTGCATCAAAAGCAAGAGATGTTGGTTTCGACAGAGCTATGGTAGCTGGTCACGGTCAAGATGACAGGGTTTGCTCTTTCGCAAATCTCTACGCCCTTCTTCAAGTTGAAAATCCAAAAATTACTGCAGTGGGCCTTTTCGTAGATAAGGAAGAAATCGGTTCAGTGGGTAACACTTCCATGAATTCTGCATTTTTTGAAAATGCCCTTGCTGAAATTTTGGCAAATCAAAAAAATTATTCAGATTTACTTTTAAGACGTTCCATTGCAAACTCAAAAGTTCTTTCAGCTGATGTTATTGTTGCCTTAGACCCGGACTTTAAAGAAGTAAGTGATGATAAAAATGCAGCCTTAAGTGGATACGGTGTTGCTATAGCAAAATATACTGGAGCTCGTGGAAAGAGCGGCAGCAATGATGCAAACTCTGAATTTTTAAGAGAAGTTGTAAATAAATTTAACGATAACAATGTTATTTGGCAAACTTCAGAACTTGGGAAAACAGATCAAGGTGGCGGCGGAACTATCGCCTATATTCTTGCAGGAAAGGGCGCTGAAGTAGTTGACTGCGGAACTGCTATGCTCTCCATGCACGCACCTTATGAGATACTTTCAAAGGCCGATGCCTATATGACAATGAAAGCCTATCTTGCATTTTTAAAATAAAATTTAAATTTTAAAAGGGATGATTTTAAAATCATCCCTTTTTTTTATTAAATATTATTCTTCAACTTTTTCCTTCATTCGATAATATTCCATGTTGTAAAATTCTTGAATTTTCTTGTCTGTTTCCATATCTCCATTTAGACGAAATTGACCATTGACCTTTAAAAAGTGAGGTTTTATAACATCTATATTTCTTGTAAAATCACTTAGATATTGATTGTACCAATCTCCCTCATAACCTAACTGTTTAAAAAGATAATTAAACAAAAAGCAAGGATCAAGATCAGGACCCTGTCCCCTAAAAGCATTTCCAGTTACTTCTTTTGCCTTTTCATTTGCCCAAATAATATAAGGAGTTGAATAATTATTCCAAAATCCATCAACAGTTGCCAAATTGTCATTTATACCAAAAATTTTAAAAAGTCTGTTTTGCTCTTGCATTGATGGAGAATGATCTCCCCAGAATATTAATACAGTTGGCTCTTCAACCTGTCTTAAATGATTTATTAAAATCTCAAGTTGATTTGATGTGTCTTCCATAAGATTTAAATAATTGTTGAAATAATTAAAATCTTCTCTTGTATAATTATCATTCCAAACTAAAGCTTCATTTTGAGGCCCCTCTTCTTCATTATAAGGGCCATGGCCTTCATAACTTACATTAAAGCTCATATAAGGTCCGTTTTTTCTGTTCTCGTCAAACTTATCTAAAATAAAATTAAAATATTCCCTATCAAATAAAATGTCATCACTCATTTTGCTGAAGGTGTTTTCCATGTCATAAAAAGTCCCAAGACCAATGGATTTATAAGCATTTACCCTGTTGTAAAAAGTTCCTACAAAAGGATGGGAGCTTTCAATTTTGTAGCCCTGATCTGTTAAATATCTCGCATAAGTTTTTCTTGGTATATCATAGGTCGGCGTGTTTCTATATCCACTTATTACACTGGATTCAGTATAAAAAGTTCCACCTCCAAAAACATTAACTATAGTCTGCCCATAAATAGATTCATTTTGTAAATCATGAAAATATTTATAGGGATCGTGGGTAAATTCAAGATTAGAATTTCTATACATATAAAAATCCTTAAAGGATTCCAGTTGTATTGCAATAATATTTACTTTTTTCTCATCTGGTATTCCTTTGCTTTTATAAGTTGAATAAATTTCTTCAGCCTTTTTTTCATTGAAGTCTTTATATTTATAACCTACCGCAGATTTTATAGAGTGTAAAAAAGGATATACAAAACCCTTTGACTCATAAGAATCAAGGTGTATCCAAAGATTTAAATTGCTTTGAGATCCAAGAGATGAGTATACATTCTCATCAAAAATATAAATATTTGTAAAAATAAAAAGCAGGCAAGTTAAAATTATGGATTGTAAAAATCTGAACCGCCACAGAGCTTTGTTATTTTTAAAAAATTTTATTAAAAATACAAAGAGTACCAAAACTAAGACAAAGCCTATAAGAACTTGCTTGTCCGGTGCAACTTTATATTTTTTAACCATGGTAAAAGCTTCTTTTATAAATTTAAAGTCTGAAAAATAAAGAGGTTCAGACCTATACAAAACTTTTTTCCCATTGGTAAAGGCAAGTAAAAGACTTATAAGGCTTGTTGCTCCGAATCCTATTGTTTCACTTTTAAATAAAAAACTTAAAATTAATACAAAAAGATAAATTGGAATAAAATTGTATAAAATTATTAAGGGTTCTTTAAAATACGAAAAAAATATTCCATCTTTAAAGCCATAACTTGATATAAACATAACAAATATTGTTAAAACTAAAGAAGGTAATAATTGTATTAAATATACATTCTTTTTTAATCTATTCATCTATAAAGAAATTTCTCCTTTTTAACTATGATATTTATTGTAATTAAACCACTTTTACCCCATTAATACAAGATTTTTTTACAATTGATAAATTTCTTTACAATTATCTTGCAATTTTTTAAAAAATTTTTACCCTATAAAAAAATCGGTCTTTAATTTTAATCCAATAGACTAAATAAAGACCGAATTTTTTAATTTAATTTGCTTTTTTAAGCTTTAACAAATCTTATTTAATTTGTCCAAGAGCTTGTTCAAGGTCAGCAATAATGTCATCAGCATTTTCAAGACCTACAGAAAGTCTAACCATACCATCTGTGATGCCTGCAGCTTCTCTTTCTTCTTTAGAATATGGAGAGTGAGTCATTGTAGCTGGATGTTGAATTAGAGTTTCAGCATCTCCTAAAGATACAGCTAATGTACAAAGTTTAACAGAGTTCATTAAAGTTCTTCCAGCTTCGATTCCACCTTTAAGTTCGAAAGAAATCATAGCACCAGGAAGTTTCATTTGTTTTTTAGCAAGATCATAGTATTTAAATGATTTAAGTCCAGGATATGCAACACTTTCTACTGCTGGATGATTTTCAAGGAATTCAGCAACTTTCATTGCGTTTGCACAGTGTTTTTCCATTCTTAGTGGAAGTGTTTTTAGTCCTCTGTTGATTAGGTATGCAGCAAATGGATCAAGAACTGCACCTGTCATATCTTTAAGACCAACAAATCTAATGTTAGTTATCATTTCTTGGCTTCCAATAACAAATCCCGCAATGACATCGCCGTGACCGTTGATGTATTTAGTAGCTGAGTGAACAACTATATCAGCACCTAAAGATAGTGGATTTGAAATGTATGGTGAACAATAAGTGTTGTCTACAATTACAAGACCTTCTTTATTGTTTTCATGAGACAATTTTGCAATTGCTTCAATATCTGAAATATCCATGTTTGGATTTGCAGGAGTTTCAAGATAAGTTATCTTTGTATTCGGTTTTAAGTGACTCTTAACTTCATCTAAGTTAGCCATGTCTATAAAATCAACTTCTACTCCAAATCTTGGTAGAGCATGTTCTAAGAATGCAAATGTACATCCATAAAGAGTTTTTGCAGCAAGAACGTGGTCTCCTGCTTTTAAGTTTGTCCAAATTGCTGAAGTTATAGCACCCATTCCGGAAGCAGTTGAAAGGGCAGCTTCACCGCCCTCAAGCATGGCAACCTTTGCTTCAACTTGAGCGTTTGTAGGATTTCCTAAACGAGAATAAATGTATCCGTCTTCTTCAAGAGCAAATCTTCTTCCGCCTTGTTCAGCAGAATCAAATATAAAGGTTGAAGTTTGGTAAATAGGACAAGCAAGTGCCCCAACATCATTCTTTACATAACCTGCGTGTACACACTTTGTGTCAAAGTTTAATTTTTTCATTTCGTCTTTTGAATTCATTTTTTCCTCCTATAAATTTAAAATATTAAACACGTGCTACATCTTCCGGTTTTACACCTTGATCGATGTATTTTTGTGCTTCGTCTTGCCTCATGTCATATTCAAAGTTCCAAGTTTCTTTTGGTTTAGTAAATGGAACCCATATTGAGATTAAAGCAACAATAGCAAGTATAAATTGATACCAGAAATATGGCATAATTTGGAAAGGTGCTACTGCTCCTTCAGTAAGACCTGCTGCAATAAGAACTTGAGCACCATATGGTATAAATCCTTGCATTACGCAAGAGAAAGTGTCAAGAAGTGATGCAGTACGTCTTGGGTCAACCTTAAACTCATTAGAAAATTCTTTGGCTACAGGACCTGCTATTATAATTGCAACTGTATTGTTTGCAACTGCAGCGTCAAGTAAAGATACCAATACTGAAGTACCTACTTCAGCAGATTTTTCTCCACCTAAGAAATTCTTTGTCTTTTGAATAATCCATTCAATTCCACCTTCTTTTCTAACCATGTAAGCAAGTCCTCCTGTTAACATAGAAAGTAAGAAGATTTCAAACATACCTGTAAATCCACCCCAAATGTTTGCTGAAACATCTAAAAGGGCAATGGAACCAGTACCTACACCAATAACAGCTGATAAAATAATACCTGCCATAAGTACTAAGAATACGTTCATACCTGCTATAGCAGCAACTAAAACTACTAAGTAAGGTACAACCTTAATAAAGGTGTATTCCAAATTATCTTGTTTAACTATAACTTCAGGTCTTGCAAAAATTAAAAGCAAAACAAAAGTTATAATTGCTGCAGGAAGAGCGATTTTAAAGTTCATTCTGAACTTATCTCTCATTTCTACATTTTGAGTTCTTGTAGCGGCAATAGTAGTATCTGAAATAACTGACAAGTTATCTCCAAACATTGCTCCACCAACAAGTGCACCAAGAACAAGAGGCATATCAAGGCCGGCTTTAGTAGCAAGACCTACTGCTATAGGTCCAACTGTTGAAATTGTACCTACTGAAGTGCCTGTTGCCAGTGAAATAAAAGCAGCCATTAAAAATATACCTGCTGTTAAAAATTGCGGCGGTATAACGCTCATACCTAAGTTTACTGTAGAATCAACACCACCCATGGCTTTTGAAACTGATGCGAAAGCACCTGCAAGTATGTAAATAATACACATGATAATGATGTTTTCGTCACCACAGCCTTTAATAAAGGCTTCAAACTTGTCATCAACGCTTCCTTTAAACATGATGAAGGCAACGATAATACCTACAATTACGGAAATTGGGGCCGGGATTTGGTAGAATGCAAGTTCTACACCAGTAGCATTCAGATAAAAACCTGTGCCTAAATAAAATGCAATAAATACTATGAAAGGTATTAGTGCCGATCCCTTTGGCTTAACTCTGTTTTCCATAGTTCCCTCCTATAAAAAAATTTTTAACTCCTTAGAGCTAATCTCATTATAACACTAAATGAAAATGTTAACATGGCATTTTTCTATTTATTTGTCGAAATCTTGCTTTAAAGTCCGAAAATGTATAGCTTTTAACTTATATAAATTTTAAATAAACATTAAAAATGCTTATAACTTTAAATTTTCGTTTAAAATATTGTTTTTGTGATCTCCATCACATCATCGCAATAAAGGCTTTATATAGCAATAAGTTTTTTAAAGTTTTTTAAATCATATCTATACTTATTAAGTCTTATATTAATTATCTTCTATAAAAATAAATATCAAAAAAATTTTTATAAATAGTTATTTTTTTATGTTTTTAAAAATTTTGATTTTAATAACATGTAAGTGGTCTGAACAGTGTAAAACATTTTCACGATTTTTTAAAGTTAGTTTTATAATTCTTTTTGTATAAAATATCTAAGATAAAGTTTGTTTTTTACTAAATAAAATAAAATTCCTTGCTTGAAAAATTTTTCTATATTACAATTATTTTAAATTTTAAAATTTTTAAACAATTGTAAAATTAATATTAATAGAATTCGGGGAGTTACTATGAATAAATATATATTAGTAACAGAAAGTGGATCGGATTTGCCGCAAAAATATTTAGATAAATATAAGATAAAAATAGTCCAAATGCACGTAACTATGGGAGATAAAACCTATGATGACAAAGATGTGCAAGTTGAAAAAATTTTCGATTACTATGACAAGGAAAAATCCTTAGCCACAACATCAGGAGCAACTCCTGGTGACTTTGAGAAAGTTTTTAAACAAATAAATGAGGAAAATAAAGATGCAAAAATTATTTATATAGCCTATTCTTCCGTAACAACAGTGTCCTTTAATTCTGCAAGACTTGCTGCTGAAAACTTTGATAATGTCTATTTAATAGATAGTAAAAATGTAAGCGTGGGCCTTGGCAGCCTAGTGATTGAAACGGCAAAATTTATTGAAAAAAATAAAGATGCAAGTCCCGAGGATATTATTGCTTTTGTGGAAGATGTAAGAGAAAGACTTCGCTTTATATTTTTACCTCAAACCCTCTTATTTTTAAGGGCGGGAGGCAGAGTTTCCAACGCCGCATATTTAGGAGCCATTCTCTTAAGAATTTTTCCAACTATAAATATTGAAAATGGCTATTTAGTTGCAGGAAAAAAATATATGGGATCTTTTAAAATTGCCTATAGAAAATTGATAAATGAGTTTTTCAGAGAAAATGATTTTGAAGAAGGTTCCATAAGACTTGTGAAAGTCCCAGATTTAAACGAAGGTCATATTAAAAATATAGAATCTCTTCTTTCTTTTCATAAGATTGAAGATTATGATTGGTTTAATACTGGCTCTGTTATTGCCTGTCACGGCGGACCTGGAGCTATGGGGATTTCAGGAATCCTAAAAAAGTAAATACAAAAAGCAAATATAAAAAAATAAAATGCCGAGTTTTCGGCATTTTTTTAATTTGTTTTTTATGCTTTACGTAGAGCATTTTTATTTTTATTTTTCAATAAACTTTTTATCCATATTTTTTCTTTTTCGTTTTTTTATTTTCTTTTATTTGGCTTCGCCGCCGGACCAATAGCAGATATTTGCAGCCAAATCAAAGATTTGGGCAAATAGTTGCATGAGACCTACCACGATTTTTTTCAAAAATCGGGTTAGGTCTTCAAAGTTGGTCCCTACAAAACTTCTATAAGACTCTATGGCGAGAAAACAAAATCAATATTTTTTACAAAATATTTTTTACGCTTCACGTGAAGCATTTTTATTTTTTAATCTTCATATTCCCTTGGATCTGTTATTACTACTTTTCCGTCCTTATCAAGAAGGGGTGTAAGACCTCCTGCGTATCCGTTTACAAAGGACAAATAATTTACTCCAGTTTCCAAATCTATAAAGATATTTAGATTGTCTACAAATCCTTGGCCATAAATTTTTTTAAATCTTTTGTCTTTCATTTTTTCCTCCTTATTTTTATCCTAAAAGTATGTCTAAAATCATCATTATTATAAAGCCTATTATAATCCCATATGTTGCTTCCCTTTCAAAACCGTTGGAATGGGTTTCGGGGATTATTTCATCGCTTATTACAAAAAGCATAGCTCCTCCTGCAAGGGCTAGGATAAATCCTATTAAGGGTCTAAATATAGATACTAAACCAAAGCCTAAAAAAGCTCCAAGGGGTTCAATAAGCCCTGTAAATAATGCAATTAAAAAGGCGCTTTTCTTTGAATAATCTTCTCTTACAAGGGCAAGGGCTACTGCCATTCCTTCAGGCATATTTTGTAGTCCTATTCCTAAAGCTATTGCTATACCATTTGAAATATTTTCCGTTCCAAATCCTACTCCTGTTGCAAGTCCTTCGGGAAAATTATGAATTGTTATGGCAATTACAAAAAGCCAAATTTTCTTTAAACTTTCAGTATTTTTCCCTTCAACTCTTTTATCTATTAAATGCTCATGGGGTGCATACTTATCAATCATATCCAGCATTAAAGCCCCTAAAAATATACCCGCCGATGCAATTAATACTGCTTTTAAATCTCCTCCTCCATATTCTATGCTGGGAAGTATTAAGGAAAAACAGGTCGCCGAAAGCATAACTCCCGCTGCCGCTCCTAAAAGTACATCCAGGACCTTTTGTGATACTGATTTTGTAAAAAATATGGGTATTGCTCCAAGCCCTGTCATAAGGCCTGGAATAATACAGCCTAAAGCTATTATTAAATTTGCACTAATTCCTTTCATTTTTTCTCCTATTTAATAAATATAATTATATTTTAAAAATATTTTTTTAATTTGTTTTAAATATTATAAATTAAAATTTCTTTTTTATAAAATTTTATTTATTTTTTATTCTAAAATATAATTAATATCATTGATTTTATGTATCACTTATTTTATGTATCACTTATAGTACATTATTTAATGCCTTTTAATATTGATAATTTTATTAAAAGGCATTTCGGAATTTTTTATAAATTTAAATAAATTCTTTTAAAAGTTAAATTTTAAATAATGAGGTGATGTTTTGATTAGTCTTATAATGGCTCCTAAGGATGTGGATCTTAAAGTTGCCATGATTAAAGATAAAAAAACAAAGGATGAAATTTTAGCTCATATAGCCAATTTAGGCTTTGTAAAGGGAGCTAAAGTTCGTGTTGTTTTTGAAAATGACGGAAATTTAATAGTTAAAATTAAAGATTCGAGACTTGCTCTTGGAAAAGATATCGCCAAAAAAATAATTGTAGAGGAGTTATAAAAATGGACGAAAAACTTACTTTAAAAGACTCTGTCGTTGGTAATTATTACACAATTACAAAAATCAATGGCAAGGGTCCTTTAAAAAGAAGAATTATGTACATGGGGCTTACTAAGGGAAGCAAAATTTTTATAAGAAAAGTTGCCCCTCTTGGAGATCCTGTACAAATTAACGTACGTAACTATGAACTTAGTATAAGACGTGATGATGCTGAGTTAATTGAAATTGAACAAGTTTTGGGACGAGAAAATGACAATTAATATTGCTCTTGCCGGCAATCCAAACAGTGGTAAATCAACCTTGTTTAATGCTTTGACCGGAGCTAATCAATATGTAGGTAACTGGCCCGGAGTTACTGTAGAAAAAAAGACCGGACGCTATAAAAATGATAAGGATGTATTTTTTACTGACCTTCCTGGTATATACTCTCTTTCTCCCTATACCCTTGAAGAGGTTGTATCAAGAGATTTTTTACTTAATGAACATCCTGATGTAATTATAGATGTTGTTGATGCTTCAAATGTAGAAAGAAATTTGTATCTTGCAACTCAACTTATAGAGATAGGAATTCCTCTTATTTTAGCTCTTAACATGATTGATGTTGTTGAAAAAAACGGGGATACAATAGATACAAAAAAAAATTGAAAATATTTTAAAGTGTAAAGTAGTTGAAATTTCAGCTCTTCACCACAAAAACATCAATACTTTAATCGAAGAAGCAAGAAAGCTTGCAGCAACTAAAAATGAAGAACTTATAACTTTTGATTCTAAACTTGAAGAAGCTTTTAAGGAAATTGAAAACTTTTCTTCCATTAGAGACCATATCTCAAAAAGATGGTTGGCTGTAAAGATGTTTGAAGAAGACGAAAAAGTCTTAGAAGATTATTCTCTTACTTCTGAAGAAAGCAAAAGACTTAAAGAAATAAGAGATGATTTTGAAGAAGCTTATGATGACGATGCTGAAGGAATAGTCACTGACAACAGATATAACTTTGTAACAAAGCTTACTCAAAATTCAGTAAAGAAAAAAAATCTAGGACTTACAACATCTGACAAAATAGATAAAATTGTTACCAACAGATTTTTAGCAATTCCAATTTTTGCAATTCTAATGATAGGTATTTATTACTTTGCCGTAAAAATCGTTGGTGGTCCTGTAACTGACTGGGTAAATGATGTATTCTTTGCAGAAATTGTAGGAGGAAACGTTCAAAAGTTTTTAGAAGGTGCTGGTACTGCTCCTTGGCTTACATCTCTTATTGTTGATGGTATAGTCGCAGGAGTTGGAGCTGTTTTAGGATTCTTACCTGTAATTGTTGCTCTTTTCCTTTGTATAGCAATCTTGGAAGACTGCGGTTACATGTCAAGAATAGCCTTTATTTTGGACAGAATTTTTAGGAGATTTGGACTTTCAGGAAAATCATTTATTCCTATTTTAATCGGAACAGGTTGTTCAGTTCCTGCAATTATGGGAACAAGAACCATTGAAAACAACAATGATAGGCGTATGACAATTATGGTTTCATCCTTTATGCCCTGTGGTGCAAAAACTGCCATCATAGCACTTTTTGCAGCATTTTTCCCAGGTGTTTGGTGGTATGGTCCAGTTTGGTACTTCGGAGGAATTACTGCCGTAATTCTTTCAGGAATTATGCTTAAAAAGACAAACCTATTCCACGGTGATCCTGCTCCTTTCGTAATGGAACTTCCTGAATATCATATGCCAAGTGCCTACAATGTATTTCGTGCAACATATTTCAGAGGCAAGGCTTTCGTTATAAAAGCCGGAACAATAATCCTTCTTATGACTATTGTTATTTGGTTCTTACAAAATATTTCTACAAGCGGTCAATTTCTTTCTTGGGATGATGCTTCAGCAGATTCAATCCTTGCTTTTGTAGGAAAGAAACTTTCCTTTATCTTTAAACCTTTAGGTTTCGGAAACTGGATGGCTACTGTTTCTACAATTTTAGGTCTTGTTGCAAAGGAAGTTGTTGTTGGAACTTATGGAGTTGTTGCAGGTCTTGGAGATGTTGAAGATAACGTTGCTCCCCTTATACAACTTTTAAGCACACAATTTAACCCTGTAACTATTTTTGCCTTTGTATTCTTTAACCAACTTACAGTTCCTTGCTTTGCAGCTTTAGGTTCAATAAAATCCGAATTGGGTTCAGCGAAGTGGTTTGCCTTTGCAACTGCTTACCAAATCGTTTTCTCTTATACAATAGCTCTTATGATTTATCAATTCGGAAGAGTTCTTGTATTAAAAGAAGCCTTCAGCTTAGGAACAGGAGTAGCTTTGGTTATCCTTATAGTTTATCTATACTTCATATTCAGACCTGACAGGACAAAAGAAAATCTATATGAAAAAGATTTAAAAAATAAGAAGGTGCTTAACTAATGGTAACTTGGATTATAGGTATCATCCTTTTAATCGTAGTAGTTTTTGCTATAAAGCATGTCAAAAAAACTAAAGGTTGTGACTGCGGCTGTGGCTGTGGTTGCGACAAGGGTTCATGCTCAATGAAAGATGATAAATAAAGATTTTTATAATTCAAAAAACGATGAGAAAATTAAAATCTCATCGTTTTTTTATTTTTTATTAAAAATTGTCCCTTTCCTTTCTGAGTCTTACAAAATCTTCAAAATTCTTAGCCCTAAAAAAAGGATTTATTTCCT
The DNA here is from genome assembly GCF_030812875.1 of Peptoniphilus koenoeneniae. Taxonomy (NCBI): domain Bacteria; kingdom Bacillati; phylum Bacillota; class Tissierellia; order Tissierellales; family Peptoniphilaceae; genus Peptoniphilus; species Peptoniphilus koenoeneniae. The sequence goes on from NZ_JAUSTN010000005.1 coordinate 72,086, forward strand.
TTTCAAGACCTATGCTAGTAGGTAAAGTTACCTTATTGTTTTCCCTAAGAGCCTTAACCCTTTTATACTCTTCATCCACCCTAGCACTGGGCATAAATTTTTTAGAAAAATCCAAATTATGAAGACTATATTCATGAGCCGGATAAACCTTTATAAAATCACTAAGACCCTTAAACTTTTCAATAGTCTTAAAAGCCAACTGGTAATCTTCTGTAAAAACCCTACCACATCCTGCCATAAAAAGAGCATCTCCACAAAATAGATTGTCATCAAATAAATAAGAAAGGTGACCATGGGTATGCCCAGAAGTTTCCATAACTGAAAAATTCAAACCCATAAGGCTAAAAACATCTCCGTCAGAAAGGTTCACATCGTTTATAAGGCTAGTTTCCTCTGGACCATATACCAAAATATCTCCATAAACTTTTTTAATGTCCATGACCCCTCCTGTGTGGTCATAATGGTTATGAGTAAGTAAAATACCATATGGCTTTTTGTCCCTTAAATAATTTAAAAGATCTTTACTTTGACCAGGATCAACAATAATTACTCCATTATTTTTTTCAATAAGCCAAATATAATTATCTTCAAAGGCCTTTATAGGAAAAATCTTCATTTTTTTCTCTCCTCATCAAATTTGTTTTATTTTTAAATATATACCCCTATTAAGGATAAAAACAATTTTCTATCATAAAATTTAAAATAAAAAATTTTCAAAAATTTTAAAAAAAAATGATTGACAAGATTAGTGATAATTGCTATCATATATTTAAGCTATTTGATAGGTAAAATAAATCTGAACCTCTCATAAATTATATTTTATATTAACCATGAAAAATAAATTAATACAAATAAAATACCAGATTATAGCCGATTTTACCGGATAAATAATACATATTGTAAAAGATTTGTTATTTATCCAATCAAATATCTTAAGTCCATTAATTTTTAACCGGACTAACTAATGCATAATAAATCTCTAAAAAATGAAAGACTCATTAGAGTCTTTTATTTTTATGTTTTTTTCTTTTATTCGGATTCTCCACCAGACCAATAGCAGATATTTGCTGTTGGTCCGCGTGTCTTTTGTGAGAGAAAAAAACAAAATTTTTTATAAAATATTTTTTTACGCTCTACGTAGAGCATCTTTTTATTTTTTTAATTTTTTCAATTTATATTTTTTCCACAACTTTTCTTTTTCATTTTTTTATTTTGTTTCAAATTATTCGGCTTCGCCGCCGGACCAATAAATTGGTCCCTACATTCGATTGCAGGGTTTTAATCTTTTGAAATCTCTTCGCATAAAATTACCCCACATTCGCGTGTGGATTTCATGTTTGGATTAAATTACAATAAATTTGTGCGTGGGCCTTTGTGGGCTGTAGGGACCGGTTTACCGGTCCGCGTGAATTTGGTGGGAGAAAAAAAACAAAATTTTTTATAAAATATTTTTTTACGCTCTACGTGAAGCATTTTTAAAATTTATTTTTTACATATGAAAAAAGGCAGACCTAAGGTCCGCCTTTTCTTAATTTTTTATTATTTTACAAAATCAAAGTTGATTCCTGGAATAAAGAATAACATTGTTGCAAATTCGCTTCTCTTAATGTTGTTCTTAGGTTTGAATTTTCCTTCAGGATATCCGCTTATAGTTCCTGCAGAAATTAATTGTCTAACTTCTTGAGCGTATGCTGAACTTGAAACGTCTGAAAGGCCCTTGTCGCTTCCTGTGTTGTTATATTTAAATAGATGAGCCATTACATAAGCAACTTCTTCTCTTGTAATATTATCTTCAAGATTCTTTCCTGAGAAAATATTTGTAGGAATTCTTTGAAGAACATATTTTACATTTTCATTTCCCCATGTTGATGATGAGAAATAAGGATTTTCATTTACAACTTTATTAACTTTGTTTTCATCAAGAGTTTGAGCAAAAAGTCCAAGCATTGAAAGAGCTTCTCTATCTGAAATTTTATTTTCTGGTCTAAAGGTGTTGTTAGGATATCCGTTTATTACACCCATTGCAACCATAGTTACAATTTTATCTTCAGCCCAGTGTCCGAAAATATCTGTAAATTTATTTCTTGCTTCAGCTTTTGTCATTGTTTGTAGCATTGTTTGTTCAATTTCTACTTGAATGTCTCTGTTGTTTATAATATCTCTTACAGTGAATTTTGCCTTTGTTTCTCCTGCTTTAAATTTGATGTCATCATTCATTCTGTAATATTTTCCGTCATAGATTGCATAGTATCCTATTGGATTTGGATCTTTCTTGTCTGATGTGTTAAATTTAAAAGCTTCCATAGGCTTAAAGGTTTCTTTCTTTGCCTTTGGATTTTTAACAAGTTCATAATTTAAAACATTATTTTTTCCATCAATTACAAGAACTGTAAATTTAAATTTATCTGAAGAGTTTGTCCTTGAAATTTCAATTTCATATCTTCCCACGCTGTCAAATTTTTGATAGTTTGAAGAGAAATTATTAATTTGTGGTGAAGAGAAAGTAAGTTCATATTGACTGAAATTTCTAAAGGTATCTTTTATTTCATTTCCAAATTCTCTAAAAGTATCAAGGTATTCACCCTTTTTAAGGATGATTAAATCCTTTGTTTTAACTCTTGGAACATCAATGCCGTTTTTAATCTTATTTAAAAAGTCTGAAACTTGCTTTGGTGCTGTTCCATATAAAACTTTTGTATCATCTTCAGAGTTTATTTGTATTTCTGCATATCTTCGTGCGCCGCCGTTGTCTGTTACCATTATTTCTTGAATAGATGGCTTTAAAACATTTTTTATAACATAATCATTTTTGTCATAAATCTTATTGGGGTCATAATAGTTTTCGTTATAACTTCCTAAAAGATATCTATTGCTTGAGGAATATCCAAGACCATGATTGTCATCAACATATTTGTAATCTCTATCACCTCTTGGCCTATATTGGATCCCTCTTTCATTTATTCCAAAGTCAGAAGTAATGTTTAAAACAAGATTATTTCCTACTATATAGGCATAGTTGATTCTCAAAGAATCATAACTTGGATTATACTTAACTGTGTATGAAATTTTTTTATCTTTTCCAGTTACGGTTATTTCTGCCGTGTGATTTTTTAATTCAGGTCTTTGACCATATCTATAGTCATAGCCATAGTTATAAATACGATCAACTTCTATTTTATCTCTATAAAATTCTTGGGCTTCTTTGTCATCAATTTTATAGATTCCTTTTTGTCCGTTAGCAAGCATTGGTAGATAAAGATATAAAATTCCCTCTTCAACTTCAAATTTTGTATTTTCTTTTAAATATTCTTCGGAACCTATATTATCAAATCTTGTATTAACTTCACTAATATGCAATTGATCAACAGCCCTACCATTTTTTAGAACTAGAATATAATTTCCACCATAATAAACATTTTTTGAAGGAACAATTATTTTATAAGTATTCCTATTTCCATCATCATAGATGTATGAAAGCCCATTGTTATCATAAGTTCCCCAACCTTGACTCCAAGGATCTTGACTATATTCTCTTCTAAATTGGTTGAAAGTTATTTTTTTACTTTCATCTTCATCTTTAATGTAAGAATCCATTAAATCAAATTCTCCATTAGTAACTTTTACATTATAAATTTTTACATTATTTGCTGCAAAACTTTTAAAGGGTATTATTGTTACAAGCATTATAAAGGCAAGTAACATTGACAAATGTCTTTTAAAATTTTTCATTACACTCCTCCTATTTTTTATTAATTTAATTATAACATTTAATTGTCAGATTCCTTATTAAGACTTTATTACAAGATTAAAACTATATAAGGTCTTTTTATTTCTGTTATAATATTTTATCGGAGGATAAAAATGTTAAAAGATATTTTAATAAATGAGGGAGTAAATGAATCCCTCTTAAAAGAAGTTGATAAATTTAAGGCTTTTTATAAATTGGAAGAAAATCTTAAGGACCGTATTCCCGATCCACGTTTTGTATACTACGGTAAAGAGGTTTGGGAAAAGGCAATAGCAGGGATCCTATCCGGCCACCATTTGCTTTTAAGTGGCCCTAAGGCAACGGGAAAAAATGTTTTGGCAGAAAATTTAGCTCTTCTTTTTTCAAGACCCCTTTGGACGATTTCTCTTAATGTAAGTACTGATTCTGATTCTTTAATAGGATCTGATACTTTTAAGGATGGTAGGGTTACTTTAAAAAAGGGTCCTATTTATCAATGTGGATTTTACGGTGGCTTTGGTATCTTAGATGAAATTAATATGGCGAAAAATGAAAGCCTTTCTGCTATCCATTCGGCTCTTGATTACAGAAGGGTAATAGATGTTCCTGGCTATGATAAGTTAAAATTACACGAAGCTACAAGATTTATTGCTACTATGAACTACGGTTATATAGGTACAAGAGATTTAAATGAGGCTTTGGTTTCAAGATTTTTAGTTATTGATATGCCCAGGATAAAGTTTGAAGATTTAAAGAAAATTTTAAAAAAAGAGGGCAATTTAAAAGAGGAATTTTTGGAAAGATTTGCAAGACTCTTTTTAGATTTGCAGGATAAGTCTTTAAATTCAGAAATTTCTTCAAAGACCATAGATTTAAGAGGGATGATTGCTTCTCTTGAACTTATGAAAATTGGTCTCGGCCTTATTCCTTCTCTTGAAATGGGCATAATGGACAAGGCTTTTGATCCCTATGAAAAGGAAATTGTTATGGATACTTGCAAAACTCTTTTTGATTTTTCTATTAAACCGGAGGATTTTTTTGAAAATTAATAAGGACCGCCGGGACAATTTGTTTTGGACGGTGTCTGAAAATTATCTTGCAAGGGGCTATGAAATTTTTAATCCCGATTCTTTTTACCAAGTTTGTCTTTTAGGCTATGCTTTTAAAAAATATCAAATGGATTATTTTGTTGATTTTGCAAGAAGCACTTTTTTAAAATTTAATAACAAAGATGATTTTTTATGTCTTGCCTTTTTAACTCTTGATAAAAATTTAAAGGAAGAGCTTTTTAAGGAAAGACCTGGCCTTATTTCCATTAGGAAAAATTATTGTGATGAAATTTTTAAAACTTTAACTTTTACAAGAAACACTTCTTTTGCCCATGAGCTTACTCTTTCTTATTTTCAGTTTGAAAGGGGAATTTATCCCAAGGCTCACAAAAATATAGTTGAAATTTTAAATTTAATTTTCAAAAGCTCCATTAAAGATGTTAATGAGCTTATGGATTTTTTAAGTGGAATTTATCTTAAATATTTTCATCTTGATAAGACTCTTTCCAAAGAAAAAATAGAAGATACTAAGGAAAAAATTAAAAGTAGAAAGACTCTTGGTTTAAAGACTTCTTCTAAATCCAATTCTCAATTTTTAAAAGATTATGAATTGGAAAAATTTAACATAGGCTCTTCTGAATTTTTTGAAGAAAATTATGAAAATTTAAAGCTTGTTAAGGATAAAAAGGATGGAAGTGCCGGCAATGAAGATTTTCTTTCTGTAATAGAAAAAAATTACGGTCAGCTTTCTCTTGGGAAAAATCAAATTCAAAAACTTGAAAACAGCATTTCTAAGGGGATCCATTCCAATATTAAAATCTATTGGACCAAGGGCCAGTTTAAAGAGGACACTTACTACAAGGAAATAAGCCTTGAAAAGTTTAAGGAAAATTATAGTGAGTTTGAAAAAAATAAGCTTAAATATCTTCGTGGAATCAGAAACTTAAGAGAAGTTATAAAAAATTCTCTCTTAAAGGAAAGTGAAGAATACAGTCTTTATTCAAAAAGCGGCTCTCTTGAGGTTTCAAAACTTTGGAAAATAAATTATATTGAGGACCCAAAAGTTTTTAAAAAGAATTTTATTGATGACAAGGGACAAATTACTGTGGACATTTTGCTGGATTCTTCTGCCAGTCAAAATGAAAGAGAAGCTCAGGTTGCCATTCAAGCCTATATTATTTCTTCTGCCCTTTGTCAGTTGAAAATTAAAAATAGGGTTTTAGCCTTTAATAATCTTTTTAATTATCTTGCCATTCGTGAATATAGAAACTATAATGACGATATTTCAAAAAATAAGGATATTTTTTCTTACCAGGCAAGAGGCTCAAACAGGGATGGCCTTGCTATAAAGCTTATGAATTATCTAATTGATAAAAACAAGGAAGATAGAAAATTTTTAATTGTCTTATCTGATGGAAGACCTAATGATGAAGTTAATCTTGCCATGCTTGGAAGAAAAAAGTTGGATGTTAGAGATTACACTGATGATTTTGCCCTTTACGATACTTCAAAAGAAGTCTTAAATGCTAAGCTTAAGGGCATTAATGTCTTGGGTGTCTTTACTGGAAACCCAGAAGATTTACCTAAGGAAAAAATTATTTATGGAAATGATTTTGCCTATATTACAAAGCTCAATAGGTTCTCTCAAATTGTTGGTCTTTTCTTTAAATCCATGGCAAATAAATTAAATTAATTTAAAACTTCGCTTCTTGCGGAGTTTTATTTTTTTATCTTTACTGTTAGAATGGATATGGACAAAAACTATGGAGGTGACTTATGGACTATAGTGAATACTCGGAAAATAGAGAATATTTTAAAAAACTCATTGATGAAAAAAACTTAAAAGAACTTAAAAGCACAATGGCTGAAATGAACGTTGTTGATATTGCAGAGATTATCGAAGACTTTGACGATAAGACCATGCTTTTAATTTTCAGAATGCTTCCCAAGGAAATGGGGGCTGATGTTTTTTCATACATGGAAATGTATAACAAACTTAGAATTGTAAATTCCATAACTGATGAAGAACTTCGTTCAATCTTAGAAGAATTGTATTTTGACGATATGATTGACGTCTTGGAAGAGATGCCTGCCAATGTTGTAACAAAAGTTCTTAAAAATTCCACTCCAGACACAAGAAAACTTGTAAATGAATTTTTAAGATATCCTGAAGATTCTGCCGGCTCTATAATGACTATAGAGTATGTAAGCTTAAGACCTGAGATGACTGTTAAGGAAGCCCTTCAATACATTAAGACCACAGGTATAGATAAGGAAACTATTTACACTTGCTATGTTGAAAATGAATATAAAATGCTCCTTGGTTTTGTATCTTTAAGGACAATAGTTATAAGTGATGAAAATGAACTTATAAAAAATATAATGACTGATGATGTTATTTTTGTTAACACTCTTGATGACCAGGAAGTAGTTGCTGATAAGTTCACAAGATATGGCTATCTTGCTCTTCCCGTTGTTGACGGCGAACACAGACTTTGCGGCATTATAACTTTTGACGATATCTTGGATATTGTTGAAGAAGAAGCCACAGAAGACTTTCACAAGATGGCTGCTATTAATCCTTCCGATGATGAATATTTGGATCAAACTCCTTGGCAACTGGCAAAAAACAGAATCCCTTGGCTTTTGATTTTAATGATTTCAGCAACGGTTACAGGTCATATTGTAGATAGGTTTAACGGAATTATTTCTCAATTTATTATCCTTACTACTTTCATTCCCATGATTACTGATACTGGAGGAAATTGCGGTGCTCAAAGCTCAACTGTTGTTATTCGTGCAATGGCAACTGGTGAAATTACCATGGCTGATGCTTTAAAAGTTATTTTTAAGGAAATGAGAGTTGGCCTTATTGCAGGAGCGGTTCTTTCTGTTGTGAATTTTTTAAGGGTAATTTTATTTACTTCATCTTCACCAAGAATTGCCTTTTTAATTTCTTTTACAGTATTTTTTACTGTTGTATTTTCAAAATTTTTAGGGGCTCTTTTACCTCTTTTTGCAAAAAGAGTAAACATAGACCCAGCCATTATGGCTTCTGCCGTTATTACTACAATAATAGACTCAGCAGCTCTTTTAATTTATTTTGCCATGGCTGAAATTTTCTTAAAAGTTGTTTAATAAAAAAGGATAAAATTTTTGATTTCTCTTTCAAAAATTCTATCCTCTTTTTTTATTATTCAATTATTTCTAAAAGTTCTCTTATATCATCAATTCTCGCACTTGCTTCTTTTCCTTCTTTTTTTTCTCCAAAACCGTAATTACAAAATATTGTGTCCAAGTCGTTTTTTATTCCACCCTGTATGTCAAAAAACCTGTCTCCCACTACTATATAATTCCTTTTGTATTTCTTCATTGTTCTTTTTATAATTTCTTCTTTGGGAATCTCTTTAAAGGCTTCTGATGTTAAAAAATCATCAAAATATTTTTCCAGTTTAAATACTTTTTTTACTGTTTCATAGTAGGAAGTTCTTGCGTTGGAAAGAAAGACTAAAGTTTTATTTCTCTTTTTTAGTTCTAAAAGAGTCTCATCAACTCCATCATATAAGGTTCCCTTTCCCTCATTTAAATTTTCCTGCATTTTTTTGCCTACAAGGATTTTTACTTTTTTTCTTATCTCATCATCAGCATCTGGTAAAACTTTTTTCCACATTTCTCCTGCATTATAGCCAAGCCAAGTGTGATAAGTTTCAGGGCTTAAATTTTTAGGTTCTATTCCTAAATTTTTTAAAAATTTTACTCCATCATCTAAGGCGCTTTTATATATTTTCATTGTGTTGTGCAAGGTTCCGTCAAAGTCAAAATATATTGTGTTTGCTTCTATCATTTTTTCTCCAATCATTCTAAGTCTAAAAAGTTCAGTTGTCTTAGGGCTTCAAATAAAATTATATTTGCAGAGTTTGCAAGGTTTAAACTTCTTCCAAAGTCCTTAAGCATAGGAATTCTTATAGCCTTTTCATAATTTGAAAATATTAAATCTTCTGGCAATCCCCTTGTTTCAGGTCCAAAAACTATAAAATCTCCGTCCTTATATTTTACATCTGTATATTTTTTCTTTGCTTTTGTTGTGGCAAGATAAAAGTTACTGTCTGGATATTTTTTTAACAGTTCATCATAGGAATCATAATAACTTATATCTACCAGGTGCCAATAATCTAAACCTGCTCTTTTTAAATGCTTATCGTCAGTGGAAAATCCAAGGGGTTTTATTAAGTGGAGCTTTGAGTGAGTAAGTCCGCAGGTCCTTGCTATGGCTCCTGTATTCCAATGGATTTCAGGTTCATAAAAAACTATATTAAGTGACATTTTTACCTCTTTTTATTTTAAATTGATACTATTTTCATTATGTCGTATAAGTTTTTTGAAAAAACTTTTTTTCTATTAAAGGCTCTTTCAAAATCTTCCGTAAAGATTTTTCCGTTTCTTATTCCTACAGCCAGGGCTTTATTTTCATCATTTTCAATCATTTTTTTTACTAAGACGTTACCCATTGCAGATGCTAAAACTCTGTCAACTGATGAGGGACTTCCTCCCCTTTGAATGTAGCCAAGAATTGTTACCCTTGTTTCAATTTCTGTTATTTTTTGAAGTTCTTCTGCAATTTCGTGGGCATGGCCGAGCCCTTCTGCCACAAGGATTATGTGGTGTCTTTTGCCCCTATTTTTTCCCATGAGCATTTTTCTTGCTATATCATCTATGTCTGCTTTATTCTCTGGAACTAAAATTGATTCAGCTCCTCCTGATATTCCTGCATAAAGAGCTATGTCTCCACAATTTCTTCCCATTACTTCTACAACATTTGCCCTGTTGTGAGCGTCTGTTGTGTCCCTTATTTTTGAAATGGCATCAGTAACAGTATCAACTGCCGTCCAGAAGCCCACAGTATAGTCTGTATAGTCCATATCGTTGTCTATTGAACATGGTATAAGTCCAACAGGGAAACCTTCCTTGTAGAGGCTATATGCTCCTCTCATGGACCCATCTCCTCCAAGGACTATTAAGCCTTCTATTCCATAAACTTTTAAAACATTAAGGGCCTGGGAGACTCCTTCTTTTTTTGTAAATCTTTCAGAACGGGAGGTTCCTAAAATAGTTCCTCCCTTTTGAATTATATCTGCAACGGAACTTTCTACCATAGGCACAAGACTACCGTCTATTAAACCTTCATATCCATTTTTTATTCCAAAAACTTCAATTCCTTCAAAAATTGCACTTCTTACAACTGCACGAAGGGCGCTGTTCATTCCCGGAGCATCTCCTCCGGAACAAAGTATTCCTATTTTTTTCATAAAACACCTACTTAACAATTATTTTATTGTCATTATTATTTAAATAGTTTAAAAGCTCTATTTTTAAATTATCAAAGTTTTCAAGAGATATCCACATATCTTTTGAAACTCCATAGGGCTTTTTACTTTTTTCATCGTAAATTATAACCGGGACCTTGCCCTTATATCTTCTTAAAATATTTTTTATTGAATTTATATTTTCAGAATTTATATCTTCCACTGAAATATAGAGTCTTTTATTTTCTTCAAGGTCTATTTTTCTTGCAGAATCCACAATTATTTTTGCTTCTTCCACATCGCTTAGACTTATATATCCTTCAATGGCAAGGACTTTTCCCTCTTCAAACAAATCTTGAAATTGGGAAAAAACATTTGGAAATATTATTAATTCCACATTGCCGTAAAAGTCTTCCAAACTTGCAAAACACATAAGTTTATTATTTTTTGTTACCAATTTTCTTTTGGTTTTTATGATTCCAGCAATTTTTACCTTATCATTATTTTTCCCTTCTTCATTTATCAAAACTGTAGAAGTGTCGGAATTTATTTGTATTGCACTTCTATAGGAGTCCAAGGGGTGACCCGATGCATAAATTCCTAAAATTTCTTTTTCCATTTCAAGTTTCATAGATTGAGAAAAATCTTTAAGTCTAGGCAAATTATCTTCGTCACTTGAAGCTTTAAACATGGAAAATTGACCTTCCACATTATTTTTCTTTATGCCTGTAATTAAATCTATAATTTTTTCATAAACTGCCATATATTGTGCCCTGTTGCCCTTAAAGCAATCAAAGGCGCCGCTTTTTATTAAAGACTCAAGGGCCCTTTTATTTATAGCATTGGAATTTATTTTTATAACCCTTCTGACAAAATCCGTCATGGAAATAAATTCTCCGCTTTTTCTTGCTTCAACTATTGCATCAATAAAATTTACTCCCACATTTTTTACTGCACTTAAGCCGAATCTTATAGAATCTTTTTCTACAGTAAATTTTTTAAAGCTCTTATTTATATGGGGAGACAGGACTTTTATGCCAAGTCTTTTACATTCTTCAACATAAAGGGCAATTTGTTTTGGTCTATCCATAAAAGATGAAATCTGTGCCGCCATAAATTCTTTTGGATAATAATATTTTAAATAGGCCGTCCTATAAGCAACTACTGAATAGGCAAGGGAGTGGGATTTATTAAAGGCATAGTTTGCAAAATCTATCATCAAATCATAAATTGCATTGGCACTTTTTTCATCAAGGCCATTTCGAAGAGCTCCTGTAAGTAAAATTTCTCCCTTTTCATCAACTTTTCCATAAATAAAGTTTTTTCTCTCTTCTTCCATAACCGACATCTTTTTTTTGCTCATGGCACGTCTTAAAATGTCAGCTTCTCCCAGGGAGTATCCCCCTATTTTTTGCACAATTTGCATAACCTGTTCCTGATAAACTATACAACCATAAGTTGAAGAAAGTATATCTTCCAGGGCAGGATGAATATAATTTATCTTAGATTTATCGTGCTTCGATTCTATAAATTTTGGAATTTGCGACATGGGTCCTGGTCTAAATAGGGCATTTGCTGCAACTAAATCTTCAAAAGCATCTGGTTTAAGCTCTTTTAAAAAATTTCTCATTCCTTGAGATTCAAATTGAAATACTGCAAGGGTGTTGGCTTTTTCAAAAAGTCTTAGAACATTTTTATCATCATAGGAGTGGTCTTTAAAGTCTATTTTTTCCCCATAATTTTTTTCAATCATGTCTACTGCATCTCTTATAACTGTTAAGGTCCTAAGGCCTAAGAAGTCCATTTTTAAAAGACCAAGTTCTTCCAGCTCTGTCATATTAAATTCCGTTAAAATGATATCATCATTTCTTGCAAGGGGTACATAATCTGTTATAGGTCTATCTGCAATTACAACTCCTGCCGCATGGGTTGAAGTGTGCCTTGGAAGCCCCTCTATTTTTAGCGCCGTATCAATAAGTTTTTTTACCTGATCTTCTTCGTATAAATTTCTAAGTTCTGAAGAAATTTCAAGGGCCTTTTCTAGGGTCATATTTAATTGTTGGGGTACTTGCTTTGCAATGTAATCAACTTTTGAATAGGAAATTCCCATTACACGACCTACATCACGAATGGCTCCCCTTGCTGCCATGGTTCCGAAAGTTACTATTTGTGAAACATGGTCTTGGCCATATTTTTCTCTTACATATTCAATAACTTCTTCTCGTCTTTCATAGCAAAAGTCTATGTCTATATCAGGCATGGACACTCTTTGAGGATTTAAAAATCTTTCAAAGAGCAAATTAAATTTTAAGGGGTCAACATCTACAATTCCTAAGGCATAGGAAATTATAGAGCCTGCTGCAGATCCTCTTCCAGGTCCTACTTGAATATTATTTTTTTTGGCATAATTTATGAAGTCTCTTACAATTAAAAAATAATCTACATAGCCCATGGAAAGAATTGTGTTAAATTCAAACTCAAATCTCTTTTGAATTTTGTCGTCTATTTCTTTATATCTTTCTTTTAAGCCCTCTATGCTTAATTTTTTTAAATAATCTTCATTTTTCATTCCATCAGGAGCTGTAAATTTCGGTAATTTATAATTGTGAAATTCTATATTTACATTGCACCTTTTTGCAATTTTTTCAGTATTTTCAATAGCGCCTGGATAAGATGAAAAAAGCTCCTCCATTTCTTCTGGGCTTTTTAAATAAAATTCCTGGGTTTGAAATTTCATCCTATCCTTGTCATCAAGAGTTTTTCCTGTTTGGATGCAAAGAAGGACATCGTGAGCCTCGGCATCATCCTTTGTTAGGTAGTGAACGTCATTTGTTGCAACAAGCCCGATTCCAGTTTTTTTATGAATTTCCAAAAGATATTTATTAACTTCAAGTTGTTCTTTTATGCCATGATTTTGCAGTTCAAGGAAAAAACTGCCTTCTCCAAAAATATCCCTATATTTTTCAGCTGCTTCAATGGCTCCTTCAAAGTCCCTATTTAAAATATTTCTTTGAACCTCACCTGCAAGACAGGCTGAAAGGGCAATAAGGCCCTTAGAATATTTTTTTAAAACTTCATAGTCAATCCTTGGCTTGTAATAAAAGCCATCCACCCAGCCTATGGATACAATTTTCATTAAGTTTGCATAGCCCTCGTCATTTTCTGCCAGCAAAATTAAATGAAATCTTTTATTGTCCCTTGTCTTATCTGAAAGTCCCTTTTCCGCCACATAAACTTCACAGCCTAAAATAGGTTTTACATTTTCTTTCAAGCATTCCTTATAAAATTGTATAATTCCAAACATATTTCCATGGTCAGTAAGGGCTAAAGAATCCATTCCCAATTCTTTAACTTTTTTTGGCAAATCCTTTATTCTAATGGATCCGTCAAGAAGAGAATACTCACTGTGGACGTGGAGATGTGTAAACATAAAATCACCTTTAAATATAAAAGAGCTTTACACTGAAAGCTCTAATCAAACATTTATAAAATTATTTTCAATAAGGGAAGTTAAACTTTTTAAAGCCTCTTCTTCATCAGGACCATCGCATTTTATTTTTACGTTTTCTCCTTCAAAAGCTCCCAAAGACATAATCCCTATTATGCTTTTTCCGTTAACTTCATCTTCATGACATGAAAGACTGATTTCAGATTCATATTTATTTGCAGTTCTCACGAAAAGTGCCGCCGCTCTTGCGTGAAGTCCGTCTTCGTTAGAAAGTTTTATTTCTTTTGTTACCATAGTCACCACTCCTTAACAACTTTGCTATCTCTCTTAATTTTTTCATTCTGTAATTTACTGCACTTTTCCCAATCTTAGGATTTAACAGATTACCTATATCTCTTAAAGAGGATTCTCTATTTTTTAGCCTCAAAAGAGCAACCTCTCTTAAGTTTTCATCTAAACTATTAAGACCGATTTCTTTATCAATGTATAAAATGTCATTAACCTGATCTAAAGAAGAATTGACAATTTTATTTAAATTGGCAGTTTCCATATTCACAAGCCTGTTAACATTGTTTCTCATTTCTTTAATAACTCTAATGTTTTCAAATTCCAAAACGGATTTAGATGCCCCTATTAAAGATAAAAAATCCGATATTTTTTCAGCTTCTTTTAAATATATAAGGTATTTGTCTTTTCTAAGAGTAAGACCCGGTTTAATATCATAATCAGATAAAATTTCCATTAAATAATTTGCCGGTCCCCTATTTTCAAAAATAATTTCAAAATGGTAAGTTTTTTCAGGATTGGTAACAGAACCGCTACCTAAAAAACAACCTCTTACAAAAGCTCTTTTTTCTTCTTCAGTAAGCCTTGGTTTTTTCTTTGAAAGGGTGAAGACTCTTTTATCCTGTCCTATGTACACCTTGTCAAGTAAAGATTTAACTGCATAAGTGTCAAACAAACTAATTGAATATTTATTTTTTCTAAGCTTATAATTTTTTCTTATAGAAGCTTCAACATCTTTAGAATAAGTTTTTAAAAAAGTAAAAATCCTTCTTGCAACGGAGGGGTTTTCAGTGTTAAAAGATAAAATTAAATTTTCTCCCTTTAGCATAATTGCACCGCAAGTTGCCAAAAGTCCCGATATTTCACTAGTGATTAAATTTTTATCCTTTACTTTAATTTTTGCAACTTCATCTTTAACAGAAGAAGAAAAACTCATAGGTCCTCCTCCAGTCATTGGACTTAACTATAACTATTATACAGGTACTTATTTAAAAATAAAAGACTTTTAATAAAAATTAAACAAAGTTTTGAAAACATTTTCAAAAAATTTTTTAAAAGTTTTTTAATTGAAATTTCTATTTTCCCCTTGTCTTTTGTAAATTTTTGATAACTTTGAGATTTTGTATTATTATTGTAATAATGTTTTCAAAACTTTTATAGTAAAATAATCTTAAGGAGATGATTATATGAAATTAATGAAAAAAATATCTTTATTTGCCCTAAGTGGAGTAATTTTATCGGGACTTTTTTCAGTTAAAACTCAAGCTGCTCAATATGCAACCATACCAACTTTTAAAGTTACCTTGAACGATAGAATTTTTGAAGGTACTTACAGTCAATATCCTCTTTTGGTTTATAAAGACATAACTTATTTTCCAATGACTTACTATACAACAAGATTTTTAGGAGTTGAAACAAGTTGGAATTCTTATGACGGCCTTGGCATAAATCAAACAGGTATAAGAGGAGAATATCATTTTTACGGACAAGGTTTTAAAAATGCAAATTCTTATCCTGTAGAAATCCCGACTTTTAAAATTAAAGTTAACGGCAAATCAATTTATAATCAAGATGAAAAATATCCTCTTTTAATTTTTAGAGATGTTACTTATTTCCCAATGACTTGGAGGTTTTGTGTAGATGAATTTGGCTGGGCTTATAGATTTACAAATGAAAACGGTCTTGAAATAAAATCTATAAATAAGGCTCCAGAAAAAGCTCAACCGAATCCTCAAAGTCCAACAGTTAAAAAAGAACTTCCTCCAATTGGAATGGGAAAATTGGAAAATGACGGAAAATATATTTATTATTTTAGAGAAGGAAATATTATAAAAGTAGATGAAAAAGATTTTTCTCAAAAAATAGTTTCAAGAAATGTAAATGTTAGAAATAACGGAGTTGACCTATACGTTCTTGACGGAAATATTTATTATATAGACGGAAGAGATAATTCTCTTATGAATGGAAACGGAAATGACTTAAATTACGGTTATAGCGTTGAAAGTATTGAAAAATCTTCCCCATACTTTATAGCTAATTTCTCAAGCAATAAAGATGGAAGTATGCAAACTGTCATTTATGATAAAAACCAAAAAAATATATACACAGCTCAAGACATAGACTTAAGTAAGGGATATAAAATAGACAAGAATATTTTCTCCTATACTGATCTTAAGGGCATGGCACAAGATATAACTTTAAAATAATAAAATATATATTACCGGGCTGAAATAAGCCCGGTTTTTATTTTTTTTGAATAATTTTTATTTTTGTTTCATAATAGCTTATTGGAGGTAGAAATGATTGATATTATAATTATAGGCGCAGGTCCCAGTGGGGTTAGTGCCGCCCTATATGCAAAAGCAAGGGGTAAAAATATTTTAGTTTTTGAAAAAGAAAAAATCGGTGGTTTAATTTCAAATGTTTCAAAGGTTAGCCATTATGCTTCCGTTGAAAAGGATGAAACCGGTCCTGAATTTGCAAAAAGATTGGAAGACCAATTAAATTATTCTCAAATTCCTGTAAAATTTGAAGAAGTTAAAAAAATCGAAAAAATCGGAGATTCTTTTAAAGTTACAACAAATAAAGACCAATATGCATCTCAAAAAGTTATTTGTGCTTGCGGTTCAAGTCTAAAAGAATTACCTTTAAATGTTCCGGAAGATTTTTCTGTTAAACATTGGCCTTTAGGAAATGAAGAAGAGTTAAAGGGCAAAACCGTCATTATTAACGGTGGATCTGATGGTGCAAGTAAAGAAGCTCTTTACATTTCTAAGTTTGCAAAGGAAGTTCATATAGTTCAAGACCAAGATAAACTTATGTGTATTGATGAATTTAAAAGACAAATTGAAAATTCTGAAAATATTAAGGTTCACACTTCATCAAAATTACTTGAAATTAATGTTGTAAATGGAAAGTGTTTAAGTGCAAAATTGACAAATTCTGAAATAAAAGATGATAAGGGCATTGAAATTTATGCTCAAATCGGTCAAAATGGCAACAGTGAAATTCTAAAGGATTTTGCAAATGTTAATAATACTTTCTTAGATGAAGATATAATTTCAAAAACTTCAGGACTTTTCTTTGCAGGAGATATTCGTGTAAAGCCTGTTAAACAAATTGCAACAGCTGTTTGTGACGGTTGCCTTGCAGGAATTAATGCTTGTAAATAAAAAAAGCTATGGGAAATTTCCCATAGCTTTTTTCTTTTAAAATTCAGTAAGATATTTTATTATAGCTTTTGCAGCTTTTATAAATTCTTCAATTACCACATATTCTTCTTTTGTGTGGACTTTTTCCATGCCGGCTCCTATTATTATAGAGTTAAAGCCTTCTTCTGCAAAAAAGTTTGCGTCAGAACCTCCCCCTATTATTTGTAAGTCTGCATCAATTCCCATGTCTGCATATATTTTTTGAAATTCTTTTGCAAATTTTAAATCGTCTTTTGAGGTTAGGGGCGGATATACAAATTCTTTTTCTATTTCAAATTTTCCCCCATATTTTTTAGCACTTTCTTTGCCGATTTTTTCAAACTCAGATAAATATTGTTCCAATTTTTCTTTTTTGTGGGATCTCATTTCTCCATGGCAATAAGCATAATCAGGCACTACATTTGTTGGAAAGTCGCAATGTATCTCTGAAATATTTGCCGTTGTAATTTCGTCAATTCTTCCAAGTTTAATTTTGCTTATAGTTTCAGCTAATATTTTTATTGCATTTATTCCTGCTTCAGGATTTATTCCGGCGTGAGATGTTTTTCCATAGGCTTTTAAGAAGTAGTTTGATGCACAGGGTGCCTGATAGGCTACATGGCAGGAAGGGCCAGCGTTATCAACTACAATCATATTTTTTGCAGGGTTTATATTTTTATAAACTTCCTTCCAATTTATATTTTGTGCTCCAAGCATTCCTGCTTCTTCTCCTGGTGTGAAAATACAATAAATATCTCTGTGGGCAATTTTATTTTCTTTTAAATATTTAATTGCATATAAGACAGTGGCAAGTCCTGCTTTGTCATCTCCACCTAAGGTGGTACTGCCGTCTGTTCTTATTATTTTTTCTTCTTCTACAATTTTTACATTTTTATTAGGCTCAACTACATCCATGTGGGCTGAAAAAGTGACTCCTTGTCCCTCACCTTTTATATGGGCGAAAATTGTGGGACAGTTTCCTCCATAGGTATCTTGAGACTCATCAAGATAGATTTCTGCGCCTATGTTTTCTAAAAATTTTATTATATGTTTTGCCACTTCTTTTTCCTTTAGAGATGGTGAATGAATTTCTACAAGTTCTTTGAATATTTTTTTTAATTCTTCTTCATTAAAATTTTTCATTTTTTTCCTCTTTTTTAAGTTTTTTAATTATTTTCTTTGTTTTTTCTGGTGGATAGGGAGCATTTTTTAAATTGTAATAATTTTTATCTATGACCAGGGCCTTTGTAGGAATATTTTCTTTTCCCGTAGGAACAAGTACATAATCATCTTCTAAAATTGTATCATCTTCTGTAATATAATTATACTTTTTATATGAGTCTTTAAAGACTACGCTTAAATAAATTAAATCTCCTTCATGTCTTGGTGCTTTTTTTGCGAGTTTTATGTTAAAAATATCAAATTCGTCATAATAGGACAAAATACTTTTTATTAATTTTATAAAAGTAAGCCATGATTTAGGCAGATTTTCTATGTTAAAATCTCCCTCTAAACTTTCGCTTTCAAGATTTCTATAATCAATTGTGATTTTACATTTTATATTGTCAATTTCTGATGGAATTACCTTTTTCTTTTTCCCACTTTTCTTATCTTTTTTTTGAGTCAGTTTTAAACTTGATACATAATCTAAAAGAATTCCAATCCTATTTTTAATTTTATATTCTTTGTTTATTTCTACATTATCTCCTAAAGCTCGTGCAACGTATATGCTTTCATTTTTTCTGTTTATTAGTAGAAATTCTTCATTATCATAGACAGAGGAACAAAATATTTCTCCGTCAACTTTTTCAGCTTCCACCGCTTTTATTCTTCTGAAGTTTATTTTTATATTTTCTATAATATGAGAGCTTTCATAATTTCCAAAAGCCCATATTTCTTTATTATTAAGAATATTTCTAAAAACTTCTGTAAGGTTTATTTCAGATTTATTATAGGCCATATATATGCCTATTAGTGGTCCGTTAAGTTTTATTATTTTATTATTTTCGTCTGTCAGCTCCAAATACCAATTGCCTATACCGGGGCTAAATTTATTAAAGTTTTTTCCTTTTAAAAATTCTTTTGTTACATCAAATAAAAGGTCTTTGTCTTCTTCACTTATTTGAAAATTTGCCTTATAAGTTTCATGGTAAAGTTCTTTTAAGTCCACAAATTTATATCTTATTAATTCCACATTTCCATTAAAATCAATAAAAATCCTCTGCTCAATTTCTTGGCCTTTTTTCATGTTTTTATCGGAAAAAAGTTTATTTGAAATTAATTTTATTTTTTTTATTTTTCCAAATTCTTTTTCTTCTTTTGCATAGGTCAAGTTACAAAGACGAAAACTTGCATTTATCATCCAAATTAAATTTTCTTTATCCTCGCTTATGTTTTGGGATATATTATAAAGTTTTGCGTAAATAGCAGAAATTAAAATAAATATATCTTCAGAACTTAAAAATGAGCTTTCTATTAAGTTTGAATCTTTAAAAACTTGAGGATTTTTTGCAAAAAATCTATTGCCTAAGTAAATATCTGCTCCTAATTTTTCCAAATTTTCAAAAATTTTTTTATAATTTAAGTCTTGAAAGGCAAATAGGGGGTCTAAAAATTTATTTAATAAAAAATTCCCATATTCATTAAGATTTGTATAGATCATTTTCCACCTCAGTTTTCAGTCTATATTAAAACCTATAAAAAAGACAGCCTTAAATCTTATAAGGCTGCCTTAAATTTAGTTAAAATTATAATCTGTTAAAATTTTTTCTCTTCCTAAAACTTTATCTTGATAGTATTCGTAAAGAGATATGCCTAAGAAGGATCCTGCTATATTATAAACTTCTTTATAGCCATGTCCCTGAAGACATTTAAGGGCATTGTAAGACCTTTGAGATGATCTGCAGTGTAAATATACCTTTTTGTCTTTTGGAATCTCCTCAAGCCTTTCTCTGAGCTCAGAGAGGGGTATATTTTTTGCACCTATAAGGTGAGATGCTTCAAACTCAACTTTTTCTCTTACATCAATTATGCACTCATGGTTTTCTACAAGTTCTCTTACTTTTGTAAGGGGAACTTGCTTAAATTCTTCATATAGAAGATTAAGTCCTACAAGGGCAGCTTGGTTTACTACATCTTTTGCACTTCCATAGGGTGGTGCATAACATAACTCAAGTTCTTTTAAATCTTCAAGGCTTCCGTTTTTTTGTATTAAGGTTGAAATTACATCTATCCTCTTTACTGCCATGCCCTTTGATATTGCTTGAGCTCCTAAAATTTTTCCTGACGGATATTCAAATATAAGTTTAAAAAATATTGGGCTTGCCTTTTTCATTAAACCTACCCTGTCTGAAGGAATCACAAAAGAATATTTATAATTAATTTTATTTTCCAAGCACTCTCTTTCATTTAAGCCGACACTTGCAACATTTAAATCAAAAATTTTTACAGCTGATGCTCTTACAACCCCTTTGTTGTTATGGTTTCTGTTATATATGTGATCTGCCACTGCTCTTGCTTGTCTTTGTGCCGGTCCTGCCAAGGCAAGTCTTTCATTTTTTCCTGTTATAAAATTATGACTTTCTATTACATCTCCAAGGGCATAAATATCTTCTTTTGAGGTTTGGTAATTATGATTTACTTTTATTGATCCTCTTTCAGTAAGTTCAATCCCACAGCCTTCTGCAAGTTTTGTGTTAGGTTTAACTCCTAAAGCTGCAATTACTAGTTGAGCCTTTACTTGTCTACCGGACTGTAAAATAACCTTATCTTCTTCAATTTCTTTTACCTGATCATTTACAATTAAATTTATATTTTCATCTAAGATATATTTTTGTAAAATTTGTGCCATTTCATAATCAAGGGGCATCATAACTTGCTTTTGTCCTTCAACAAGACTTACATTAAGACCTCTATTTTTTAAGTTTTCCATAACTTCAAGGCCTATAAAGCCTCCCCCTATTACCAGGGCATCTTTTACATTTTTTTCTCTTATAAATTGATCGATTTTTTCCACATGGGGAACAGTTTTTACAGGAAATACATTTTCTCCTTCTATCCCCTTAATTGATCTTGGAAGAACTGCATCTGCTCCTGTTGCAAGGACAAGTTTATCATAGGATTCAAAATATTCTTTATTATTCTTTAAATCTTTTATTTTTACCTTCTTTTCTTCTGCGTTTATTTCAAGAGCCTCATTTTCTACTCTAACTTCAATATTATATTGTTTTTTAAATTTTTCAGGACTCATTAAAAGCAAAGCTTTGCTATCTTCAATTTCGCCACCTAAAAAATATGGCAAACAACAATTGGAAAAAGATGGATAGGGTCCTCTTTCTATTAAAATTATTTCTGCCGACTCATCAAGTCTTCTAAGTCTTGCAGCCGTTGATGCACCTCCAGCAACAGCTCCTATAATTAAAATCTTTTTGCTCATTTTTTCACCTCTTTTATTTAACTAACCTAACTTTCTTAAAATTTTTATTCTCTTAAATATAAAATATATAGTTAAGCTACTTAACTATATCATAAAAATAAATGAACTTTAACTATAATTAATTAAAATTCATTATTTTTTATATTTTTTCTTTATTTTACCAGGCCATAGGTTTGAATAACATTATCTGCAAGCCCTCTATCTACAATTGTATAAATTGCATTAAACATAAAATCTCCCTCCTTTGAAATTTCTCCTTGGTTTTCACAGGTTTCCGATCCCCATACTCCCAAAACATTTTCCACATAGGCTATCCCCCTATGGGCTTTTCAAACTCAAGTTTTTGGCAAATATATTGACCAGCTTTTTTTATTGTTGAAGAATAGCCTATAATTAAAACTATTTCTTTCTTTTTATCATTTAAACCCAAATAGTCGAAAATATTTTTATTTGCAGTTCCTCTTCCAAGAAAAATTGTTCCTCCTTCAAAGCCCATTTCTCTTAACAATATTTGTGCCGAAAGAATCTCCTCTGGGAGTAATTCCTATATCAACTCCCAGTAAAAAAACCGTAAGACCTATAATTATAAAAAAAGCTCCTAAGTAAAAGCGAATAAACATATTCCCTTCCAAAGGAGTTATAGTTAAATGTAAAAATAAAACTAAAATGGAAATAGGAAGAACTGTTGCAAAAACTTCTTTAAATTTTTCAAATATCAAAGAATCGCCTCCTAAAAACATAAAACCTAGATCTATCCTATTGTAAAAACATGACCTTTTGCAAGTCTAAAGCTTTAAAACTTTTTAATTTCCTCTTCTATGACATTAATTTCTTCTTTAATATCAGGATGTTCTTCAATTTCACTTTTAATAAACATAAGCATAAAACTTAAAAATAAGAGAAAACAAGAAATCCAAATTGTTTTTAAGCCCAAAAAACCAATAAGTCTTCCACCTATGACAGCTCCGCCGGCAAATAAAAAAATTATGCCGAAATATTGGATAGATTTTTCCAAAATACTTTTATTTTTTGTTTTAAAATATGCAAAAAGTGCTTCCGTTCCGCTTCTAATATTACCTATACACATAGTGCTTGCAAATAAATGGCCATTAACTTTTCTAAAAGTCTGAACTTGCATGGCACAGGAAAAAGATACAAGAGAATTTGCAATTAAATTTAATTTTTCAGGTAAAAAGCCCACTATAAACAAAAGAAAAATTTCAATAATTAAAACCCTTTGTCTCCAATGAACTTTTCTTGAACTTTTAAATTTATTCCTGATAAATTCAGCAACAATAACTCCAAAAGAAAAAAATAAGATTGGAATAAAATAGGCAAAAACTTTAGAAAAATTTCCCTCATATAAACTGCCACTCATAAGGACAATATTACC
The DNA here is from genome assembly GCF_030812875.1 of Peptoniphilus koenoeneniae. NCBI lineage: Bacteria > Bacillati > Bacillota > Tissierellia > Tissierellales > Peptoniphilaceae > Peptoniphilus > Peptoniphilus koenoeneniae. Next base: position 94,917 of record NZ_JAUSTN010000005.1, read on the forward strand.
CGTTTGAGCATTGGCAAAAACATGTCCCCTTGCAATATAGGTATACATATCCTGTAAACCACCTGAAATTGATAAGAAAGCGGCAGTTAAAAAAGATTCAGACATTTCATTTTTACTTTTGTAATTTATTTTTAAATCCATTTAAAAAATAAACCTCAAAATAAAATTTTATAAACTCTCAATATATTTTTTTACATCCGGGCCAACAAAAACCTTATCTTTCACAAGAAGAATAGGTCTTTTAACCAGCATACCGTCTGTGGACAAAAGTTTATATTTTTCTTCAAGAGTCATCTTTTCAAGTTTTTCCTTTAAATTATTTTCACGATAAATTTTTCCACTTGTATTAAAAAATCTTTTAATATCAAGGCCGGATTTTTCATGCCACTTTTTAATTTCTTCTTGATTCGGATTTTCTTTATCAATTTCTCTTAAATCATACTTTAAATTTTTTTCTTGCATTAATTTTTCAACACCCTTACAGGTTGTACATTTTTTATAACAAATAAAAATCATTTTAATTCCTTTCGTTAAAAATATTTCTTGATAAATCTTTCATTCTCATGGCAAGATTATAATTTTCTCCAAGAACGTCATAGGGAATATCTTCATTTAAAACTCCCCTTTCCATATCTTCTGGTAAAAGTCCCATATCATCTGCACTATAATCTTCCATCCACTTTTCAGATGAATAATAGTCGTCAAAGGCCTTGGCTTTTTCTTTAAAATTTTCAAATTCATCTAAGGCTTCGTTTAACTTTTCTTGAACTTTAGAAAGCTCTTCCATAATCTTTTCCATCTTTGTTATTCTTTTAATTCTCTTATCAAGATCTTTTTTCAAATATTCTTCGCTGTATTCTTCAGCTTCCATATCCAAGTTTTCATCTTCCATAATCTCTTTGCTTGCAAAAGCATTTCCAACAAAACCCCCAAGAAGATTATAAGTGTTTTCTACTGGATTATAGGTTATAAGATCCATAGACTCAGTTTTAATTTTTCCGTCTTGATCAATAAATTCTTCTTCTACACAGACATTTACAATTTCGCCCACAAGTCTGTGGTCTTTTTCATCATAACTTACAAATTTACATTCTATGGAAAGAGGACTGAAAGAAATTATAGGAGCATCTACAAATTCACTTTTTATAGCTTCAAAGCTGGTTCTTTTAAGTTTATCTTTATTTTCATTTCCAGAAACAATTCCAATGTAATCTGCATCAAGTAAATGTTCCATATCTGCAAGATTTACCGTAAAAGCTTTTGTTCTTAAAACATTTTTTATAGTCTTTCTAACAGGGTTTATATAGAGGGAAATGCTTTTGTCATCTCTCATAGAACCATAGGCAACGTTCATGGCATTTGGACTTTTATCTTCGTTGTAGGTGCCTATAACAAGTACCGGCATTGGCAAAAGATAAGGTTTAATTCCTATGTTTTTTCTCATAATTATCTCCTCCTACTTTTTATTCTTTATAAATTATATCATTTATTGTTAAAATCTAATCCATAAAACTTTAATAAAGTTTTTTTTCTGATAAAATTATTTTAAGGGAGGTTTTATATGCTTCTTATAAAAAATATAAAAGTCCCCTTTGACAGAGATACCTCTGCCATCAAAGAGGCTATAGAAAAAACAATTCATAAAAAAATAAATTCTTTTAAAATTTACAAAAAATCCCTTGATGCAAGAAAGGGAATTTATTATGTATATCAAGTTTTAATTGATGAAAAAGTGGACGAAAAAATCAGAAAAAAATTAAAAAATAATATTTGCGACTTTTCAGAAGAAGAACTTATACTAAAAAATAAAAATAATATTAAAAAAGCCATAATAGTAGGAGCAGGTCCAGCAGGTCTTTTTTGTGCCTATGCTCTAGCTAAAACAAATGTAAAGGTAACAATTATTGAAAGAGGAGAAAAAATTGAAGACAGACTTAAAAGTATTGAAAAATTTTTAAAAACTCAAACTTTAAATGAAGAGTCCAACATTCAATTTGGTGAAGGCGGTGCCGGAACTTTTTCAGACGGAAAACTTACCAGCCGGTCTAAGGATAAGAGATCTCGTGAAATTTTTAAAATCTTAGTTGAAAATGGGGCTCCTGAAGAAATTTTATATGAGCAAATGCCCCACGTAGGAACAGACCTTTTAAGAAAGGTAATAATAAACATAAGAAAAAAAATAGAAAGTTTTGGTGGAGAATTTGTTTTTAAGGAAAAATTTGTGGACCTTAACATAAAAGATGGAAAAATAATTTCTCTTATTACAGACAAAAATTCTTACTCTGCTGATGAATATATCCTTGCTTTGGGCAATTCCGCAAGAGATACTTTTTTTATGCTTAATAAATATATTGATCTTAGTCAAAAACCCTTTGCTGTCGGCTTTAGAATTGAACATTTACAAAAAGATATAAATTTATGTCAGTATAAAATTGCAGATGAAAGACTTCCCCAGGCAAGCTATCAGTTAAATTATTTTAACAAAGAAAAAAATATTTCTGTCTACACTTTTTGCATGTGCCCTGGTGGATATGTAATTGCAGCTTCCAGTGAAAAAAATAGACTTTGTGTAAATGGAATGAGTTTTCACAAAAGAGATGGTCAAAATGCAAACTCAGCTATTGTAATGGCAATAGGGGAAAATGTCTTAGGAAAAGATAATCTTTCAGGAATTAAATTTCAAAGGGAAATGGAAGAAAAAGCTTTTAAATTAGGTGGCGAAAATTTTTTTGCTCCTGTTCAAAAACTTTCAGATTTTTTTGAAAATAGGGTAAGCGAAAATTTAGGCAAGATTAAACCCTCTTATGAGCCTGGATATAAATTTGCAAACTTAAATGAAATTTATCCCCAAATAATAAATGATTCAATAAAAATAGCCCTTAGAGAATTTGATAAAAAAATACCCGGTTTTGCTGACGGAGATGTAATTTTAACAGGAATTGAAACAAGAACTTCTTGTCCCATAAGAATTGACAGAGAAAATTATTCAACTTTAAAATTTAAAAATTTAAGACCTATTGGAGAAGGGTCTGGATATTCGGGAGGAATTATTTCTTCTGCTTTAGACGGACTTAAATGTGCAATACAAATCCTTGAAGATTAAAAAAAAGCTTAACTTTAAAAGTTAAGCTTTTTATTTTACAAATACACATAGCCAAAGAGTTGTTTCTTCTTTCGATGTATAAGAAACTCTATGCTTTTGTCCTTTTTTTATGAAAAAACTCTCTCCCGGATTAAGTTCAAGGGAAAAATCTTCAAACTCTAATATTCCCTTTCCCTTAATAACAAGGACCCATTCATCTTCATCTTGTATCATCCAGTCACTTGTTTGTCCGTAGGATAAAATTCTTTCTATTCTTAAATTTTTCTCTCTACATAAAATATCTATAAGTTCATTTTCTCTTTTTTCTTCTTTAAAATCAAAAATATTCATCTTAATTTTTTCCCACCATCATCTCATAAAGGTGACTGTAGAATGGTTTTGAATGTAGACTTTCCGCAAGAGTATAGGAAAGCATGGCAACTATTGCTACTGCTAAAAGATAGTCAAAAGAGCCTCCTGTCATTTCAAGAATTAAAACTATTCCTGTTAAAGGAGCTCTTACTATAGATGAAAATTGTCCGCACATACCTAAGATTGAAAAAGTAAGAATTAAATCCGGTGTGATTATTCCCGCACCTGCAAGGATTGAGCCATAAATATTTCCAACTAAAGAACCCATAGCAAGAAGAGGAACCAAACTTCCTCCAGGACAACCTACGGCAAAGATGATGGCAAGTAAGAATAATTTCATAAAATAGTAATAAATTAATCTTAAAGGCTCAGCATTTTGACTTAGGGGATAAAAAATAAAATGTTCTCCCGATCCAAATAAATTTATATCCATAAGTAAAAAAATTGCAGTTACTAAAAAAGGAATCACAAATTTTACAAAGGGATTAATTTTGATTTTTTCACCATATTTTTTACTGCCTATAATTACCTTATTATACAAAACTCCCGAAAGACCAGTTAAAAGTCCAAGAAAAAATATATGGCTGTAAGCTGAAAGTCCAAGAGCTTTTATCTTTGGAATATTTTCAAGAGTAGGATGATTTCCAAGTAACATATTTGAAATTATTATTGCAGAAAAAACTGTAACTGAAGAACTTAAAAAAATCTTTCTATTTGTTTTTTTATAAATTTCTTCAACGGCAAACATAATACCTGAAAGTGGAGCGTTAAAGGCAACGGCAAAACCCGCTCCTGATGAAGCCCCAACAAAAACTCTTCTCTCCTCAACTGACTTACCTATTTGGTGAACAGCTTGACCTACAAGACCTCCCATTTGCACTGAAGGGCCCTCTCTTCCTAAAGTTAAACCAGAACCAACTGTAACTATACTGGTGAAAAATTTCATAGGTAAAGTTTTTTTCCAGTCTACATTGAATTTCTTATCAAGTACACCGAATATTATAGGTATTCCCGATCCTTTTATATTGGGATCAACTTTTGTAAAAAAATAAATTATACTTGCCATTATGAAAAAGGCTGAAATAAAAATTATTTTTCCCATGGGACTAGAGCCATAATTTTTTAAAAACCCTGTAACAAGTTTTGCAAACTTATCAATGCCCACCTTATAAAAAGTTATAACGAGGCCTGTGCAAATACCTGTAAGAAAAAACAAAAATAAAGAATTAAAATTAATCTGCACCCATCTTAGTTCTTCGTTCTTTAATTGTTTCAAAATTTACATCTCCTTTAAATATATCGTTTCTATTATAACAAATAATTTTTATTGGAGAAAATTTTTATGCAGTTTCCTTTCCATTATAAAATATCAAATCGTAAAACTTCCTTAAAAGACTTACTGAAACAAGTGCTACAAAAGTTGGAAGAAGCCATGAAAGACCTTCTGCTGCTAAGGGAAGGGATTTTTCCAAGTCTGTAAATAGGGGAAGACTTACTTTAAAAGTCTTATCAAGCATTTGTATAAAAGGAAGACTTACGGAAAAAAATGCAGCTACTAAATAACTTGCTCTCGTGTAATTTGCATAGTCGTGGCTTATACCCATAACAATTAAAACAAGGGCAACAGGATAAATTAAGATTAAAATAGGCACTGAAAATGCAAGTAAGTTATTTAATCCGAAATTTGCCACAACAAAGGAGAAAAAGGTCCAAATTAAAACCCAAGCCCTATAAGACAATTTTTCCTTAAATAAATGGTGGAAATATTCTCCTCCACTGGTAATAAGTCCTACACAAGTTGTTAAACAAGCAAGAGTAAATATTCCTGCAAGTAAAAATAAACCAAAATCTCCATAAGCAAGTTTAATTGCCTTAGTAAGAACCACTGCTCCATTTTCAGATCCTGCAAACATTCCTGATGTTAACATACCTATTGAGCTTAACATTGCATAAACTATAAATAATACAAGGCCAGCTAAAACTCCAGCTTTTATTGTATATTTTGTAACTTGATTTTTATCTTCAACTCCAAATCTCCTAATAGCAAGAGCTATTACATATCCAAAATTTAAAGCAGCAACGGCATCCATTGTGTCATAGCCTGAAAGAAATCCCTTAACTAAGGGTGATGATTCATAATCTCCAACAGGACCGCTTATATTCTTGCCTACAAAAACAATTTTCACAAACATTAAAAAAATCATAATTAAAAGGGCAGGAGTTAAATATTTTCCAACTCTTTTTACAAGTTCATTAGGCTTAAGGCAAATTAAAAGGGCAACTAAGAAAAATACAAAGGTATAAATAAGCCTTGCAAGATTTATATTAAAACCTTGAGGAATATAAGGAGCTATTGCCATTTCAAAAGGAACACTTCCCGCTCTTGGTATACCTAAGCCGGGCCCTATGGATATATAAATTGCTGTTGTAAAAACAATAGAAAAAACAGGTCCCACTCTATTTGCCAAGTTTGAAAGGCCGTCCGTTTTACCAACTACTATAGCTCCTATAACGGGAAAAACAACCGCCGTTACAGCAAAACTTAAAAGAGCAGTGAAAGTGTAAGAACCCGCTTGATTTCCTAAAAGGGGCGGAAAAATTAAATTGCCGGCTCCGAAAAACAGACCAAACAACATAATGCTTAATTGTAAAAACTCACTTCTTGTTAATTTTTTCATTTTAAATCTCCTTTTTTTTGATTAATTTAAATTTTATGCAATAAAAAAATCCTTTGTCTTATAGACAAAGGACGAAATTTTCCGCGTTACCACCTTTTATTCTTATTAAAATAATAAGCTCTCAAGCATCAATCAATGCCGGGTATAGATAACGCCTACCAAAGCGTCAAATCTTACTATTTTCAGACTTGCAAAAGAAAAATGATTTTCGAATCCACTTTAACTGTGAGCTTTCACCAACCGCTCACTCTCTGTAAGTTTCCATAGACCTACTCGTTTTTTCAAATTTTTATTATAAAATTTAAACTATTGTGAGAATAATAATATAATTTTTCTCTCCTGTCAAATAGAATTTAAAAATTTTTTTGTAAAAACTTTTTATAAGACAAATCAATTAAAAAGGCTCCTAAAGGCGCTGTAATTATTATTCCAAGAACAGCCATAGATAATATTGCCATACCACTTTTAAGACCCGCTCCTAAGGCTACAGAGCCTATAGCAGCCTGAACTGTAGCCTTGGGTAGGTATGAAAAAATGCAAAACAATTTTTCTTTATTTTTTAATTTTCCTGGGTTTACTGAAATAAATACCCCAAGACTTCTAAAAATAAGACCTGCAAAAATTAATATAAGTCCCAATGGACCTATCTTTGTCATGTAGCTTATATCAACTTCAGCTCCCACAAGGACAAATAATAAAATTTCCGCAAAAATCCAAAGCTTTCCGAATTTTTGACCCAACCTTTCCACTACAAAATCATTGGACTTAATTCTTATAAGAGAAGCCATGGAAACCACAGCTAAAAGACCTGAAAAAGGAATTATATCCTTAAGTAAATCTTCTCCTGAACACAGGATAAAAGAAATTGCCAGAATAATAATAACCTTTACAGTATTTCTAATATATTCATCTTTTTCATATAAACTCTCAAAAAATAAATATAAAATATAACCGACTAATGCCCCTAATAAAATCCCAATGATAATAGAAAGAGGGACTTTAAATAGGCTCATTAAATTAGGATCTTGACCCTTTGCCATAGAAAAAAATGAGGAAAATAAAACCAAAACAAAAATATCATCACAGGAAGCCCCTGCTAAAATCATCTGAGGAATGGATTTTTTAACCCCATAGCCCTCCTCCATAAGTCTTACCATTCTTGGCACTACAATTGCGGGAGAAACAGCAGCCATAACCGCTCCAAGCATGGCCCCTTCAACTAAAGTCATAGATAAAAAAATCCTTGCAAAAATTACATAGGCTAAAATTTCAAAACTTGCCGGCAAAAAAGATAATAAAACAGCAGAAAGTCCAACTTTTTTTAAATCTTTTATATCAAGAGAAAGACCAGCCTTTATTAAAATTACAATTAAAGCCATCTTTCTAAGCTCCGGAGAAATTAAAAGAATTTTATTGTCCAATAAATTTAAAAAATGGGGTCCCAAAACTATGCCCGTAAAGAGCATTCCTATAATATTAGGTATTTTTAACTTTTTGCACACTTGTGCAAGGCCCATTCCAATTAATAATATTAAACCCAGGGATATTAACATAAAACCTCCTATAAAATAAAAAAAGCTGACTCTTCCGTTAAAATACAGAAGTCATCAGCTTATAGCAGTTCAGAAAAATCTTGGGAGAACTTCATTCCCAAAAAATATTATATTAAAAATAAAAATAAAAACAAGAAAATTTTTAAAATTTTATTTATAAGTTTCCCAAGTCCTTCCCCCGTCCTGGGACTTATATCTATTAATATTTCCATTAATATCTTTAAAAGTTAAATATATATTTCCCTTATGGTCAACCTTACCTTCAAAACTTGGACTTGTGTCCTCTAATTCTGAAATAAAAATAAGTTTTTCATCCTTAATTTTTACAAAAAACCAATGAGTCCTCGGCCCTGCATGGTCAACTTCCAATAGGGCAAAATCAGAATTTTCAATTTTCTTAGAATCTTTAAAAGAAAATTTATCCACAATTTTTTGCTTGTTTTTATAATCCTCTTCCTCATTTTCTTTTAAAGGTTCTTCTGCTACATCGTCATCAGCTATTTCTGGTTCTGCTTCTTTTTCTTTGCCTGTATCAACCTTTTCTTTTGGTGTTTTATTTTTAATATCTGGTTTACCTTTTTCTTTAATAATTTTTAAAATATCCCTTGCCCCTTCATCTTTTATATCATTTAAATCAGAAAAAATCTTTTCAATTTCCTTTTCATTTAACTTATCCATAGTAAAAAATTTTTTCTTATATATCTCATAATAAGGATCAAGCCAACCTTCATTTACATAATAGTATTTTTGATTCTCAAATAAAAAAGGATTATTATCCTTGACGGCAAAAATACTTAATATTGCCATAATATACAGCCAGAGGAAGGCTAAAATTACAATTAAAATAAAAAATAATATTTTTAAAAACTCTTTATTTTTAAGCTTAAATAAATTTATTACAAAAAATATTTGGCAAGAGATAAAACTTATAAAATTAAAAATTATTATAGAGTTGTTTAAAATTGGGATAAAATAAATTTTTTCAATAAAGAAAAATAAAAAATATGTGAAAACAAAAGAAAAAAAGTAAATTATTAAAGATAAAATAAATTTTTTATTTTTTAAGCTCATCTTACATCTCTTTTTAATTATAGTATTTATTAAAATATCTTTTCCCTTTAAACATATTGCCTATCATTTTATTTCCCAAATTAAAGTAACTGTATCTTCCATATCAATGTCGTCAGGTTCAATTTCAAAGTTATATGATGCTTCATAAATTAAATTTTTAGACATAAGGGACTTGTTCATAGGCTCTGAAAACATCTTTATTTCTCCCCAAGAATAATCAATAGAAATTAAATTTCCTAAAAAAAGCCCACTAGCTTCAACTAATATTTCAGCTTTTCTCTTAGAATCTTCTACAGCCTTAGCAAGTAATTGATTTTTTGCCGCTTCCGTATCTTTTACAGTATATTTTATAGAAAATTCAACATTTACATGGCTTTTCGCAAGTGCAGTCAATACTTTAGACAATTTTTTATTGTCACTAGGAAATTGAATATATAAGAAGTGAGTGTATTTATAACCTAAAAATCTTCTTCTGTAATTATTTTCCTTATCATGATAGCCCTCATATTCTGAATCAATTGAAAAGCTCGTGGTTTTAAGATTCTTGGAATCAAGGCCTGCGCTTTCAACTGTATTTCTTAAATCTTGCATATCACTTGCAGATTGTGTTAGGGCTCCTTCATAATTTGGGCTTAAGTATGTAGCTTCCATATTAATTCTAATAGTATCCGGCTTAACAGATAATTTTCCAATTCCTTTAACTCTAATTGTTCTTTCCATAAATTAAGTCCCCCTTTTTATAATTTATATATTTTCTATTTTTATTTTATAATAATAAAGATTTTTTGTAAAAATACCTTATATATTTAATTTACATTTTTTTAATTCTTATTGGTAAATTTCCCTTAAGACTTTTATTTTAATTCATTATTTTTTAACTTATTTTGATATAATAAATAAAAATAGAATTGTTTTAAAAGGGTAATTTTTTACCCTAATAAATTTTAGATTAAATGAAAGGAGATTAATATGTACCGCAAAGAAATTTTCACCTATTGCCTGTCCATAGTTTTTGTCCTTATGGCAGCTCTATTACATATTTTGGAATACTTTCATTTGCTTAACTTTTCTGTCAATGTTCCGGTCTTCGCTTTATATACTTACGTAATTCTCTTTTGGAAACGTAACATGGAAAACAGAATTTTGAGAACTTCTTCTATAACCCGCATTAGGAGTATCAGTTTTCTGCTTATTGGCTACCTGGCCACGAGAACTTTAAAGTACGAAATATTAATTAACAATCCTGTGGCTATGAATCATGTTAGAAACTTTTACTATTTTTTCTCTCTAAATATAGTTCACCTTGTATTTTTTACATGTCTTTTAATTGCAAAATCTGAAAGAGAGCCTATAAATAAGTGGTGGAATCTTTTATGGATCCCCACAGAAACATTTATTTTACTTATTTTGACCAATGATTTTCATAACTTAGCTTTCACATCAACTCAAAACGGCATAAGTCAATATGGCCCCCTTTTTTACATAATACTTATTTATATAAGCATCTTAGGAGTCGGCTCTGTAATTCTTACGTTTAGACCAGCTTTAAGCACAACAAGCTTAAAAAGTATATTGATTCCTAATTTAATTTTAATTATTTGGGCAATTTATACTTTTCTATACATCAGTGATTGGAAATACTTTTACTTTATTAAAATCTCTTTTAAAAGTGCAGAGTTTAATATATTAATTGTCATTTTATTTATTGAATCTTTAGTGTTTACAAGACTATTGCCTTCAAACAGGGGCTATGACCGTTTTTTAAAGCTGTCCTCTCTAAATATAGGCATAATGAACTTGGATGAAAAAATTGTTTTTTCTCCCAAGGAAGGTCCCAAGGTTAGCCCATCCCTAATAAAAAAAGCCTTGGGAAACCCCAGCCTTATTAATAAGGATACTCTTCTTGAAAGTGCCACAATTAATGGTGGCATAGCATTTTGGTTTATCAACTTAAAAGAACTTAATTCTCTTAAAAGAAAACTTTTTGCTTTAAACGAGAATTTAATGAATGAAAATGACCTTCTTATTGCAGACAATAAACTTAAAGAAAATATGGCGAAACTTGAAGAGCAAAATGAAATAAGGTCTTACATTGACAAAAAACTAAATCCTCAATTTAACCATCTTAAAAAAATAATAGAACATCTGCCAGAAAATGAATTTGAATTTGAAAAAGCTCTAAAGAATGCCTCTATCTTTAACGTTTATATCAAAAGATATTCAAATTTGTTTTTGCTTTCAAAAAATAAAAAAATCTTCCCCTCTCTGAAGTTCGCCTTGCTTTCTGGGAATCTTTAGATTATTTAAAGTTAAAAGGTGTTGAAGTTTTTTTTGATTGGCAGGTAGAAGATAGCTTAGATGCACAAAGCTGTCTTTATATTTACGAAATCTTTCAAAATATTTTAGAACTTCATCTTAATTTTCTCTATTCCATATCTTTACTGTTTGAAAAAAATGAGACTGATTTGGAGCTTATAATTCGTATAAATTCTTCTAAATTGTTCTCTATAGAAAAACTTATTAAAAAAATAGAATCAGAATCTAAAATTTCAGTCTTTGAAAATTTGGAAAAGGAAAATCCCTACTGGATTATTAAAATTAAAGGGGTGATTGAATGACTTTACTTAGTTTAAACAACTTTTATCTTTCAGTTATCTTTATCATAAGTCTTTTGCTTCTAACCGTTAGCATAGAAGTTGCCGTAGAAAGGTCTGACATTAAAATAAAATCCTATAGCTTTTTATACAGTCTTCTGCTTTCCTTGGCAAGTCTTTTACCTGCACAAACCTTAGCAGAAATCGGTAGTGGAAAAATCTTTATAGCTAAGATTTTTTTAAACTCCAGTATATATGGCTTTATTTTTTATATTTTATGTGTTTTTTTCCTGGAAATTTTCTTTATTAAAAAAATTTTAAACGATAGAAAGAAACAAATAGGAAAAAACTCCATAAAAGAAAGTATGGATAATCTTCCTGACGGAATATGCTTTTCTAAATTAGATGGAACACCTCTTTTGGTCAACAGAAAAATGCAAGAAATAAGCTACCAAGTTTTCGGCAAAAGACTTGTCAATGATCTTGCCTGTGAAAAAGCCGTAAGAGAGAAAAAAATTAAAGCCCAAGCAAGTGTTTTACAAGACAATCCCATAATTATTGAAAGCGACAATAAAATTTGGCTCATAGAAATTGTTTATCATAACTTAGTTAGAGAAACCTTAGCCTATGATATAAGCCTTGAATGGGACTTGTTAGAAAAGATCAAAAATAAAAACATGGAGATTAAAGCCTCCAATCTTCGCCTTAAAGATTATCAAAAAAATGTTAGCCAATACACAAGGCAAAAAGAAATTTTGCAGGCAAAAATTAATATCCATGACAAAATTGGTCAATCTTTAATTTATTTTAAACACTACTTGGAAAAACCCAATAAAAATAAAGAAGATAGAAATAAATTAATCCAACTTTGGCAAGAAAGTCTTTTGATTTTAAAAGAAAAAAAAGATTCCACCTCAACTAAGTCTTCATGGGAAAAGCTAATCTCTACAGCCAAAGCCATAGATGTTGAAATCCATCTTAAAGGGCAACTTCCAAAATCAGAAGGAGACTTAAATATCCTGGTTGGCATAGTCCATGAAGCCTTAAACAATGCCATAAGACATGGAGAAGCAAAAAATGTTTGGATAAATTTGGAAGAAGACGACTCAAAAGTTTATTGTCAAATAATAAATGACGGCAAAGCTCCCCAACTGCCTCTTGAAGAAAAAGGCGGACTTAAAAATATTCGCCAACGCTTAAAAATTTACAATGGAGAAATGAAAATCTATACAGACCCAAATTTTAAACTGGATTTATCTTGGCTTAAAGGAGAAAATTATGACTTATAAAATAATGATTGTAGACGATCAATTTGTATCAAGAGAACTGTTTAAACTTTATATTGACAAATCTCCCAACTATCAAGTCGTACACTCTATAGACAGTGCTATGTTTGCAGACACCTATGCCTTAAATGGAGACATAGACCTGGTAATTATGGACATACTCATGCAAGACGGATCTAACGGTCTTGATGCAGCGGAAAAAATAAAAAGACTGAAACCAGACTTAAAAATAATAGCCGTAACAAGTATGCCTGAAGTTTCTTGGATGGAAAGAGCAAAAAAAATAGGAATTGAAAGTTTTTGGTATAAAGAAGTCTCCGAAAAAACAATCTTGGAAATTATTGAAAGAACTCTATGTGGAGAATCCATTTATCCTGAAGAAACACCAAAAGTTAAACTTGGACTTGTAGACTCAGCTGACCTAACCCCAAGAGAAATTCAAGTCCTTCGTCTTCTTACAACAGGAGTTGGTAATGAAGAAATTGCGAAAAGACTAAAAATTTCAGAAAATACAGTGAAAACTCACATAGGACACCTTTTAAATAAAACAGGCTTTAAAACTCGAACACAACTTGCAATACAAGCTCGCATTACAGGTTTTGTAATAGAGGATGATTGATTTTATAATTTTTTAAAAATTAAAATAATTTGAATAACTTAAAAAGGGCTATTGGAAAATATATTCCACTAAAGCCCTTTTTGTTTTAATTAACTCCAATTAATAATTTAAAATCGTCCTTAAGTGGATCGTACTCTAAAAGCAAAGTTCCAACGTCATTAATAAAATATTGTCCAACAAGCTCTGACAAGTCCTTATCTATAGGATTGTCCTTTCTCACGCTTACAAAATAACCTTGGTCACTTTCATCTAAAAACTTTACTGAATATTTCTTAACATCAGTAACATAAGCCTTGTCATCAATAATTTGAAGTTCTTTTAACCTTAGTAAAACTTCACTAGCTGCATTATTTTCATTAATGTATTTAGGCAAATTTGACTTTTCGTTAATATAGACTGCCCTTATATTTCCATCCCATTCTACAATCATTCCCAAAAGTTCAGCCACAGACCTTAAAGGAAGAAAAGTTCTGTTGTTTTTAATAATGGGGGGACAATCAAGTAAAGCCGGCCCTGCCATTTTTTTATTTGAAATCCAAGCCATATCATCACCAATTGCAAGATAAATATTACTGTCATCCCTCTCTATATTTATGCTTTTATTTTCCTTTTTGTAAGTTACTTTTGCCCCAAGATTTTCAGCCACTGCCCTAAGGGGAAGAAAAACTCTGGAATCTAAGATAAAGGGCTCTTGGTCTGATTTTATAAGCTCATCATTTGCATAAATTTTTACAGGTTTATAAGCTTTAAATCCGCTTAAAATAAAAGCTGAAGAGATTATAGATAAGACCATAAATTTTAAAATCATGTTTTTTTTCTTTAAATTTTTCATAATAGCACCCCTTTAAATTTTTCCCAAAAATTTTTTGCAAATGAAAGTCTCAATGCTTTTATATTTTTATAATACCTGCTTTTTTAATTTTCCTTTTAAAAATATGTAATTAATCCTTCATATCCTTATAATAGATTGTTTTTATTTTTTGCACATCACCCGAAAGGATGACATTTACATGTTTTTTTCAATTTTTTTGATCTTTCTATATATTTTTTTATTTAATTCGCCTTCGCCGCCGGACCAATAGCGGATATTTGCAACCAAATCAAAGATTTGGGCAAATAGTTGCATGAGACCTACCACGATTTTTTTTAAAAAATCGGGTTAGAGCTTCAAAATTGGTCCCTACATTGACTACATTGAATTTGTTTTATATTTTTTTTGCAAATAAAAAAGAGACCTCTTAAGTCTCTTTGGTAATTTTTTTATTTATGCTGCCGATTTTTCCATGTTGTAAAAGATGTCTCTGTATATTTGCATAATCTTGTTTAAGATTCCCTTTTCTCGCACTTCTTCTTTTACTACTAAATTATTTTTTCCTATTTCTTTTCCGTCTATGGAATAAATTATTGTTCCAACTTTTGTTCCTTCTTTTAAGGGGGCTTTCATGGTGTCAAGTTGGATTTTTTCTTGAACTTTTTCTTCTTTATCTAAAAGCAAGCTCATGGGCTTTTCTATATATACGTCATATTCTTTTTTCAGGGCGTTTTCTATTTGGATTTTTCCTTTTGAGTTTTCTTCTGCTCCTAATATTGTCCATGAATATTTTTTAAAGCCATTTTCCATTATTCTCTTTGCCAGGACAAATCTTTTAAAGTCGTTTGTTGAGCCTGTTACAATTCCTATAAGCCTTGTGTCTTCACTTTCTTTTTCTTTTCCCTTGTTAAGACCTGTTGCTATTAATACTCTGCCGGCGGCGTTGGTGTTTCCTGTTTTTAGTCCGTCTATTTGAGGAAGTATTCCGAGAAGGGGATTGGTGTTGTATTCTTTATAATTTCTTTGGGGATCTTCCAAGATTTTTATGCTCGAGTAGTTTAAAATTTCAGGATAGTCGTGGATTAAACTTCTTGCAAGGATAAACATTTCTCTTGTTGTCATCTTGTTATAGTCTTCTATGGTATAGTCTGTAAGCCCTGTTGGGTTTACCATGTGTGCGTTTGTAAGCCCAAGTTTTTTACATTTATCATTCATAAGGACTGCAAAGTTTTCAACTGAGCCTGCTACTTTTTTGCTTAGGGCTGTTATTGCATCATTCCCCGAAACTACCATGGTTGCATCTAAAAGTTCTCTTACGGTTTTTTGATCGTTTTCTTTTAATTTGTAGGTTGAACCTATAAGGACTGAGCTTTCATGATCTACGGTTACTAGGTCATCTAAGCTTAGGTTTCCTTCTTTTATTTTATCTAAAATTACATATACGCTTACAAGTTTCGATGTGGATGCCATGGGTCTTACTTCGTCTATGTTGTTATATTCCAAGATTTTTCCGCTCTTGTAGTCTCCAAGTAAAAAGGACTTTCCCAGATCTGAAGATGGAAGTTTTTCCAGCTCCATTATTTTGTTATATTCTTCAAAGGTGGCGTTTAAGGGTCCTTCTTTTGTGGGAACGAGTATTGGTTGATCTCTTACTGGTCCTTGATTTTCTTCTATGACTGTTTGATTGTTTTCTTTTTCCTTAGTCTGAGCTCCTTCTACAAGGGTTAGGTTAGTAAAAAGTAAAAGCCCTGCAAGGAAAAAAATAAGGGAAGTTTTCTTCATTATTTCTCCAATTTTTCTTCTACGGATTTGATTTTTTCGTGAAAATCTCTTTCTTTGTCTCTTCGGTCGTCGATTTTTATTACGGAATAAACTCTGTTCGCTCCTTTTTTAAATACAGATTCTTGCATAATTTCTATAGCTTTATATAGTGTAGAAAGTTCTTCTGCTGCTATTACTGTTCCCATGGGGTTTAATTCATATTGTATTCCTTCCATGTCTTTAATGCTGTCAAGAGCTCCTGCTACATATTTAGAACAACTTGTTCCTTGTCCTAGGGGTACAAGGGTAAGTTCACAAACTTTCATATTTCCTCCTTAAATTTTTAAATAATATAAAATTCTTTTTCTATTGTATAACTGATTTTTTTAAGACTCAAGTTAAGTAATTCTTAAATTTAAAATTTTTACTTTTTAAAGCTTATATCTAAGTCATTTAATTTATATTTTTCAATAATTCTTATGACTTTTTCTGCATATTTAGGGTCAGTTGCGTAGCCTGCAGCTTTTATTTCTCCTATGGCCTCCTTATAAGTTTTGGCTTGCAGGACTTTTTTATATCTCTTTTTACTTCCTATTAAATTTCCATAATCGTAAAAAGAATCTTTTTTGGATTTATATTTTCTGAAATTTTCCTTTTGCTTAACAGACTTGCCATTTATATATTCTTCCGTTTCCAAGGCTACTGTATCTTTTTTACCCTTTATGCCAAAATAATTATTATATTCAGAAGAAAGCTTACTTCTTCCGTAATTACTTTCAAGGGCGGATTGGGCAAGGGTTACTGATGGAAAAAGTCCATATTGGTTGGAAACTTCTATTGCTAAATCTTTTGTACTTTCTATGTATTCTTTTTTTATATCTATCTGATTTTTCTGAGCATTTTGTACAATTAAAAGAAATAAAAATATGGGAATTAACAAAAAACTCAAACAACCGATTTTTTTCTTCTTTTTTTTCGCCATAGGTCCTCCCTGCCCTTTATTTTATCAAAAATAGGTCATAAAATATATATAAGCTTTATAGTATAATGAATTAGAGGTGATTTTTTGAAGCCTGTTGACTTATCTTTTACTGGTTTTGAGTTTGATAATTGCAAAAATAAAAAGAAATATTCAATTTTCCACAAAGAATATCCTTTAATTCTTTCTCGAGATATGCTTATGGCAATAGAATATCTTCTTTGGTATGTTCCCAATATAAATTCCATTCAATCTTCAAAAAATGATATGGTGGAGTCCATAGATTTTGATGATTTTTCCTTTGATATTGTAATGGAAAATATGAATCTTAAAAAAGAAGATGTGGCTTTTTTAGACTATATAAATCCTTTAATTGTAAATTTTTATAGAGATGAGATTTGCACCAATTGTCAAAAAATAATTTTAACTCGCTATGAAAATGAATCCAAGACCAAAAGTCTTTTAAGGCACATTAGAAATGCCATTGCTCACGGATATTTTAATGTTGTGGATGGAATTTTAATAGGTTTTGATTTTAAAAATGAAAATTATAAAATTGACGACTGCACGGGAATTTTTAAAATCAGACCTGAAAATTTACTTAAAGCTTTAAAAATTTTAGATCTTGAGGTTACAGAAGAAAAACTTGCTTCCATTGCTCTTAAAAAAACTGGTTACGAAGTTGAAGGTTTTGAAGATGAAAATATCAAATTAGGCTTTGATTTTTGGGCTAAAAAAGGCAATAAAAGATACGCCGTTGAAGTTAAAAAATATCCAGAACATAAAACTTTGCCTCAAGATGCCATAGATAAATTAATAAAAGAATTTACAGGAACCTATGCAAAAAATGCAAAGCCTGTTTTATTTATAAACACATCTCTTATGACGGATAATGAAAAGAAAAAGTTAAGAAGAGAAAAAGTAATTTTGTTAGACATTAAAAATATTAAGAAAATGCTTAGAGGAATAGATATTTTAAAAGAAATTGAAAAACATGAATGATATATATTTTATGAAACTTACCTTAAGGCTGGCAAAAAAAGCCTACAGCCTTGGTGAAGTCCCTGTTGGAGCTATAGTAACCCTTGATAATAAAATTGTAGGTTACGGTTACAATTTAAAGGAAACTTTAAAAGATGCCACAGAGCATGCGGAAATACGGGCCTTAAAAATGGCGGCGAAAAATTTAAAAACTTACCACCTTGAAGGTGGACGCATGTACGTCAATTTAGAGCCCTGTTCCATGTGCGCCGGTGCTATGGTCCTATTTCGTATTAAAACTCTTGTAATAGGCTGTGACAGCCTCAGAATGGGTGCTGCTGGGTCTAATCTTAATATCTTAAATAGAGAAGGCTTAAATCATAAAGTCGAAGTTGTAAGAGGTGTTTTAAAGGACGAGTCCAACAGATTAATTTCAAATTTTTTTGAAGAAATGAGATTTTATAAAGAAAGGAATGGAAGATAATTTTTCGTGAGAATTTTTATTCCATTCCTTTTTATTTAATTGGATTTGCCGTCGGACCAATTTCAGATATTTGCTGTCGGTCCGTTTATGTCGCGTGGGAGAAAAAATAAATATTTGAATTAAAATTTATTTTACATTATTTAAGAAATCCTTTCATTTTAAACAAATTTATTTTCACCATAACCCTTGAAAATCTTGTAGGGACCGGTTTACCGGTCCGCGTGTATAATGTGAGAGAAAAAGCTTAACATTTTTTATAAATTATTTTTACGCTCTACGTGAAGCATTTATTTTAAAATTTTCAACATACCTTTTTTCATTTTTTTATTTTATTTCTATTGATTCGGCTGACGCCGTCGGACCAATAAATTGGTCCCTACATTTATTTGCGAAGATTTATTTTTGTGATTTGTAGGGACCGGTTTACCGGTCCGCGTGTGTCGGGTGAGAAAACAAAATCCACATTTGATTTAAAATTTATTTTTAAATCTACATTTTTATTTTTATTTTTTTTATGCAAATTAAAAAAGACCTTATAGGTTTTATTGCCATATAAGGTCTTTTTATTTTAAGTTTTAGATTTCTAATGAATTTTCCCAAAGTCCGTGAATGTTGCAATAGCTTAGTGCATAAACTAGACCTGATTTTTCAGTTTTTATGCATACATTTACTTCTGGTTTAGAACAAATTTCTTCTTCTCCGTGAGCGCTAAATGTATATGAGCCTACTTCTGTTGGAAATTTTGCTCCTTCCGGTTGGAAAAATACTTTTATCCAACCTATATGATGTTCAAGAGTATTAGGATGTTCTACTTCTTCTCCTACAAGTGCATGAATTTTTAAGCATCCTTCTGATTTTTCTGCATGAAGTGCAGGTACGTGTTTTTCGTTTTTCCAATCTCCTGATTGTACTGTTTGTGTTAATTTCATATATTTACCTCCCAAATTTTTAACCATTATATATTTACCCTTATGTTTTTTTATTATTCACTTTCTTGGTAAATTTTATTTTTTATTCTTAAATTAAAAAAACCGCAAGTTGTTTTGCGGCTTTATTTTTAAATTATTCAATTACATATACTTTTACATTTCTTCTTCCGAATCTGTTTGCTTGTGCGTTGGTGTTGTAGAATAAGTCTATTCTTTTACCTTTTATTGCACCGCCTGTATCTTCTGCTACTGCATATCCATAGGTTGGAAATCCGTCCATTGATTCAATGTAAAGTTTTGATCCTAGGGGTATTACTCTTGGGTCTACTGCTACGGCACCTACTCTTGCACGAGTACCCATGGCGGTTCTTGATCCTGCTGTTGGGTCATAGGCTGTTGCCTGCATTACATAAACTGCTTTTACTTTTTTGCCTTCAAGGCCCTTTGCTTGTGGTTTTTTTGTTCCCACTTCTTTTATTTCGTCAACGGGTTCTTGAATTATTTGACTTTTTACAACTTCAACTTTTGAAGGAACTCCATTAACGTATGTTGTTTCAATGGTGTTTCTTTGAAGTCCTTTTACGCCAATTTGTATGATGTTTACTTCTGATTCATATTTTTGATCATTTTTTTGTTCTTTGCTTTCAAAGTTTATTTCAACTTCTTCTTCTGTGCTTCTCTTTTCTATTCTGTCAACTTTAATTGTCATTCCTTGAGTTGCTTTTTCAGTAACTGAGGGATTTACTCTATCAAATTCATTTAGGTCTATTCCTAAATCTCTAAGTACATCGCCTACGCTCTCTCCTTGAGCTTCAGTTATAAGAGTTTTGTTTCCGTCTTTTATTATATATGACTTGGGAGAAATAATTTTTATTTCCATCTTGTCTACTATTTCTGTATCCAAGTCCGGATCAACTAATTCTCTATTTTTTAATTCAATTTTTTCAGTTTTTAAAAATTCTTCTACTGTTTTTGAATATGTTACTATATTTTTTTCTTGTCCATTAATGTTAAGCACGACATTTTTTCCGAGAGCTGTTGAAAAACCCATTGTCACAATTGCTATTACAAATAGGGACAAAAGGATAATTTTTCTAATTCTCCCGTTAATATTTCGTTCTTTCATAAAAAACCTCCAATTCTCATGAAATGTTACTATTTTGTAACTTTTCATAGTTTTGAGTATAATTTATAAAAGTTTAATTGTCAAATTTTTTGTAACTTTTTTGTTACACTTTAAAAGTTCAATAAAATACAGACTTAAATAAGTTTTAAAAAAAATAATTTTTTGAAATTTATTTTTTTTATCTTATCTAAGCCTGTTAAATAGCGATTTATTTTTTTATATTACAAGTTGATTAAATTTTTGTAAACTTTTGGGAAATTATGTCCGTGAAGTTTCTAATCATTTTTGCAGTAAAACCCCAGATTATTTCTTCTTTATAGTGGTAAAATTCCACTATTTCTCCATATCTTTTAAATTTATAATTTTCTCCATTGGGAATTAAATCGTAGGGAAAGCCCGGTTCTTTTGTAATTTTTATACTGGTTTTATAAGCATCGGGAGAATTTTCCAAGAAAAAACTTAGAGGAACTGTAAAAACATAAGACACTTCATCTTTATTTGCTTTTATCTTATAAAATTCTTCATCAATTAGACCTATAAAAGTGTAAATTATTTCCCTATTGGGATTTACTAAAAAATTTCCCTGGGCAAAAATTTTTATTTTATTTTTTTCTATTAAAAGTTCTTCGCAGGTTTCTCTTATTGCCGCCTCTTTTTCTTCTTCAAAGGCTTCAATCTTTCCTCCGGGAAAAGAAACTTCTCCTGGTTGTGTTCTTAATGAATCCGATCTTCTTTCAAAAAGAACGTGAATTTCTCCATCCACCAATATAAGGGGAATTAAAACCGCATATCTTTTTTTTACGTCCACTGGCAGCGGTTTGTGGTCTCTTAAAATCTCTATTATTTTTTCTAAATTTATTTTATTTAATTGATTCATTTAATTCTGATGTGCAGTGAGGGCATCTTGTTGCTTCAATGTTTATTTCACTCTTGCAGTAAGGGCAGATTTTACTTGTTACTTTTTCGTCTGTCGGTTTTTTTATTTTACTTTTAAATTTTGCAATTTGGCTTATTATAACAAATATTACAAAAGAAATTATTAAAAAGTTGACCACATTTTGAATGAAACTTCCATAAGCAAAGGTTGCAGTTGCTTCTTTTGCTGCTGCTAAATTGGGATAGTCCTTTCCATCAAGGGCATAAAACATTTGGCTGAAGTCATTTCCTCCTGTTAATTTTCCAAAAATAGGCATCATTATATCATTTACAAGAGATGTTACTATACTTCCGAAAGCGCCACCTATTATAACACCAATAGCCATGTCAACTACATTTCCCTTTGAAATGAAAGCTTTAAAGTCATTTACAAATTTTTTCATCTTTATCCTCCCTTTTTAATCTTTCAAGCCTTCTTCCATTTTTACGAGTTTTATATTATTTTTTTCTATAAGCTCAAGGGCATATTGATCAACCCTATAAGCATTTAAATAATATATTTCTTTTATACCCGCCTGTAAAAGTGCCTTTGTACAATTTAAACATGGAAAATGAGTTACATAACACTTGCAATTTTTAACTGATATACCTTCCTTGGCACAATATAAAAGGGCGTTCATCTCCGCATGAATTGTAGCTATACAGTGACCATCACGCATAGTATGTCCTATTTCATCACAAGAGGGATTGCCGGCTAAAGAACCATTATAGCCTGTGGATACAATTCTGTTGTCTGAATTTACAAGGACACATCCTACAAAGGCCCTGTCGCAAGTTGATCTTTTTGCCACAAGTTTTGTTATGTCCATAAAATATTGATCCCAAGATTTTCTCATATTGCCTCCTTTGCAAGTTTGTCAACATATTCATTAAGCTCAACTCCCTTATGGGATTTAACTTTAATAAAAACAACTTCCAAACTTTCTTTTATATTATCATAAAAAGCCTTATACTCCTTTGTAAGGCTTTTATTGGTCTGCCAATTTCCAAGGGCCCAGTCTTCTATACCCCTATAGTCATAGTGGATATAAATTTTATCTTTTTTAAGTTCTACTGCCCTTTCCATTGCAAGAATGGCTCCCTTTAATTCTCCTGCTACATTTCTAAAAGAAGCATCTTCATCGAAAAATCTTTTTGAATATTCTTCCTTAATTTTTCTATCTCTTAAATAAACTCCGTAGGAATAAGACTTATCCTCATCTCTATAAGAACCATCAACATAGGCAACCATTTCATTTTCCTTTAAATCTTCAAAAGTTTTTAAGGAAACATCTTCTTTTAAATTTTCATTGGAACTATTTATAAAAGCCTGAGCTTCTTCTAAAGTTTTAAACTTTTTATAAACTGCATTTTTAAATCCCATGACTTGTTCCTTGCACTGGTCCCAAGTTTTATAAATCCCTCTTTCTCTTCCCACTTTTACAGCGTAATACATTTTCCACCTCAAAAATATTATACCAAAAGACAAGAAATAAAAAAGGACGAGCTTTTTCTCGTCCTTGATTTTAATTTTATTTTGATTTTTACATCATACCTGGCATTCCTGCTCCACCCATAGGCATTTGTGGTGTGTCTTCTTTTATTATGCCTACTGCTGCTTCTGTTGTTAGGATCATTGATGATACGCTTGCTGCATTTTGAAGAGCTGAACGGGTAACTTTTGTAGGATCTACTATTCCTGCTTTTATCATGTCAACATATTGACCTTTAAGGGCATCATAGCCGAATCCTTTTTCAAGAGATTTTACTTTTTCTACTATTACTGAGCCTTCAAGTCCTGCGTTTTCTGCTATTTGTCTTAGAGGTTCTTCAAGGGCTCTTAAAATAATATTTACTCCTGTTTTTTCGTCCCCTTCTTTTTCTTCAAGTAATTTTTCAAGAGTTTCAATACAGTCTATAAGAACTGTTCCGCCTCCTGGCACAATTCCTTCTTCTACTGCTGCTCTTGTTGCTGAAAGGGCATCTTCTATTCTAAGTTTCTTTTCTTTTAGTTCAACTTCTGTTGCTGCACCTACGTGGATTACTGCAACTCCGCCTGATAATTTTGCAAGTCTTTCTTGTAATTTTTCCTTATCAAATTCAGAGTCCGTGCTTTCTATTTGAGATTTTATTTGGTTTATTCTTTCGTCAATGTCTTTTTTATCTCCTGCGCCGTTTACAATAACTGTAAGTTCTTTTTCAACTCTTACTTTTGAAGCTGTTCCCAACATATCTATTGTTGCATCTTTTAAGTCCATTGCAAGATCTGAAGAAATTACTGTTCCCTTTGTAAGAACTGCTATATCTTCAAGCATTGCCTTTCTTCTGTCCCCATAGCCTGGAGCTTTTACTCCTACTATGTTTAAAGTTCCTCTTAATTTATTTAATACAAGAGTTGCTAAGGCTTCTCCTTCAATATCATCTGCTATTACAAGAAGACTCTTTCCTGATTGAAGAACTTGTTCAAGTAAAGGAAGTAGGTCTTGAATGTTTGTAATTTTTTTATCTGTTATTAAGATGTAGGGTTCGTCAAGGGCTGCTACCATTTTTTCAGAATCAGTTACCATGTAAGGTGAAAGGTATCCTCTGTCAAATTGCATACCTTCTACTACTGCTAAGTCAGTTCCCATAGATTTTGATTCTTCTACTGTTATAACTCCGTCACGTCCTACTTTTTCCATAGCTTCTGCTATTAAATCGCCTATATTTTTATCTGCTGCTGAAACAGATGCTACTTGAGCTATGCTTTCTTTTGTTTCAATAGGTTTTGAAAAACCCTTTATTGTTTCTACAGTTGCATCTACTGCATCCTTAATTCCCTTTTGAAGAATCATCGGATTTGCTCCTGCTGCAAGGTTTCTCATTCCTTCTCTTATTATTCCTTGAGCAAGAAGAGTTGCTGTAGTTGTTCCGTCTCCTGCAACGTCATTTGTCTTTGTTGCAACTTCTTTTAAAAGTTGTGCTCCCATGTTTTCAAAGTTATCTTCAAGATCAATTTCTCTTGCTATACTTACACCATCATTTGTAATTAAAGGAGAGCCGAATTCTTTTCCTAAAATTACATTTCTTCCCTTGGGTCCAAGAGTAACTTTAACTGTATCTGCAAGTTTATTAATTCCTGAAATTAATCCATTTCTTGCGTCTTCTGCAAATTTAATTTCTTTTGCCATAAAAATTTACCTCCTTATTTTATAACTGCAAGTAAGTCTTGGTATTTTATTACTATATATTTTTCTTTTTCAAGTTCAACTTCAGTTCCTGCATATTTGGAAAATAAAACTTTATCTCCTACAGAAATTTGTCCCTTTGTCTTTTCGTCTTCTTCAACATCTTTACCTATTGCAATAATTTCAGCAATGTTTGTTTCTTCCTTTGCTGATGATGGCAATACTATTCCTGATGCTGTCTTTTCTTCTATTTCTATTTTTTTAATTACAACTTTTTCTCCTAAAGGTTTAAGTTCCATTTTATCCTCCTATAAAAATTTTTTACAAAATTATTAGCACTCATTTATCTTAAGTGCTAATTGTATTGTAATACATATATTTTATTTTTTCAAGCTTATTAAAAAATAAGTCCCAATATTATTGCAAACAAAATTGAAGGAAGCATATTGGCAGTTTTAAAGTCTTTCATCTTAAGCATATTAAAGGCAAGGGCTATTATTAAAAGTCCACCCACTCCGCAAATGTTGTTTATAACTGCAGGGGTAAAAAAATTCTTCAAAATGTTTGCAGCTAAATAAATAAGGCCTTGATATAAAAAAACGCTAAATCCTGAAAAAATCATGCCCCTTCCAAGACTTGCACTCATCATAAAAGCCGAAACCGTATCTAAAATCGCCTTTGATATTAAAATGGAGTTATCTCCTAAAAGGCTGGAATTTAAAGGACCTATTATCGCCATAGATCCAACGCAAAATAAGAGAGAGCCTGTTACAAAGGCCTCTACAAATTTATTTTGTCCAAGGTCATTTTTTTGTTTTTTCAAAAAAATTTTTTGAATTTTTAAACCTAAACCGTTAATTTTTCCTTCAATGTCAATTTTTGTTCCCACAATTGTTCCAAGAACAAGGGCTATTATTACAGAGAGTAAATTATCTCCCTTTAGGGCTGTGTTTATTCCAATAATAAGAACGCTCAACTGAAGGGCATCAATAATTGCATCTTGATATTTTTTAGAAATTTTATCCCCTATAATTGAACCTATAAAAGAAGCAAATATTATTCCAAAAGAATTTATTAAAATAGCTATCATATTTTTCCCAACTTATTTTCTCTGCCATAGAAAAAGAGGTATTGTTGAGCAAAGCCTGCAAAATCTTTAAATAATTCTCTTCCCCTATCTGCAACTTCTGTTTTTTTAACTGTTTCCTTAAAATACAATTCTTCCATTACTCTTTTTATCCAAACATCAACAGGAAAAGATTCGCTTCTGCCGTAAGCAAAAAGAAGGATACAATCTGAAACCTTAGGTCCAACTCCTGGAAGTTTTTGTAACTCTTCTGAAGCAAGTTTTAAATCTTTTGTATAAAAAGAATTTATATCTATTTCCTCATCATAAATCATATTCGCGGCTTTTACTATTCTCTCATCACGAAAGCCAACTTTTGCAAATTCTCTTAAATCTTTAGGATCTGCATTTTTTAAAACTTCCGCCTTGGGAAAAGAATAGTAAGTTCCAAAGGGATTTTCTATTTTTTCTCCGTACATTTGACTTATGATTTTTATACTCTTTTTGATTCTTTTTATGTTGTTATTGGCACTTATTATAAAGCTTATAATTGTTTCAAAGGGATCTTGATTTAAAATCCTTATTCCTCTTCCATATTCAATTGCCCTCTTTAAAACTTGATCCTCACTTAAATCATTTATAATTTTTAAATAATCCCTATTTAAATCAAAATAATTTCTCCAAATTTTATTAAAGTCATCTTCATCAGAGTTTTTAATTATAATGTCCTTTTCTTTTTTACTTATATTTATAACTCTATCGTGGGCAACATTGGTAAAAGAACCGTCTTCTTCCAATTCCCATCTAAAGGCCTGTCCGCACAAAAAAATGTGTTCCGGATTAAAGTCGTCCATGTTTTTTAAAATTATTTCTTTTTCATTGTTTTTATAGATCTCATTCATACTTAAAATTTTAACACATTTTTTTAATTTTAAACTTTTAATAATATAAAAAACAAGCAGCAATGCTACTTGTTTTTTTTAGTGTTTTCTTTTAAATAATAAGACAGGGTAAGTAGTGAGTCGTTAAGTCTTACATTTTCAACAACTACGCTTTCTGGTGCCTGAATATCAACAGGAGCAAAATTCCAAATGCCCTTTACATTTCCTCTTATAAGGATGTCAGCAATCTCTTGAGCTACAGCTTTGGGAGCACTTATAATACCGACATCTATTTTATTTTCTTTTAAAAATTTACTTAGCTCACTTATACTTTTAACTTTTATACCGCCGACAAGAGTCCCTGCAACTTCATCAATATCAAAGAGCATATCAATTGAAAAGCCACTTTTTTTAAAGCCTGGATATCTTGCAATTGCACGTCCAAGATGTCCAACTCCCACAACAACTGCTTTATAATCTCGATCTATTCCTAAAATTTTGTCGATTTGACTTCTAAGATCTGCCGCATTATAACCGTAGCCTTGTTGCCCGAATCCTCCAAAATTGTTTAAATCCTGTCTTATTTGTGAGGCTGTAAAACCAGTAAGCTTTGAAAGTTCACCGGAAGAAATTCTCTCAATTCCTCCGTCAATTAATTCTGTTAAATATCTGTGATAAATTGGAAGGCGTCTTATGACCGTATCAGAAATTTTCTTTTCCATATCCACCTCCGAAAGTATGTTATTATTATAACAATAAAAAACTTCTTTGTAAAACTTTAATATAAGTCCCCTACTGTGATAAAATTTTTGTGAGGTAAAAAATGGCAATAATAAATATTCAAAATTTATATAAAAATTTTATAGATAGAGAAATTTTTTCAAATGCTTCTCTCATTGTGGAGGAAAAAGATAAAATCGGTCTGATTGGAAATAACGGAACTGGTAAGACTACCCTTTTAAACATTATCTCAGAAGCTATATCCTTCGACAGGGGCGATTTTTTTAAGACAAAGGACCTGAGTATTGGCTACTTAAAACAAGACCATATTTGGGCGGATAATTTAAGCCTATATGATGTTTGTCTCAGAGCTTTTAAAGATATTATAAAAATTGAAAAAAGACTTTCTTATTTAGAAGAGAAAATGAGCAAAAATCACGATGATTTAGAAAATACTATGGAGGAATATTCCATTCTTCAAGAAAAATTTCAGGCTCTTGACGGATACAGCTACAAGTCAAAAATCCGTGGAACTTTAAGGGGCATGGGCTTTTCTGAAGATGAATTTAATAAGCCTGTAAAAAATCTTTCCGGCGGTCAAAAATCAAGGCTTTCTCTTTTAAGCCTTTTATTGGAAAACCATGATCTTCTCCTTCTTGATGAGCCTACAAACCACTTGGATATTGATGCTATAACTTGGCTGGAAAAATTTTTAAAAGATTATAATAAGGCCCTTATAATAATTTCTCACGACAGATATTTTTTAAACAACATAGTAAATAAAATAGTCCTTCTTGAGGATAAAAATCTTACTCTTTTTAAAGGAAATTATGATTATTATGTAAAAGAGCGTAAAAAACAAATTGAGCTTAAAAAGAAACAATATGAAAATCAGGAAAAAGAAATAAAACGTCAAGAAGAAATAATTGCAAGATATTTAAGCCTCGGTAGAGATAGGTTTATAAGAGCTGGAAAGAGCAGGCAAAAACTTTTGGACAAAATGAAAAGACTTGAAGCTCCAAAAGAAAAAAATCAAACTCTTGTAAAATTTAAAGTTGATGTGGAACCGGGAAAGGACATCTTAAAAGTTGAAAATTTAGAAAAGTCTTACAAGAAAAAAATCTTTGAAAATATTTCTTTTGAGGTCTACAAAAATGACAAGATCGGCTTGACCGGTCCCAACGGAATTGGAAAAAGTACGATTTTTAAAATTATTACTGGGAAAATTAAAGACTATAAGGGAGATTTTTCCCTGGGAGCCAATGTAAAAATCGGGTATTTTGATCAGGAAATGGAAAATTTATCCTTGGAAAAAACTGTAATTGATGAAATTTGGGACGAGTATCCTAAATTATCCTACTATGATATTAGAAAATATCTAGCTCAATTTTTATTTATAGGAGACGATATTTTTAAAAATATTTCAGAACTTTCCGGCGGCGAGAAAGCCAGAGTAAGTATTTTGAAAATCATGCTTAAGGGGGCAAATTTTTTGCTTCTTGACGAACCTACTAACCACCTGGATATTGATTCAAAAGAGGGTCTTGAAGATGCCCTTATAAATTATGAGGGAACTATCCTTGCAATTTCCCACGACAGATATTTTTTAAATCACGTTGTAAATAAAATATTTTTTATGGAAAATTCAGAAATTAAAGAATATCTTGGAAATTATGATTATTATCTTGAAAAGACAAGAGTTTCTGAAGAAGAGGAAGAAGAATATATTTCAAAAACCAAAAGGGATGAAATTAAAAAATTAGAAAGAGAAAAACGGCAAGAAAAAAAACTTATTGAAAGGCAAAAAAAAGAATTGGAAGAAAAAATTTCCAAATCTGAAAAAAACTTATCCACAATAGATGCAAAGCTTGAAACCTACAGTAAATCTGGAGATTACGAAAAAATCTTAGAACTTACAGAAAAACGTGAAAGCCTTGAAAATACTATAAATGACCTATATGAAAAGTGGATGGAGATTAATTAAAAATAATCTTCATCCACTTTTTTTATTCACAGGGCAAAATGTTATAATTACTTTATCCCCAAAGTTATTAACATTATCCACAAGGGTTAGAACAAATATTTGTTGACATTTATAAGTTTATTTTTATGCCCTCAAGTTTATTTTTTTCTCTTTCTCCTTCCAACAATTTTTTAACAACAAATCGAGTTTTAGGAGCTTCAACATTTATTCTATAGCTTCCTCTTTGGTCTTTTCCTTTTATAATTAAAGTTCCGCTTTTTTCCTCATAGATATTTTTAATGCCTTCATAGGGAAAATTGTAAATTCCAAAAACCAAACCATCCTCATAAATTCCCGCTTGAACATCGTATTTTTCTCTTCCGTTTCTAAAGGGTCCCTTTTCCTTAATAGTGAAAATCTTTATATTGTCTTTTTCTTCCACAGTGGGAAAAATTCCGCTATAAAGATTCATTGTAAAAGTAAAAAGAACGAGAATCATAATAAGGGGGTTGGAGAGTTTATTAATAAGTAAATTATCTCTTAAATAAAGTTGTCCCAAGAAAAAGGCATTTAGAAAAATTACAAAGGCTACATAGACAAAGACATTTAAATATAATCTGGTCTTTCGCATAGTAAGTCCCTTTAAAGATAAAATCTGGTTATATTCTTTAAGCATGGCAATAGTCGTAGTTAAAAACATAATATTTACAATAGCCCACAAAATATTTAAAACTGTGGTATCTTCCACATAAGGACTGGGTCCAAAATATTTTTCGCTTCCAAAAGCTATTATTAATGATATAAGACCTATAAAAATTGTACTTTTTTTCAAAACAAAAACCTCCTTTAATATTGTAACATAAGGGGTATAAATAAAGAGGAGGCAATATGAAATATTATAAAAAAAGTGACGATGAATTAAGAAAAACTTTAAGTAAGATTCAATATGATGTAACTCAAAATAGCGGAACTGAAAGACCTTTTTCTGGTGAGTACGACAATTTTTTTGAAGATGGAATTTATGTAGATATAACCAGTGGTCAACCTCTTTTTTCTTCAAAAGATAAATTTAACTCTGGTTGCGGTTGGCCAGCTTTCTCAAAGGTTATTGAAAATACAAAATTAATAGAGCTTAGAGATGAAAGGTTCGGTATGCACAGGATAGAAGTTCGTTCCAATGCAGACGCCCACTTAGGTCATCTTTTTAATGATGGCCCTAAAGATCTTGGAGGATTGAGATACTGCATAAACAGTGCAAGTTTAAAATTTATCCCCAAAGACAGGCTAAAAGAAGAAGGTTATGAAGAATATTTAAAATTGTTTGATAAGGATAAAAATAAAGATTAATTCTATGTATTAAAAAAGCACCTTTAAAAGGTGCTTTTTATTTTGTTTTTATCTTCTATTTTGGTTGTCAACCCATTCTTTAGCTTCTTCAACTGCATCTTCAGTAGGAATTTCAACTCCTGTTTCAGGATCTTTTCCTGCAGTTTTTGAATAAATATCACTTGCTGGTTTGTGAGCTTCTTTAATTTCACTATCTTGCTCAATGTCTGCTTTAACTTGTTTTAATCTCTTATTTGTTAAATTTTCTCTTGCTTCTTTTTCTGACATAATAATCCTCCTAATTAATTTAAAAAATTTTAATTCTCTATTTATTATAACACTAAAAGCAAAAACTTTAGGTATTCTTGCAATAAATAATTTTACAGTTCATACTGTTAATAATAGGAATGAGGTGGAAAATGCTTAAAACAATATTATCACAAGTAAAAGAATACAAAAAATATGCTCTATTAAGTCCCCTATTTGTAACTTTTGAAGTGCTTTTTGATATTTTAATTCCCTATTTTATGAGTGTTATCGTTGACAAAGGAATAAACCTTGGAGATGAGGACCTGATAGTAAGAATGGGAGTTTTTTTGGTAATTTCAGTTTTATTATTATTCATATCAGGAATTGCATCAGGATATTTTGCAACCAAAGCTTCAGCAGGACTTGCGAAAAATTTGCGGGACTCCATGTTTAAAAATATTCAAGGCTTTTCCTTTGAAGATATAGATTCTTTTTCAAAGGGTTCCTTATTAACGAGGATGACAACTGATGTGCAAAGTGTTCAGCTTTCCTTTCAAATGTCCACGAGAATAGCCATAAGGTCTCCCTTATTATTAATCTTTGCATTTTTTATGAGTTTTAAAATAAATTCAAAACTTGCCATGTATTTTTTAATTATGATTCCCCTTATGGCCTTTGTCTTAATTCTTGTAATAAAGAAAGTTTATCCCTATTTTAAAAAAGTTTTTCAACTCCTCGATAAATTAAACACTCATGTTTCTGAAAACTTAATAGGTATAAGAGAAGTAAAAGCCTTCACTCGTGAAGACCAACAAATTTCTAAATTTAATGAAATCTCAAAAGATTTATACCATAAATATATTTATATTCAGAAAAATTTTATGATGCTTATGCCCTTTATGAATCTTTGCGTATACAGTATTTCTCTACTTATAGCCTGGCTGGGAGCAAAATTTATTATCTTAGGTTCCATGAAAACTGGTCAACTTATAAGTTTAATTACCTACTCCTTTCAAATACAAATATCTCTTGTGATATTCGCCATGGTCTTTACTCAAATTGTAAATTCAAGAAATGCAGCTGAGAGAATAAGTCAAATAATAAATAAGGATTCCAGTTTAAAGAATGGCAAAAAAAATGTAAATATCGTAAAAGACGGAAGCATAAGTTTTGAAGATGTATGCTTTTCCTACACTGATGATCTTAATAAACTTGCCCTTAAAAATATAAATTTAAATATTAAAGCAGGAGCTAATGTAGGGATAATAGGTTCAACAGGTTCTTCAAAATCCACTTTAGTTCAACTTATACCAAGGCTTTATGATGTTACAAAGGGTTGTGTAAAAGTTGGCGGCCTCGATGTGAGAGATTATAATCTAAAGGCTCTTAGAGATAGTGTTGCCATGGTTTTACAAAAAAATCAATTATTTTCAGGAAGTATAAGAAGCAATTTAAAATTTGCAGATGAAAATTTATCTGACGAAAAAATGATTGAAATTTTAAAGGTTGCAGGAGCTTACGACTTTGTAAAAGAAGCTGGAGGTCTTGATGCAAAAGTTGAAAGAGGAGGAAATAATTTTTCCGGAGGGCAAAAACAAAGGCTTACCATTGCAAGAGCCCTTCTTAAAGATCCAAAGATCTTAATTTTAGATGACTCCACTTCCGCTCTTGACAACACTACTGAAAGAAAAATCGTAGAAAACTTAAATAAATATTTACCGAATTTAACAAGGCTTACCATATCTCAAAGAATAAACTCTTTAAAATATGCAGACACAATTATAGTTATGGATGAAGGAGAAATTGAATCCATAGGAGATCATGAGTATCTTTTAAAGAATTCAAAAATATATAGAGAAATTTCTCAATCTCAAGAAAGAGAGGGGGATTTTGATGAAAAAAAATAATATTAGAAAGTTATCTAAAAATGATAATTTAAAAGTCGGAAAAAGACTTTTAAAATATATTATTAAAAAACACAAATTTAAATTAATTTTCGTTTTCTTCTTGGTAATTTTTTCTACAATATCAGGAATATCTTTTTCTGTATTCTTAAAAACTTTAATAGATTCTTATATCAGTCCATTAATTGGAGTAAAAAATCCTGATTTTTCTCCCTTATTAAAGGCAATTTTAACTATGGCTTTAATTTTTTTAGGTGGAACTATTTCAAATTTTATCTATCAAATGATTATGGTGTATGTAACTGAACAAACCTCCTATGATTTAAGAGAGGATGTTTTTAAACATTTACAAACTCTTCCCATAAGTTATTTTGATGAAAATTCTCACGGAGATATTATGAGTGTCTTTACCAATGATATTCAAGCTGTAGAACAAGTTATAGCAAATTTACCCATACTTTTTTCTTCAATAATGTCTATAATTTTAATAATTTTGGTTATGCTTTTTGAATCTTTAAGTTTAACTTTAGTTGTAGGTCTTTGCCTTGTGCTTTTGTACATTATAATGAAATTTATGGGCAAGAAATCCTCATCCTACTTTATAAAACAACAGGAAACTTTGGGAGAAGAAAATGGTTTTATAGAAGAGAGAATAGAGGGACAAAAAATTATAAAAGTTTTTTCTTACGAAGATAAAACAATGGAAGAATTTAGAAAAATAAACGAAAGACTTTTTGAAAACACTATGCTTGCCAACAGATACTCTCTATTCTTAATACCTATAGTCTTTTCAGTTTTTAATCTTCAATACGCTTTTATAGCCCTAGCTGGAGGCCTCATGGCCCTTAGTGGAAAATTTAATATAAGTGTAGGACTTATTGCAACTTTCTTGCAACTTTCAAGAAATTTATCAGGACCTATGAGAAACATCTCCTCTATGCTTAATCAAGTTTTACTTGCCCTTGCTGGAGCCTATAGGGTTTTTAATCTTTTAGATCAAGAGTCGGAAGAAAACTTAGGAAAAATAGAACTAGTAAGAATAAAATACCAAGGGGATAAAATTATAGAATGCAAAGAAAATACCGGACTTTGGGCTTGGAAAAATCCGGAAGATTTACAAAATCCCTACACCCCTCTAAAGGGTGATATAAGATTTAATAATGTTACTTTTGGCTACAAGGAAGGGGAAGCTGTTTTAAAAAACATTTCTCTTTTTGCAAAACCTGAAGAAAAAATTGCCTTTGTCGGTTCCACAGGAGCTGGCAAAACTACAATTACAAATCTTATTAACAGATTTTATGATATATGGTCAGGCTCCATAAGCTTTGACGGAATAGACATAAGAAAAATAAATAAAAAAGACCTAAGAAAATCTTTAGGCATGGTTTTGCAGGACACTCATTTATTTACAGGAACAGTAAAAGAAAATCTTCGTTTCGGTAAATTAGATGCCACTGATGAAGAAATAATAGAAGGGGCAAAAAAAGCAAGAGCCCACTATTTTATAGAGCTTTTGCCTAAGGGATATGAAACTATAATCTCAGGAAACGGCAGTGAAATATCTCAAGGACAAGCCCAACTTTTATCCATAGCCAGAGCGGAAATATTAAGTCCTCCAGTTTTAATACTTGATGAAGCAACATCTTCTATAGACTCGAGAACTGAAATGCTAGTGCAAAAATCCATGGATCAAGTTATGAAAGGAAGGACAACTTTTGTAATAGCTCACAGACTTTCAACAGTTCAAAATTCAGATGCGATTATGGTTCTTGAAAAAGGAAATATAATTGAAAGAGGAGACCATAAGGATTTAATAGAACAAAAGGGTCTTTACTACAAACTTTACAACAGTGGTCTTGAAGAATAAAAATAAACGGCTAAAATATTTAGCCGTTTTTTAATGAATTTATTTAATAAAATTATGGTAAACTTAACTTATGGAAAATAAAAACACTTTTACAAAATTTTTAATTTATTTTTTAATATATCTTTTGACTTCTGCCGTAATTTATTTTTTTAACATAAGAAGATTGTATTTAATATTTAATACAGGCCTTGCCTTTATTCCCTTTATTTTAACTTCTTATGGAAAAAGAGAAAAGACAAGGGGCATATTTTTAATTTTAGCAGTCTTAGTTGCAATAATTTTTTATCCCAACTGTATTTATATGTTTACGGACTTTATTCACATAAAAAGAAGCGACTACTATACAAACATAAATCAAGTAATTTATGTTTTCAATTACTTAAATTGGCTTCGCCTGGGCACAGATTTAATTATGATTTTACTGTCCCTTATCTTGGGCTATGAAAGCTTTGTAAATTTAGTTACAATTTTTAAATGCAGAGGCCATATCCTTGCGGAATTTATCCTTTTAATTTTTTTCAGCGGTCTTGCTTCTTTAGGCGTATATTTAGGCAGATTTATAAGATTAAATTCCTGGGATATTTTAAATCCTCTATCACTAAAAATGCAAATAACAGATATAATTTCAAAAATGAACCTTAACGACTACTATCTTCTATGTGTTTTTGCAGGAGTTCATTTCCTTGTTATCTTGCTTTTTGCAAATTTAAAAAGATAATTATTTGTGATAGGGTTCATTATTAATAATTTTAAAAGCCCTGTAAATTTGCTCTAAAAGATTGATCCTTATAAGTTGATGAGGTAGAGTCATTTTTGAAAAAGAAAATGACTCATTTTTTATTTTTAATACATTTTCACCAAGCCCTAAACTTCCTCCGATAATAAAAACAAGGCTGGACTTGCCATGAATCATTAAAGAATTTAATTTTTCTGCAAACTCTTCGCTGGTTCTTTCTTTGCCCTTAATTTCAAGACTAAAGCAGTAATCTCCATCTTTTATCTTTGATAAAATCCTCTCTCCTTCTTTTTGGAGAATCAATTCTCTTTCCCTGTCAGTTGGATTGTCAGGAGTTTTTTCATCTTCAACTTCAATAATCTCAAACTTGCAAAAGGCAGATAATCTTTTTAAATATTCCTTTTGAGCTTCTTTTAAATATTTTTCTTTTAAATGGCCAGGACAAATTATTTTTATCTTCACTTAATCTCCACTTTTTCCTTTAAATCTTCTAAATTTTTCCTATGATCCTCTTCATTTACATAAGCAAGGCAATTCTTTAATAAACTTACTTTTTTACCAGTCTTTAAAAGTTCAAGAACAGTTTCCCTTACACAATACTCCGATGCAATGCCGCAGACAATAAATTCCTCCGTTTGAATTTCATGTAACTTTTGTCCCTCAGCATTTTCTCCATTAAAGGCACTGTATTCTTCAATATCATCATTAAGCCCTTTCTTATATGTGTTTTGAGAATTTGGTCTTTTGTCCTCAGAAAGTTTTAAAAACTTTTGAGATAATTCTGCTCCATAAGTATTTTCAAGACAGTGAATAGGCCAAATGCCTCCGTTAACCTTAAAGCTCTTATTATTTTTACTGTGCCAATCCATTGTATAAACAGGATTTACCTTATTTTTTTCAATATATTCTACAATATTATCTATAGCTTCCTGACCCTTTAAACAGGCAAGACTTCCACTTATAAAATCATTTTGACAATCAACAACAACTAAAGTTTTCAAAATAAACCTCCCAAATTTTATGTATAAAAAAAGGGAGCCAGGCTCCCTATTAAAATTAAAGTAATTTTTCAGCTTCTTCAATAGCCCTATCAAAGTTTACTTCATGAGTAACTTCAGGAACTATTTCAACATATTTTACAGTGCCTTCCTTATCAACAATGATAACACCTCTTGTAAGAAGTGCAAGTTCTTCAATCATAAAGCCATATTTTTTTGCAAAATCTCTGTCCTTATAATCACTAACTATAATAGCCCTGTCAATTCCTTCAGCTGCACAAAATCTTCCTTGAGCAAAGGGAAGGTCCATGGAAACAGTTACAACCTTTACATCTTTACTCATTTCAGTAGCCTTTTCATTAAAAGTTCTTGTTTGAATTGAGCAAACTCCCGTATCAATGGAAGGAACTATACTTAAAATTACAACTTTTCCTAAATCATCACTTAATTTATATTCGCTTAAATCATTATTAACTGCCTTAAAATCAGGTGCCTTTTGTCCAACTTCAACTTGCTTTCCACAAAGAGTCATCTTTGTTCCGCCAAATGTTACATTCATTATAATAACCTCCTAAAAAATAAAATCAATCTACATATAATTTATATCCAAATCAAAAAAAATTAAACCATTATAGTATACTTTTAAAATTCTTTTACAAAATAATTTTTTCTTTTGTAATTAAAAAACCGAAGAAAATTCCTTCGATTTTATTTTTATATTTTTTTAATTTTAGGAAGGTGGAAGTTACATTTTAAGGATATAAGCCTTATTATTACCACAATGGAAAATGTTATTATCATTAAAAAATTTTTGTTTATATCTGTTTTAAAAAACATTATATATGCTAAGGCTCCTAAAAAAGATGCGACTGCATATATTTCTTCTCTAAATATAACGGGAATGTTTCCTGCCATTACATCTCTTATTACTCCTCCTCCTACTCCTGTTACCATGCCCACAAATATCAATAAAAATTTACTTTCATAACCCATGCTTATTGCGGTATTTATTCCTGTTACAGTAAATGCTCCAAGACCTATGGCATCAAATAAAAGCATTATTTTTTCTATTTTTTTCATTGTACGAGAATTTATAAAATCAAATTTTACATAAAAAATTGCAAATAATATTAAACTGGATATTAAAGAATATATGGCAAGTTTTGAATCTCTAAACATTTGTGGAGGAATATTTCCAAGAACCAAGTCTCTTATACATCCCCCTCCTAAGGCCGTCACAAGCCCAAGGACGACTACTCCAAGAAGATCCATACTTTTTCTTATGCCCACCATAGAACCTGCAAAGGCGAAGGATATGGTTCCCAAAAGTTCAAATAATATGTCCATAGCTTCGTAGTTCATTTTTTTCTCCTAACTATTATAACAATTAAAAATAATGCTACAAGGCTTCCAATAAGGTTATATACTAGGTCTTTTACTTGGGGCGCTTTTGTATATATAAAATAAAAATTTAAGGCAAGTAAAATTATTTCTATTAAAAGACCGATTAATCCCACAATTATTAATTTATTCTTATCTTTTTTTACAAAGTCCATTAAGTATTTTAAAAGTATATATTGTATAAAACCTACTATGGGAAGTATTATTACTTCCCAGGGCCTTTTCATTTGATATTTTATTAAAGAATAAGTGGCAAGATATGCCTGAGCGCCTGCTATTGCAGCTAATAAGTTTTTTATTATTTGTTCAAACATTATTTTAACAAACGCTCCTTTAAATCTTTTACTCTTTCAACTATTTCATCTGCTCCGAATTTTTCCAATTCTTCCTTGCTTCCATATCCATAGAGGACTCCTATAGTTTTAAGCCCGTTTTCTTTTGCTCCCACTATATCTGAAAATCTGTCTCCTATCATAATTGCTTCTTTTGTTTTTAATATTTGAAGAGCTTCTCTTATGACCATGGCCTTTGTATTTTTTTCAGTTGTTGAGCCTTTTATTGTCTCAAAATATCCATCTATCTTTAATCTTTTAAGGATCATTTTTGCGTGAGCTTCAGGTTTTGATGTTGCCACTGCAATTTTATGTTTTTTTGAAGTTTCTATTATTAAATCTTCTATTCCTTCAAATAAATTGCATTCATTAATGGCTTTTTTCAAATAAAAATCTCTGAATATTTCTGTGGCTTCTTCTATTTCTCTTTCATTCATTCCCAGCTTTTTGAAGCTTTCATGAAAGGTTGGCCCTACATATTTTAAAAGATCTCCGTATTTTTCTTTTTTTATGCCCATTTCTTCAAAGGTTATTTTAAGTCCTTCTACAATTCCCTTTTGAGAATCTATTAGAGTTCCATCTAAGTCAAATAAATATATCATGTCTTCTCCTATTTTTTAATTTTATTTAATCTTAACATAAAATTCAGTTTAAATAAGTTGGGTTTTTATTTTTTAATAAAAAACCCCATAATATTTTCATATTATAGGGTCTTTTATTAATCTAATATTTCAAGGATTTTTTCTAAAAATATTCTTTGTGTTTCTAAAAGCATTTCAAAATTTAATTTTTGCCAATTTAAAAATAATTCAAATTGTCTTTCAGCATAAGTTTGTTTCATCAACTGGCCTTTTTTTTCAGAAATCTTGGCCGGCAACTCAGGATTTTTCCTTAAATCTACCCTTTTTTCCTTGGGCGGATGCATTTCAATAATAAGTTCTCCAAAATTTTTATCTTCTTGAACTTTTATTTTCTTTGTTTCCTTTTTTTCGGCTTTAATTTCTATTTTTGCGGGAACTTTTCCCTGTCTTAAAATTATCTCATTTTTTTGATTTAAATATTCTTTGCTTAACTTTATTATCTCTTGATCTTTTACTTCCTTAAAAATTATGCCCGAAGAAAGGTCTAGTATTTTTTCATTCAGATCTTCTTTTTTAATTTTTTTAAAGACAAAGGGAATTTGGAAGCCCTTATTAAATTTCGAATCTTTTAAAGCAGAGCCTATTGCAATTTCTTCACTACATATCCAAACTATATCGCCCTTTTTTATTTTGCTCATGCCGTTTAAAAGAATGGATGCTTTTCTTTGATTTTCCAATTTTTTTCCAATTAACTTTTTATATTCCATAAAATCTTTATAAGCTTCTTTAACTTCTAAGTTAAAAAATATACTTTTGGAATTTAAAAAATCTTCAAATACCCCTTGGTCTGCAATAAGTCTATAAACTGAAACCATATTTTTTCTTCCTTTTTTATTTTTCTCTATGTTCTTTTAAAAGTGTATCCTTTACTTCCCACAATTTTTGAGACAAATCCACTATATATTCATGAGGATTTTCAAGCCTTTTAACTTCATCCCAAAGAGAATCCAATTCATTTTTAGCTCTTTCTCTTATTTCTTCCAAAGTTGGCTTTTTATAAATTAATTTTCCTTCCCTGTAAATTTGCACAAGAAGAGGCTTTACATAATAATCTTTGAAAGTCTTTCTCTTCCAAGTGTAAATAGGATGGAAAAGTTCAATAGGCTTACTTTCATCTATTTTTTCATCATGTAAAGTTATAAGATCTGCCTCAGCTTTTCCTGTCTTCTTGTCATAGATTCTATATAGATTTTTAAAACCTGGAGTTGTAATCTTGCTTACATTCTCTGAAATTTTAATAGAAGGACGAATATTTCCGTCAGCTTCCTCAATTCCCACAAGTTTATAAACTCCACCAAAAACAGGAGAAGATTTTGAAGTTATAAGCCTTTCTCCAACTCCAAAACTGTCAAGTTTAGCCCCCTGCATTAAAATGTTTTGAATTGTCCACTCATCAAGAGAATTTGATGCCATTATCTTTGCATCTTTATAGCCAGCCTTGTCCAGCATTTTTCTTGCTTCCTTAGAAAGATATGCAATATCTCCTGAATCTATTCTTATTCCCTTAGGCCTAAATCCTCTGGGAACTACTTCCTCATCAAAAACTTTAATTGCATTTGGAACTCCCTCTTTTAAAACATCAAAAGTATCTACAAGAAGCAGACAATTGTCTGGATAAACCCTTGCATATTGTCTAAAAGCTTCAAGCTCAGAATCAAAAAGTTGAACCCAAGAATGAGCCATAGTACCAAGAGCGGGAACCCCGTAAATCTTTTCAGCAAGAGTATCTGCCGTTCCGAGACAGCCTCCTATATAAGATGCCCTTGCTCCCAAATTTGCCCCAGAATATCCTTGAGCCCTTCTTGAGCCAAATTCAACCACAGGACGACCTTCAGCAGCATTTACAATCCTATTTGCCTTTGTTGCAACCATAGATTGATGATTTATTGTTAAAAGCACCATAGTTTCCAACATTTGAGCTTGGATAACAGGTCCTCTTACTATTACAAGGGGTTCTTTAGGAAAGGCAATTGTTCCTTCTGGAATTGCCCAAACATCGCATTTAAATTCAAAATTTTTTAAATATTTTAAAAATTCCTCATCAAAAATTCCCTTGGTCCTTAAAAAGTCAATGTCCGAATCATCAAAGTGGAGATTTTCCATATAATCTATAACTTGTTCAAGACCTGCTATAATTGCATAGCTTGCATTGTCGGGAACAGAACGGAAAAACATATCGAAAATAACATTTTTTTCCTTAAGTCCAACTTTAAAATAACCGTTGCCCATTGCAAATTCATAAAAATCGCAAAGGAGGGTTAAGTTTTCTTTTTTTTCAAAATTCATTTTTTCTCTCACTTTCCTTATCTTTAGTCAATTATATTATTAAAAAAAAATCTTTTCAAGAAATAGGAAAAATTTATCAAGTTTTAAAATTTTTAAAATGCTTCATGTTAAGGATCCTTGTTTTATAAAATAAAAAATCACCTTATTTTTAAGGTGATTTTTCGATTTCTTCTTATTTTTCTAATATTCTTGACAAAAATTCTTTTGTTCTTTGATTTTTTGGATTGTTAAATATATTTTCTGGACTGTCTTCTTCAAGGATTACTCCCTTATCCATAAATAATACCTTTGTTGATACGTCCCTGGCAAATTCCATTTCGTGGGTTACTACTATCATGGTCATTCCTTTTTTTGCAAGTTTTTTCATAATGTCCAAAACTTCTCCTACCATTTCTGGATCAAGGGCTGATGTTGGTTCGTCAAAAAGCATTACATCAGGTTTCATTGTTAAAGATCTTGCTATGGCAACTCTTTGTTTTTGTCCTCCTGAAAGTTGTCTTGGCCTTGCATTTTGATATTTTATCATTCCCACGTCTTCTAAGTTTTTTTTGGCAAGTTCTTCTGCTTCTTCTTTTTTCATCTTTAGCACTTTTATGGGACCTATTGTGCAATTTTCAAGGACTGTTAAATTTTCATAAAGATTAAAGGATTGAAATACCATTGCCATTTTTGTACGGATTTTTCTTAAATCTACCCTGCCTTCAAATATGTTTTTGCCTTCAAATATTACATCTCCTGATGTTTTTTCTTCAAGGCCATTTATACATCTTAAAAGGGTACTTTTTCCTGATCCTGATGAACCTATTATGGATACTACTTGTCCTTTTTCTACTTTAAAGTTTATATCTTTTAATACTTTATTTTTACCAAAGTTTTTTTCTAAGTGTTTTATTTCTAAAATTTCCATTTTACACCTGCATTTGATTTCCCATGGAAAGTTCGTAAGTTTCCGGTCCTTCCATTTTTCTTTCAATCCATCTTAAAAGGTTTGTTATTATTGTTGTCAATAGTAGATAAATGATACTTGTTATAAGCATGGGTGAAAAATAATCTCCACTTGCTCCTCCTATGGATTTTGATGCAAAGAAAAGTTCATTTATGGCTATTACGTTTAATACCGATGTATCTTTTATGTTTATTACAAATTCGTTTCCTGTTGCTGGCAAAATATTTCTCATTGTCTGCGGTATTACTATATAGAGCATTGTTTGAAGGTGACTCATGCCGGAACTTGTTGCCGCTTCAAATTGTCCCTTATCCACTCCTATTATTCCTCCACGAACTACCTCAGACATATAGGCTCCTGTGTTTATGCTTACTATAAAATAAGCTGCAAGCATTTTATCAAGGGTTATATTAAATAATATGGGCATTCCATAAAATATAAGCATGGATTGAACCATCATGGGTGTTCCTCTGAAAACTAAAATATATATGGAGAGAATAGCATTTATAATTTTTTGAAAAATTCCCTTTGAACCTTTTTGTTTTGGGATTGTCCTTATTGTTCCTACTAAAAGTCCTATTATTAAGCCTACTATTGTGCCGAATATAGAAATTTTAAGGGTAACTATTGTTCCGTTAATAAACATGGGGCCGCTTGTTGCCCAAATGTTGGAAATTTTATTTAGCATTTATTAATTTGCCTCCGAAATTGGTTGCACTGAAAGTGCTTCTTCCATTAATTTTTGTCTATCTTCTTGGGTTAATGTCTTTAAAAATTCATTTATCTTATCTTTTAATTCTGTATTATCTTTTTTAAGTCCAACTGCAATTCCTATGTCTGAATCTGATACGTCAAATCCCTTTCCTTCTTCAAAGCTTACATAGGTAAAATCATCTACTGCTTTTGTTATGGAAAGTCCTTCTGGAAGCTCTGCAACATATCCATCAATTATACCACTTTTAAGGGCAACTCTTTCTTGAGAAAAGTCACCTATGGGGTCTTGTTTATCTATGCCTGGCATTTGATCTAATACATCATAGTGGAAGGTGTTAAGTTGACCTGTAAGTTTTGCTCCTGCAAAGTCATTTATTGATTTTGCATCTTTATATTTTGAATCTTTTTTTACTACAACTATTAAATCGCTCTTCCAATATAAGTCGGAAAAATCTATTTCTTCTCTTCTTTTGTCTGTTGGGCTCATTCCTCCTATAATTGCATCTATATAGCCTGCTTGAAGGGCTGGTATAAGTCCTGACCATTCCATTTTTTGAATTACAAGTTTTTTACCAAGAGAATCTGCTATTTTCTTTGCAATTTGTACGTCATATCCATTTGCAAATTCTTTTGTATCTGCTATGGGAACTGCTCCGTTTTTATCGTCTGTTTGTGTCCAGTTGTAGGGAGCATACATAGCTTCCATTCCTACTGTAAATGTTTCTGAATCCTTTTTTTCTTTTGCTTGTTGAGAATCCTTACTTCCACATGATGTTAAAATCATTATTGATACAAGTAAAATACTTATTAATTTTTTCATTTTTTTCCTCCTAATTTTTAAATCAAAATAAAAAAAGCTTCCGCCCCAAGGGACGAAAGCATCGTGTACCACCCAATTTTATACATTTCTCGCAAAATGTACCTCTTTAAGTTTAAACTTATTTGTTAACGCCAACTACGTCTTGAAATATTACTTCAAGAAGCTCCGAGTCCTTATTCTTTGAAAAAGTATCTGTGCTCTTTCACCTTACAGCACTCTCTAAGAGACCTTTTTTCCAAATACTCTTCTCTTCATCGCTAAAACTTTAAACCATTATACACAAAGTAATTTTTAAAAACAAGGGAATTTCAATTTATTTTTGTTTTTATTTTAAATAACCTAAATTTTTTGATATTTTTTGAGAACAAAGAAGCAATTTTTTCTTTAAAGCTTCAACATCCTTGTCAATAATTCTAAATTTAGGTCCAGTTATTGAAATAGCACCTTCAATTTTATTTTGTCCGTTTATTATTGCCGTTCCCAAACAATAAATCCCCTTTTCATTTTCTTCATCATCTATGGCTATTTTACTTTTTCTAACTTCTTCAATTTCTTTTAAAAAAGCCTCTAATTTTATATCTGATTTTTTTATAAGGCCTTCTTCAATAGTTTTTTTAACAATTTCTTTTATTTCACTATTTTCAAGAAAAGACAAAATTGCCTTTCCTACTGAAGTTTTTACTAAAGGAGCCCTTCTTCCTATTCTGGAATTTAAAGTAATTGCATTTTGTGCGTCAATTTTATCAACATATACTACATAAATTCCGTCACGAGTGACAAGATGGACTACTTCATTTATATCTTGAGACAAATTTTTTATAAATTCATGGCTTATTCCAATAAAATCCATTCCCGCAAGTTTTGTGTTTGCAAGAGAATAGAGTTTATATGTAAGAGAATATTTTGAATCTTCATCTTGTTTTACATATCCAAGGGAAATAAGGGTATTTAAAAATCTGTGAACCGTTGACTTGTGAAGATTAACTTCCTTGCTTAGTTCAGTAAGACCTGCTCCCGCAGGAAATTTTTCAAAACTTTCAAGAATATCAAATACTCTTACAATGGATTGTATTTTATCTTCCATAATTACACCTCTTAACTTACTAAAGTTAATATTAACACAAAAAAAAAATAAATTCCTATATTTTAAACTTTTACCCTTGACTGAAAAATCGATTTCATATATACTCTAATTGGTTTTAAATTACGAAAGTTAGTTTTATATTATGAAACTTTTTGGAGGGAAAATGAATAAATTAGAAGTTTTAAAAAGAGTTCACGAACTAGGAATAGTAGCTGTAATTCGTGGAAAGAATAAAGAAGAAGCTTTAAATTATGCAAAAGCCTGTGTTGAAGGTGGAGTTGATATTCTTGAAGTTACTTTTACAGTTCCCGGCGCAATTGATGTACTTAAGGAATTAAATGAAGAAGTTAAGGATGCACTTTTAGGTGCAGGTACTGTTCTTGATCCAGTTACTGCAAGACTTGCAATAATGAACGGAGCAAATTTCATAGTG
Source organism: Peptoniphilus koenoeneniae (assembly GCF_030812875.1). Classification (NCBI taxonomy): domain Bacteria; kingdom Bacillati; phylum Bacillota; class Tissierellia; order Tissierellales; family Peptoniphilaceae; genus Peptoniphilus; species Peptoniphilus koenoeneniae. The sequence goes on from NZ_JAUSTN010000005.1 coordinate 139,692, forward strand.
TCTCCTTCCTTTGATAAGGATGTTGCAAAAATGTGTAATCTTTACGGAGTTCCTTATATGCCAGGTTGTATGACTCCAACTGAAATGACTGAAGCCTTAAAATATGGCGTAGACATTATTAAAGTCTTCCCAGGTTCAGCTTTTGGTCCTTCATACTTCGGAGCAATCCACGGACCCCTACCTCATGTTAACCTTATGCCAACAGGTGGAGTTGACATTGACAATGTTGGAGAATGGATTAAAAAAGGTTCTTATGCTGTAGGTGTAGGTTCCAAACTTGTTAAAGGTAGTAAAGAAGAAATTATAGAAAAAGCAAGAAAATTTTTAAATAACATTAAGGAGGCTAAAAATAATGGCTAAAAAAGTTGTTACTTTAGGTGAAATAATGCTTAGACTTTGCACACCGGGCTTTGACAGATTTGTTCAAGCTGATAGTTTTGACGTTATCTATGGCGGTGGAGAAGCTAATGTTGCAGTAAGTCTTTCAAATTACGGTTTTGATGCTTATTATGTTACAAAACTTCCAAAGCATGAAATTGGACAAGCTGCTGTAAATGCTTTAAGAAGATACGGCGTTCATACAGATTACATTGCAAGAGGCGGAGACAGGGTTGGAATTTATTTTTCTGAAACAGGTGCTTCCATGAGGCCTTCAAAGGTAATCTATGATAGAGCAAACTCTGCAATTGCAGAAGCTGATGTAAGTGATTTTGATTTTGATGAAATTTTTAAAGATGCAAAATGGTTTCACTTCTCAGGAATCACTCCTGCAATAAGTAAAAAAGGTGCTGAAATTACAAAAGCTGCTGTAAAAGCTGCAAAAAAACATGGAGTTACAGTTTCTGTAGACTTAAATTACAGAGCAAAACTTTGGACTCCTGAAGAAGCACAAGAAGTTATGAGAGACCTTATGCAATACGTTGATGTTTGTATAGGAAACGAAGAAGATGCTTCTCTTTGCCTTGGATTTACACCAAAGGGACTTGATGTAACAAAGGGCAAACTTGATATAAAAGGTTACGAAGTAATCTTTAAAGAAATGATGGAAGAATTTGGCTTTAAATATGTAGTTTCAAGTTTAAGAGAATCTTATTCAGCATCAGATAACGGTTGGAGTGCTTGTATCTATGACGGAAAAGAATTTTACCACTCTAAGAAATATGATGTAAGAATTGTAGACAGAGTTGGTGGAGGAGATTCTTTTGCATCTGGAGTTATATGTGGACTTCTTGACGGTAAATCTACAAAAGATGCTCTTGAATTTGGAGTTGCTGCATCTGCATTAAAACACACAATAAGAGGCGACTTTAATATGGTTACAAGAGCTGAAGTTGAAAATCTTGTAGGTGGAGACGGCTCAGGGAGAGTTCAAAGATAAAAAAGAAATTAACAAAAATTTGATAAATATTTTCCAAAGGCCTGCAAATAATTTGCAGGTCTCCTTTTTATTAAAAAAGGGTTCAACTAAAACATAAGGCATTTTTAGTCGGACCCTTTAAAATTAATATCCCTTTTTAAAATTTACAATATTTATTAAATCTCTATTTTCAGAAAGAGCTTTTAAATTATATAAAATCCCCATCATTCTCCTGTCATTGTAATTTTCAGCATCATCGCTCATGTGAGGGCTTATATAAATGTTTTCAAGATCCCACAGAGGACTATTTTTATCAAGAGGCTCTATATTGGCAACATCAATGGCAGCAGCCTTTAATTTTTTTGACTTTAAATTTCTATAAAGAGCTTCTTCATCAATAATAGAACCCCTGGAAATATTAATTATGCTAGCTCCGTCTTTTAACTTTGAAATAAAATTCTCATCAATCATTTTATTAGTCTTAGGAGTGCCCGGTAAAGTTGACACAACAAAATCAAATTGGGATAAATCTTTATATAGATTTTCTTTAGAATAAACAAAGTCAAAATATTCAGCACCTTGTCCCCTTGTGTTGTAACCTGAAATTTCCATATCAAAAGCTTTAAGCCTTTTTGCAGCTTCATGAGCAATGGAGCCTGTACCTAAAATTAAAACTTTTTTATTATATAAAGTTCCCACATGATCATCAGGTCTTTTCCAAATTTTTTTCCTTTGATTATCAAGGATACTCCTATTTTCTTTTTGAATTTGCAAAATATTATAGACAATCCATTCCCCAATAGGCTCAGAATATGCCCCATGGTTGTTACATAAAATGATATTATTTTTTTCTATATAAGAAAGATTTAGGTAATCAAGCCCTACTGAATCTAAAAATATATACTTTAAATCTTTAAAATTATTTAAAAAATCCTTGGGCATGCTCTTATACTCAAGACCTAAGCAAAGGACCTGAGCATCAAGAGGAAGGTTGACCTTTAAAGAATCTTTTAACTTTGAAAAATAAACTTCATGCCCCATTTTTTCAATTTCTTCTTTATAAGAAAGAAATTTATCCCTTAAAAAAAGAACCTTCATTTAAAAACCTCCGTAAAAATCTTTTAAAGTCTTAACTAAATCATCATAGCAGTCAACAAAAATACAATGACCACTATCTTCAAAAACCTTGTACTTATTATTTTTTCCAAAATAATCTAAATTTTCAAACATTATCTCAAGAGGAACAACCAAATCATATTTGCCATGAAGGAAAAATAAGGGTACATCAGACTTGCCCTCATAGTCAAAGGATCTTACAGCCCCATTTACATCAGATAAGTTTTTTTGTTTAAGAGCCTGAGAAACAAAAAAATCAATAGTAGAAGAATCCGGCATGTGTCTGTTAAAAAGAACTCTTTTAAAAATATTTTCAATGCTTATTTTTCTAAGATCAGCCTCAACATCAAAAAAAGCCGACTTATATAAATTTTTCATTTCATTATAAGTATAAAGATAATCCCTATTTATATTTTTAATATAGTCATTGTAAGCCGAAAAAATATTAAAATTTAAAAAAGACTTATATAGATCACTCCCTAAATTATCATTGGTCTTTTTAAGACCCCTAATTCCCATGGAAGATAAAAAAACTCCGCTTTTTATTCTGTTTTTAATCTCCGGATTTTTAAGAAGCTCCATAAGAACTCCCCCTCCCAAAGACCAACCTATTAAATTAATTTTATCTAAATTAAGCTCTTTAATTAAAAGAGCCATGTCCTCAGAAAGATCATAAACGCTTTTTATTCTGTTTTTATAAGAACTTTCTCCAAATCCTCTTAAATCCGGTGCAATAAAATTTTTTCCAAGGCTCTTTCCAAGTTTTATCATGATCTCTTTAGAAGTCATATTTCCATGAATTAAAAAATTCACTTCTTTATCATCATTAAAGCAATAAGAAAAATAAGAAATTTTTTCTCCGTTTGAAAGATTTATTTCCATAAATCCCCGCCTCCTTGTGCAAATTGAAAATATATCCTATCTATATTATAATAACAAAAGGAGTGATTTTATGGAAATATTTCAAACACTTCCCACAGTGGTTAGACAAAATCCTGAAGAGAATTTTCAAATAGTAAGAGCAGACCTTGTCCTTGGAGACAAACTCTCTCTTGCCGTTGATATATTAAATATGTCCGAAGAAATCGGAACGGGAATAAACTTCGCCGTAAAATTTAAAGACCAGTTTGACAATCCTCTTTTTAACGGATTAGAATGGTCTTTTTCAGCTAGCGGATTTGAAGCTTTGCCCCATAAAATATATTACATAAAAACTTTTACTCTGGACTCCCGTTTTACAGAAGCAAGAGCTGTAGAAATCAGAATAGAAAAAGTTCAGCTTAAAAATTCAAAAATATATAAATACGACAAGGATTACGAGTACGAATTTATTCTTCCCGTTATAACAAGCCAAAAAATGGAAAAAATTAAAAGCACCCTGGGTCCTGAAATAAACACCTACGGAGAAAATACCATTTACGGTTGGAGATGTGTGTGCGGTGCTCTCAATGGAAAAGACGAAGAAGAATGTAAAAACTGCAAAAGAAACAAAAACTTTGTCCTTAACAATTTAACAGAGCCTCTTATAAATTTAAAAATGCTCAATCTTCTAACTCTTAATGAAAATGAAGATAAAGAAAAATTAAAATCAAGTTTAACTCAAACAACCCTTTCAAAAGTTGTTCCATCCCCCGAAGAAATTGAAGAAAAAAGGATAAATGAACCTAATCAAAATTATAGAAGAGAAAAAAGTTTAACCCTATTTTTTTCAAAACTTATAAAATTTTTATGGATAATCATATTAATTTTATCTCTATCTTTTGCAGGCTTAAAACTAGTCTTTAGATTTAATGATAAAGAACTTTTAACAAGTGGCATAAATTCCATAGAAGAAGGATCCTACGACAAGGCCCTTAAAGAATTTATGTCCATAAGAAATAAAAATCTTTCAAAAGAAAAAATAGATCAAGCAAGAGCCCTTATAAAAAGTGACCGTGCAAACAAAGAAGGAGATAACTTTATTATCTCCGGAGACTATTTAAATGCAGCAAAAAGTTTCAGAAAAGTAATAGAAGAAGACGGAAAAAATTATAAATCAGCCCAAGATAAAATTTTAGGCCTAGAAAAAATATTTTTAGACCGGGCAAAAAGAGAAGTCCAAGAAAACAATCCGGAAAAAGCAAAAAATACCCTTAGCTCATTTTTACAAGTAATACCCGAATCAGCAAAAGCAACAGCTCTTTTAGAAGAATTGAAGGGACAAAAAACTGAAAATTCTGGAAAAATTGACGAAAAAACAGAATCGGAAGAAGAAGATAAAACCAGGGCCGACCTTGTAAGCCAAGGACAAGCTTTATTAAACAGCTATCAAAAAGTTCTTTGGGACAATGCCAACCTAAGAAAGGGACCCAGCATAAACTCTGAAATAATTACAAGTTTATCAAAAGGAACAGACCTTTACATTAAAGACACAAAAATAGAAGGCAACAAAAGAATCTGGTGCCTGGTAGAAACAAAAAATGAAAAAACTGGTGAAAGTTTTGAAGGTTGGATCTCAAACAAAGTTATGGAGGCTGCAGAAAAATGATTTATTTAAAAGTCGAAGTATTTATTCCAAAAGAAAATGTGACAAGTCTTGTAAATAAATTAAACGAAAAAGGACTTCTTTTGGACGGCAACTATGATTATGTCTACTGCGAAAGCCTCGTAAGAGGACATTTCAGACCCCTTGAAGGAGCAAACCCAGCAGTGGGAAAAATCGGACAAGTCACAGACCAGGAAGAAATTAAACTGGAATTTAGAATAAAAAAAGAAAAAAAAGAAGACGTGGACAAAATAATAAAATTAAATCACCCCTATGAATGTCCAGTAATAAATTATATACAATTAATTTAAATATTGGAAATAATAAAATTCATAAATTAAAATTTTAGAGGCTTATAAAAATAAGTCTCTTTTTTATTGTTTTTTTATTTAATTCACCTTCGCCGCCGGACCAATAGCAGATATTTGCAACCAAATCAAAGATTTGGGCAAATAGTTGCATGAGACCTACCACGATTTTTTTCAAAAATCGGGTTAGGGCTTCAAATTGGTCCCTACATTCGTTGGTAAATCTTTTTAAAAAATTTTTATAATGCTCTATGCAAATTTTTATCTACATGGCACAAAAAAATACCCGAGAGCTATGTCTCGGATATTTTTTATTTATAGCGATTTGCTGTGGATTTATAGCCGTTTGAATATAGGGCTTCCCTCAGCCAATTTTTTAATTCTCCTGTGGTTAAAAGTTGCCTATTTTTAAAGTTTTTCAACACGTCTTCCGTTACGATGTTTATGTCGTATTCGTTCATGGGGCATTCTGCAAATTCGCTGTTGCTTGCTATATCAAAAAACATTTTTTGTTTTGAAAATTTTTGTATATAGCCGTTTTTGTGAAGTACATATCTCTCACCGGGGTTATGAGTTTCTGATATTTGTTTTTCAAGTACTTCAAGCTCCACTTGTCTTAATAGTTTTACAATTTCATTTGTGTTTAATTTTTCCGTCTTTATTGTTTGATAAATATTCTCAGCAAGACGAGTTTTTAAATCCATTTTTTCTCCTTTAAATTAATGCTTGTTCGTCATCGAAGTTTTCTTCAGGGATAGGTCTTTTTACAATATGTTTGTAGTAGATTTTTTCTACTGCTATTGATATTGCGTTATCTCCTGTTACATTGGCTGCTGTTCCGAAGCTGTCTTGTGTTAGATAAAGAGAAATAAGAATTGTTGCCATTGGTGAGTCACTTGCTACTCCTACAAATGGTAGGAAGGGAAGTGCACTCATTACTGCTCCACCAGGTGCTCCTGGTGCTGCTACCATTGCTACTCCAAGTATTGCGATAAATTTTATAATCAGTCCGAATGAGTGGTCAAGACCGTACATTTCAAGAAGTGTATAGATACATGCTGTTAATGTGATCATTGATCCTGGTAGATGGACTGTTGCGCATAGTGGTATAACAAAGTCTCTTATTTGTTTTGTTACTCCGATTCTTCTGTTACATTCTACGTTTACAGGTATTGTTGCTGCTGATGATTGTGTTCCTATTGCTGTTAAGTATGCAGGTAATGCTTTTCTAAGAGATTTGAATGGATTCTTGCCTGCATATGAGCAGGATACGATAAACATAAGTGAAATGTATATAACGTGTAGTACTATTATGCAAAGGAATATCTTCCAGAATATTGAAAGTATTGCAAATACTGATCCTGAGTAGGACATGTTTGCAAAGTTACCCATTATAAAGAATGGAAGTAGTGGAATGATTACTCCTGAAAGTACCATTACTATGATTTCGTTAAATTCATTTATTAGTTTATAAAATCCTTCTCCTGATCCTTTTTGTCTAAGTATTGAAACGCAAAGTCCCATCATAAATGCAAGTACAAGGGCTGCGGTTACATCAATGATAGCTCCAAGGGGAATTTCAAATAGAGGTGCTATTGTCTTTTCACTTGCTGCTTGAATCTTTTCTACTAATTCTGGAGTTATGAAGTTATCAAAAACTACATTTGCCATTGTGTATGATAAACTACCTGCTATTAATGTTGAACAGTATGCTATTGCTACTGTTATACCAAGAAGCTTTCCAGCTCCTTCTGAAAGGTCTGCTATACCTTTTGTTACGAATGCAACAATCATTAATGGTATTATAAAGTTAAGGAACTTTCCAAAAAGTCCTGAAAGAGTTACAAGTATTTGTGTAACTGTTTCTGGTAGAAATCTACCGATTAAAATACCAAGGATTATTGCGATGATTAAACGTGGAATAAGTCCTAATTTTTTCATAGTGTCTCCTTTTTTCTAAGGGATTTTATTTTTCTCCTAAAAATTCCCTTCTAATAGATTGACCGGTTTTTGTTCCTGCTATTCCACCTAAGCCTGTTTCTCTTAAGCTTTCGTCTAATAAATGTCCGACGGAAGCCATGGCTTGAACTGTTTCTTCAAAAGGAACGATGGATTTAATTCCTGCAAGAGCCATATCTGCTGAAATAAAAGAATTCATAACTCCTGAGGCATTTCTAAAGGTGCAGGGATACTCAACTAAACCGGCAATCGGATCGCATACAAGTCCCATAACATTTATAAGACTTATGCTTGCTGCTTGAAGAGCTTGATCCGGAGTTCCTCCAAGCATTGCAGTTATTGCTGATGCTGCCATTGCTGACGCGCTTCCACATTCTGCTTGACAACCACCTTCTGCTCCGGCAAAGGTAGCATATTTTCCAATGATTTGACCGATACCGATCGATGTCAATAGCCCTTTTATCATAGTCTCATCATCGAAATTATATCTTTTTCTTGCGGATGTCATTGCAGCGGGCATTATCCCCGAAGATCCTGCCGTAGGTGCGGCAGCAATCTTGCCCATGGCTGCATTACATTCCGAAGTTGAAAAAGCCATAGCCATAGCTTCAATTAAAAAGTCCCCGACAATGGATTTGCCGGTTTTTTTATAGTCCATAAACTTTTTTGCGAAGCCATCTATCATCTTAAATCTTGTACTGTAAGATTTTTCTAAAGTATCATGAGCGGATTTGTCAAAAACATCAAGAACAACTTTTAATTTTTCTTTTATTTGTTCTTCGGTTTTTTTGGTATTTTTCATTTCAGATTCCAAAACCATTTGACCTATATCAATTTTATTTTCCTCACAATAATCAACAATGTCTTTATGAGTATTTAACATTTCACACCTCTACATACTTAGCTTCAAGAAACCTATCTTTGTTTATAATAGCATCCTTAATTTCATCAGTTAGATTTCTATCAATTTCAATTGTTAAAGTTACAATGTCTGTCAGTTTATCTTTAACGGTATTTATAGATTCAATATTGTATGAATTTTCTGAAAGTATTGAAGAAACATAAGCTATTACACCCTTTTGTTCATTGTATCTTAATAAAATTGTGGGAAATTCTCCTCTAAATTCCAGTTCAATTCCGTTTATGTTTACTATAATCATTGCACCACCACCAATAGATGAGCCGATTACAAATTCATCGTGGTCATCATAGTGAAAAACTATTTTTACACTGTTGGGGTGATATTTTTCACCTAAGTCAGTTTTTATAAATTTATATTTAACACCTTCTTCATCGGCAATTTCAAAACTATTTCTAATACGAGGATCATCAGTTTCAAATCCCATAACTCCTCCTACAAGAGCCCTGTCTGTACCATGACCCTTATAAGTGTGAGCAAAAGAACCATGTAAAAAGAAATCTACACTTTTCCAGCCCTTTGAAGATATTTTCATAGCTGTCTTGCCAATACGACAAGCACCGGCAGTATGTGAAGAACTTGGTCCAATCATAATAGGACCTAAAATATCAAAAGCACCGAATTCAGCCATTTTTACCTCCTATAAAATCAAAGATTTCCAAAAAAAATTTTTTATAGAAATCGTTAACATTAAAATTTTCTTTTTTTGAATTACATATATAATTTATACTAATCATTCAAATTTGTCAAAAACTTTTTGACAAAAAAATAACTATAATTATTAAAAACTTGAAAATTTTTTTATTATTTGATAGCATAAAACATTACTAATACTAAAAATATATGGAGTGATTGAATGAAACCTTTAATAGGACTTACCCCAACTTACACTGGCAAATATGAAAGCTATTTTCCTGTTACTCAATACTATAAAGCTATAATAGCTCTTGGAGGAGTTCCCCTTTTAATACCGATTTTGTCGGAAAGAGAACAAATGAAACCCCTAGTAGAAGCTCTTGATGGAATTGTTTTTTCAGGAGGCCACGACATTCAGCCTTCTTACTACAATGAAGAAGAAACAAAAGAGCTGGGTCTTGTTGTGCCTGAAAGAGATAAACTCGAATATTTGTTGTTTGATGAAATTATGAAAACAGATCTTCCCCTTTTGGGAATCTGCAGAGGTATGCAAATAATAAATGTATTTTTAGGTGGAAGCTTATATCAAGATATACCTACAAGTTTTCCGTCAGATATAAAACATAGTCAGGAAAAGCCTTTTCATAATGCTTGCCACTCAGTTACAATTACAGATGAAAAGTTTAAAAATCTCCTTGGAGAAAAAATAAAGGTAAACTCAAGACACCATCAAGGGATAAAAAAACTTGCGGATTCTTTAAGCCCCTTTGCCCAAAGTGACGATGGACTTATTGAAGGAGTTTACATGAAAAATAGAGATTTACTTGCTGTTCAATGGCATCCGGAATATCTCTTTAACAAAGACCCTGGCTCAGAAAAAATAATAAAATATTTTATAGACCTTTGTAAAAAATAAAAAACTTACCAATCTTTTCAGAAATATTGATTGATTTTTTAATTTTAAAAACCGGGCTGTTTTTCCAGCCCGGTTTTTTTTATAGTTCTATTAAATATCGTCTTGTTAAAAATTTTTCTCCATCTATATTGTTTTCTATTTTGTCTTTTAGTTTTCCTTTATTGTTTTCTATTACTCCTATGGAGCCTAAATTCTTATCATTACATGTTAGCAAAACTTCTTTTAAGCCGATTTTTTTTGCTTTTTCAAGGCAAAGGCTGAGCATTTGTGTCCCATGGCCTTTTTTCCTATATTTTGTATTTATTGCATAGCCTATATTGCCTCCGAATTTTTTTAAATTTTCCGTAAGCTCATGCCTTAAAGCAATTATTCCTATTAAATTATCCTCTTCATCCACCATTAAATAGACATCTGCTCTTACATAGGATTTGGGTAAATCTTTGCCCTTTGCAAATTTTTCTATTTCTTCAAGCCACTTATTAAATTCTTTTTCATCGTCTAAATTTTCATTGTGTAAATAAAGTTTTTCTCCTTGAAAATTTACAAAAAATTCTTGAAGCTTTTCTCTATACTTTTTTTCTGGCCTTACTAACTTCATTTTATTTTAGCTTTATAGCCTGCTTCTTCTACTGCTTTTACTAATTTTTCGTCTTCTAAGTTTTCTCCTTTTACTTTTGCTTGTTTTTTAAAGAGAGAAACTTTTACTTCTTCTACTCCTTCTATTCCCTCTAGAGCTTTTTCTACTTTTGCCTTACAATGTTCACAAGTCATTCCTTGAACTTCTAATATTTTTTCCATTTTTTTCCTCCTAATTTATAATTTCTATTTGTATTTTATTTGCAAATTCTTGCCCAAATAATTTTCCTACCATTTCTCTTAGCTGGCTGTCTTCTCCACTGGTTAAAAACTTTATATTTTTATTTTTTTCAATGATATTTCTTGATTTTAAAAAGTCTTTCATTGACTTTGCCGTTTCTAAGGCAGGATCTATTAAGTTAATTTTTTCACCTTCTTTTTTATTTTTCAGATATTCTTTTATTTTTCCTAGAGCTAAGGGAAAGTGGGTGCAGCCTAATATAAGAGTGTCGTAGTCAAAATCTTCCAATTGATCTAAGTATTTTTTTATTATTTCCTCAACTTTTTTATCATCTACATGACCCATTTCTATTGCCGTTACCAAATCTGGACAGGCTAGGGCTCTTATCTCGAAAGATGGATCAAGTTTTTTAAGTTGGTCTTGATAAACTTGCCCTTCTACTGTTGCTTTTGTTGCTATAAGGGCAATTTTTTTATTTTTACTATTTTTAAAGCCTTCCATTACTCCTGATGAAACTACTCCTAAAATTGGAAAATTAAATTTTGTTTTAAGATAGGCTTCACTATATGTAGTTGCAGTATTGCAGGCTATTATAGAGGCTTTTACTTTATTTTTTTCAAAAATTTTAAAAGATTCATAGCTTAATTTTCTAATTTGCTCTGGACTTTTTTCTCCATAGGGAAGGTTTTTCGCATCGCAATAATATATATAATTTTCTTCTGGAAGTAGGTCTATCATGGCTTTTAACACTGTAAGCCCTCCTACTCCTGAGTCGAATATTCCTATTCCGTTCATTTTTATCACCTTTTTATTTATACCCTTAAGGAATTTTTTTTACCAGTTTTTTTTGCTTTCCTTTATATAATTGTTTATTTTATTTAAAAAGATTAATAAAGTTTTTTTAGGGTAAATAATTAATGCAGTTAATTGAATTTAATTTTTAATGTTATAAAAAATTTATGAAAGGATGATGATTATGAATAGAAATGAACTTAAGTTGGATAAAAAATATAAACTTTTTATTAATGGTAAATGGCAAGATGCTTCAAATGGAGAAACTTTTAAGTCCTATTGTCCTGCCGACGGAGAATTTTTAGCTGAAATTGCTCAAGCTTCTAAGGAAGATGTGGATGAGGCTGTAAGGGCAGGTAAAGAAGCTTTTAAGTCTTGGAAAAAGACTTCTCCAAAAGAAAGAGCAAGGATTTTAAATAAAATTGCAGATATTATTGACGAAAATAGAGAATTTCTTGCTATGGTTGAAACTGTTGATAACGGAAAGCCTATTAGAGAAACTATGTCTGTGGATATTCCTCTTGCTGCTCAACATTTCAGATATTTTGCTGGAGCTATTCTCTCTGATGAAGGTTCTTTAAATAAAATGGATGAAAATACCCTTTCTCTTGTTATGAGAGAACCTCTTGGTCTTGTAGGGCAAATTATTCCTTGGAATTTTCCATTTTTAATGGCTGCATGGAAGCTTGCTCCTGTTTTAGCTGCTGGTGATTGTACAGTTATTAAACCTTCTTCATCAACTTCTCTTTCTCTTCTTGAACTTATAAAATTAATTGGAGATATTGTTCCTGCAGGTGTTATTAATTTAATTACAGGCTCTGGTTCAAAAGCAGGCCAATATATTTTAGATCACCCTGGTTTTGCTAAATTTGCTTTTACAGGTTCTACTGATGTAGGCTACAATGTTGCAAAGGCTGCTGCTGATAAACTTATTCCTGCAACTCTTGAACTTGGCGGTAAAAGTGCAAATATATTTTTTGATGATTGCGATATGGATATTGCTCTTGAAGGAGCTTTGACAGGTATTTTGTTCAATCAAGGTCAAGTTTGTTGTGCTGGTTCAAGAATTTTCGTTCAAGAAAGTTTTTACGATGACTTTGTTGGAAAATTGAAAGAAAAATTTAACAAGGTAAAAGTTGGCCTTCCTTGGCTTCCTGATACTCAATTGGGAGCTCAAATAAATGAAGGTCAAATGAAAAAAGTTTTAGGTTATATTAAAATAGGTGTGGAAGAAGGTGCCACTCTCTGTACAGGAGGAGAGGCTCCACAAGATTCTCTTTTAAAAAATGGATGTTATACCCTTCCTACACTTTTAACTGACGTTACAAACGACATGAGAGTTGCCAGAGAAGAAATTTTTGGTCCTGTTGCCGTTGTAATTAAATTTAAAGATGAGGATGACCTTATTGAAATGGCAAATGATTCTGAATATGGCCTTGGCGGAGGCGTATTTACTAAAAATATAAATCGTGCTCTTAGGGTTGCAGAGGCTCTTGAAACTGGAAGAGTTTGGGTAAATCACTACAACTCTATCCCTGAAGGAGCTCCCTTCGGAGGTTACAAGAAAAGCGGTATAGGTCGTGAAACTCACAAAATGATTTTAGATGCCTATTCTCAAGTAAAAAATATTATTATAAATATTTCCGATAAACCTACAGGTTTATATTAATTTAAAAATTTTTCTCCTTTTTAAATAAAATAAAAAATCGGCTTATGTAAAAAATAAGTCGATTTTTTATTTAAATTAAATTCTAAAAGAATATGTGGGCGAAAATCACTACTACCGGTAAAGTTATTAAAGTTCTTTCCAAGAAAATAATAAATAAATCCGGCAAGTTTACAGGTAAGTTTGATCCTAAGATTACTGCACCTGTTTCAGACATATAGATAAGTTGAGTAACTGAAGTTGCTCCAACTATAAATTTTGTCATTTCGCTTGTTATTCCTTCTTGAGCTAAAATTGAAGGAACAACCATGTCGGCAAAACCTACTACCATTGTTTTACTTGCTTCAACAGCTTCCGGAACTTTTAATAAATTTAAAATTGGCAAGAAAGGCATGCCTAAATATGTGAAAATAGGTGTTGCTTCTGAAAGTACAAGAGCAAGAGTTCCTGCTGCCATTATAATAGGAGTAACTCCTATCCATAAGCTTAAAACAGTTTCAAAACCGCTCTTTAAAAAGTTTTTAATGTCTAAGTTTTTTTCAGCTTTGTTAACTGCCAGTTGAAGGGCCCATTGTCCTCTTGTATAACCTTCCGGTATGGCTTCTTCGTTTTTATTTTCCGGTTCTCTAAGTCTTGTATCTTTTTTTAATGATAGGGGTGGAATTCTGGGAGCTAAGAAAGCTGCAACTATTCCAGCAACTCCTACTGTTAAATAAAATTTTCCAAAATAATCAACCATTCCTATGTTTTCAAGAACAACTAAACAGAAAGTAATTGAAACTGCGGAGAATGTCGTAGCAATAACTGAAGCTTCTTTTTCAGTATAATTTCCCTCTTCATATTGTTTATTTGTAAGAGCAACTCCTATTGTTCCGTCTCCAATCCAAGATGCAACACAGTCTACTGCTGCACGACCTGGAAGTTTAAAAACAGGTCTCATTACTTTTGAAAGGAAAATTCCTACATATTCAAGAAGGCCGAATTCAGTTAAAAATGGAAGGATAAATCCTGCAACAAGAAATATTGTAAGAAGTCCTCCTATAAGTTCAAATAAAATAAGTCCTCCCGTTCCATCAGACCAAATAATTTCAGGACCAACTTTTAAAATTGTCATATAACCTATAATGCAGCCTAAGATTCTTGCAAAGAGCCAAAAGGGTGTTATATTTGACAAATCTTTTAAAATTTTAACATTTTCTATAAAAGCAGGCTTAGCAATTTTATATATAATAGCCAAAAGGGTTGATACTGTTATGCAAAAAATTGCTATATAGTGAATGGGAATAACTGAATTTATTCCCGCATTAATAGCTTTTGAAATAACTGATACTGCAACGGTTGAACCACCTTCAGGGTTCTTAAAAGGTGTCATTAAAAGTAAAACACCTATGATGGAAGGAATTAAAAATTTTAAAACTCTTCCGAAACCTATTTTTTGATACTTCACTATTTTATTTTCTTTTGTTTCCATAAATTACCTCACATTTATTATTTTACATCTTGTCTATAAAGAGGCATTGACATACATCTTGGGCCCCCTCTTCCTCTGGAAAGTTCCCCTGATTTTAAAATATGAAGTTTTGCTCCATACTTAGTCAATTCTTCATTTGTAATAGTATTTCTGTCATAAACAATGGCCTCTCTTGGTGCTATGGCAAGAGTGTTATATCCATCACTCCATTGTTCCCTAATAGCATCAAGCATGGTGCCAGTGCCTTCTCTAATAAGATGCACTTCATCTATATTTAAATATTTTTTAAGAACTTCTTCAATAATTGAAGACTCTTGTCTTGTTACAATTTTTCCATCTTCAATCTTCATGGAATAAACGCAAAGAGTTTCATCAACTTCAGGATGAAGAGTGAAAAGATCCTTATCAACCATAGTAAATACCGTATCAAGGTGCATAAAAGCATGAGAATGAGGAATTGTAAAAGCAAGAACAGTTTCATAGCCTGAATTTCCCTTTAAAAGATTTTCAGCTAAAAGTTCTGCTGCCCAAGGTTTAGTCCTTTGAGAAACTCCAACTCCCAAAACCTTATCTGAAAGAACGCAGATATCTCCGCCTTCAATTGAAGGTAAAAGATCCCTATTGTACCAAAATTTCATTCCTGAATCTTTAAACATTTGATGGTGGTTAAAAATATATTTTCCGAATAAAGTTTCTCTTCTTCTTGTGTTTGACCACATGTGATTTAAACTTACTCCGTTTCCTATAAAAGAAAAAGGATCTCTTGTGAAATATAGGTTGGGCATAGGTTTAATAACAAAACAGCCATCAGTGCCTATCATTTCTGATAAGGTACCCTTTGTATATTTAGGCATTTCAGTTTTTCTTACCCCTTCCATCATTTTCAAAACCAAGTCTTCATTATTTAGTTCAGAAAACATATCTTCCACATAATTTCTTTCTTTTTGAAGCATGATGTCAGCTTCATCTAAATATTCTTTTATAAAATTTTTTCTTATTTCATCACTTGTAAGTGCTTCTGCAGCTAATTTTTCAAGGTAATAAACTTTTGTACCTGTCTTTCTTAAAATTTCGGCAAAGTTGTCATGTTCTTCCTGTGCTGCATCTAAAAATGGGATTTCATCAAATAGAAGTTCCTCCATAATTGAAGGGGTTACATTTAATAATTCCCTACCAGGCCGGTGTAAAATTACGGCATCTAATTTTCCTATTTCCGAACCTACATGAATTGGATTTTTTGTCATAAATTTCCTCCTTTTTTTCCAAATCGATATAAAATTAACAAGCTAACGTTTTCATTTTAAAGGGTTTTTAATTACCTGTCAATGTTAAATTTTTAAAAATTTTTGTTTTAAAATTTATTTCAATTTTTTTAAGTTATATTTTATTTTAAATAATCGTCAATCCTTGCCTTAACCTTTACATCCTCTAGGGACCGGTTTACCAGTCCGCCTGTCTTTTGTGAGGAAAAAAAATTCAACATTTTTTATAAAATATTTTTTATGCTCTATGCAAAGCATTTTTGTTTTATTTTTTTAATTAATTTTTTTTCTATAATTTTTCTTCTTCATTTTTTATTTTATTTCGTTCGGCTTCGCCGCCGGACCAATGAATTGGTCCCTACATTCGATTGCGAAGATTTACTCTTATGAATCATCTTCGCATAAATAAACCTTACACTTATGCCTAGGTTTTTGTGGGCTTTAGGGACCGGTTTACCGGTCCGCCTGTCTTTTGTGTGGGAGAAAAAATTCAACATTTTTTATAAAATATTTTTTATGCTCTATGTGAAGCATTTTTGTTTTATTTTTTTAATTAATTTTTTTCTATAATTTTTCTTCTTCATTTTTTATTTTATTTCATTCGGCTTCGCCGCCGGACCAATGAATTGGTCCCTACATTCGATTGCAAAGATTTACTCTTATGAATCATCTTCGCATAAATAAACCTTACACTTATGCCTATGCTTTTGTGGGCTCTAGGGACCGGTTTACCGGTCCGCCTGTCTTTTGTGAGGAAAAAAATAAATATTTGATTTAAAATTAATTTTAAATTTACATTTTTTCTACATTTATTCTTTTCTGTTTTTTATTTTACAAAAAAAATAGACAATTTCTTGTCTATTAATCGCAGGCTATCATTGAAAATAATTCTATGCCTTTTTCTATATTTTCATCTAAAAATTCATATTTTTCACTGTGGAGGGGATGATTTTCTCCATTTCCTAAAAAGAAAAAACATCCGGGAATTTTTTTCTCATACCAGCCGAAGTCTTCTGATGATCTTATGGGTTCTTTTAAAATGTTAAGTTTGATTTTATTTTTTTCAAATATTTTTTTGATTCTTTCTACTTCTTCTCTTGAGTTTGTTGTGTCTGGAAAGAGGTCTGAAAATTCGTATTCAAATTTTAATTTATACATATCTCCATATTTTTCTGCAAGGCCCAAAATTTTTTCTTTTAATTTTTCAAGATCTTCTAATTTTGCCCCTCTTATTGTTAGTGAAATTTCTCCTTTTGAGGGTGATACTCCGAAGGCTCCTTTATTTCCAATTTCCACGTTTACTATTGTTGCTATTGCCATTGATGAAAATTCTATATTTTGCCATGTGTGCTTTTCGTAGCCTTTAAATTTTGAAATTTCTTCTAGGTCTTCTATTAGTTTTCCTATGGCGAAGGAGGGGTTTATTCCCTTTTCTGGTTCTGATGCGTGGGATTGCTTGCCGGTATAGGTGATTGTAAGTCCCATTGATGCACACATTGCTGTTCCGTAGCAGGTGTGGGGTTTCCCAAATTCCATTCCTGGCCAGTTGTGAAGTCCATATATTCTTTTTATTTTCATTTCGTCTAAAAATTCTGAAACGTATTTTGCTCCTTTTCCATTTTCTTCTGCGTGTTGAAATAAAAAGACTATATTTTTCCCTATTTTTACTTTTTCAAGGGATATTAAAAGTCCACATAGTATTGCTGAGTGTCCGTCATGACCGCATCCATGAAATGCACTTCCGTCTTCTCTTTTTATTGCATCAAAGTCTGCTCTAAATCCTATGGTTTCAAGATTTTCTCCTTCTTCGTGAAGGGCATAAAAAAAGCTTCCTTTATCCACTATTTTACAAGTTGAATTTTCTTTTACAAAGTTTATAAGTTTATTTTTTGTCCATGTTTCGTGTTCTGAAATCTCTGGATGCTCATGAAGTTCATGCCTTAGTTGTTTTACTTTTTCTATTTTATTTTTGTCTATTTTCATTATCCCTGTTCCTTTCTGAAAAAATTATAGCTTTTAATAAAAATAAATCAAGTTTTTATTTTTTCGCAAAAAAAATGCCGCTTTTGCGGCACTTTTTTAATAATTTTAATTTTGCATAAAGCTTCCTATAAATGTGAATAATGCTCCAAGTCCTGCTATTATTATTACAGGTGTTGATCCTGCACTTCCTTCAAAGTTAAATAGTTTTTGTCCAAGACTCATAGCTGAAATGAATCCTCCGAAAAGTCCTATTACTATTGCAAGACACATGATGATTGCTCCTGTTCTTGCTAAAGCTCCTCCTTTTGGAAGTTCTTCTTCAGGCATAATATCTGTCCAAAGTAAATCCCATTTTTTTACTCTTGGGTAAAGGGCCATCATAATCGGAATTCCTAATACTATTGCAGGGATTGTATTGTTTGCTGTTATAATTGCTCCAAGGGCTGCGAATGGAACCATCTTCAAAAATTCAAGTCCAAATCCTATTATAAGTGCACATGCTGCTGATCCTAAAAATCCTGCAAGGGCAAATGTTCCGATTTTTTTACCTGAATTTAGTTTGGGTTCGTCGTCTTTTTTAATAAGTCCAATATTTTGCCATACTTTGTATGGTACATATGCAAACATAAAGTTCCCAACAAATCCGAATAGTGATCCAAGTCCAAGAGTTCCGCCAAGGTCACCAATTAAATTTCCAATTGCTGAACCCCAAGCTCCTGCGGGTCCGAATAAAATTCCGAATACTACCGGAAGAGCTGATGCAGGTCTTACTTCTGTTATTCCTGGAATTAAAGGAATTGCTTTAAAGGGAATAAGAAGAGCTGCATATAGAGCGGCGCTCAGTGCTACAAGCACTACCATCTTTGTGTGTTTCCACATTGTGAATACTTCTTTCAAGATAAACCTCCTAAAATTAAATATATCTTTTAACCTTTAAAAAGATTAGAAGCAAAAGAGTTGCGATAAGTAATACAATGATTACCCAATCTACAGTTTTCATTTTTACTTCAATGTATGAAGTTTTTTTATCTGCATAGCCAAAGCCTTTTGATTCTAACGCCATTGAAAATACATTTGTGTTTCTTATTACTGAAACAAAGGCGGGAATCATAAGGGGCATATATTTTTTTACTTTTGATATTATTGAACCGGAATCAAGGTCAAGCCCTCTACTTTTTTGAGCTTGTATTATTGTTTCCGTTGTTCCAAGAACCATGGGTATAAGTCTTATAGCTGTGGAAAAAGCAAAGGCTCCTCTATAAGGAAGACCTATTTTTACAAGGCCTGCTGAAATTTCTTCAATTTTTGTTGTTGAAAGAAAATTCATTCCAGCTATTATCATTATAATTATTTTAACACCTTTATTGGCACCAAAAATAAGTCCTTCTAAGGTTATAAAACCTATAAGTTTTGTAGGTCCTCTATGACCTATTGCCCAAAAGACCAAACTCATCATCATAAGCATAAATAATACAAAGCTTATCTTTTTTAGGTTTGGATAAGATTTTGAAATTATTGAATGTAATATAGTTAAAGCTGCAAGTACAATATACACAGTCCAAGAATCTGTCATTACAGCAAAGACAAAGGTGAAAAGCATTATAAAAAGTTTTGACCTGGGATCAAGCCTGTGGAAGAAAGTGTCTTCATCACGGTATATCATATCCATTTATTTTGCCTCCGTTATACTTTTCATTTCATCTATTGATAGAACTGTTTTTCCAAGTTTGTTGGACATGGAAACTATATGAGGATTTTTTAAGTATACTTTTTCAAGTTTTTCTTCTTTCTTAAATATATCTCTCGTTCTACCCATCATTACAACATCGCCGTTTTCAATTACACAAACTCTATGAGCATATTCTGCAACAACCCACATTGTATGGGTGATCATTATTATTGTGTGTCCTTCTTCGTTTAATTTTTTTATAAGCTCCATCATTTGCTTTTGACCCTTGTAGTCAAGTCCTGTTGTAGGTTCGTCTAAAATTAAAACATCAGGTCTTGAAGACAATATTGAAGCTACGGCAATTCTTTGTCGCATACCTTTTGTAAGAGTGAAGGGGTCTTCTTTTTCATAGCCTGACATGTCTACTGCAGCTAAAGATTCTTCTACTCTCTTTTTTATTTCTTCATCACTTAGTCCCCTTATTTTTGGAGAGAAAGCAACTTCATCATATACTGTATCTGAAAAGATTTGGTGGTCTGGATTTTGGAAGGTGTAACCTACAATTTTCCCAATTTCAAAAATTGAAGATTTTTTTGTATCAATTCCCTTTACAATTACATTTCCTTCAGTTGGGGACAAAAGTCCGTTGAAATGTTTTACAAGGGTTGTTTTTCCCGATCCGTTGTGACCTAAGACCGCAAGAAATTCTCCCTTTTTAACTTCTAAGTTAATATTGTTAAGAGCTTTTTTGCCGTTTGGATAAGTAAAAGAAAGATCTTTAACTTCTATTAGGGTTTCCCCGTAAGAATCTTCTATTTTCTTATCTTTTTCTAAAAGCTTTTGATATTTTTCTTCGTTAATTTTAAACTTTTTAAGAAATTCTTCTTTTCCTTCTTCAGGAGTAATGGGTAAAGTTTCATCTCCCATTTCTTTAAAGAATTTCGGAACGTGAAGAGATTGAAGACCAAGTTCATCCATAGTTTCAACATCAGCTAAAACTTCTCTGGGTTTTCCCTCTTTAACAATCTTGCCTTCGTTCATAAGAACAAGTCTGTCAGCTCTTAAAGCTTCTTCAGTTTCATGTTCAATTACAACTAAGGTCATTTCTCCTTCATCGTGAAGAGCTCTTGCGATGTTAAAAATTCCCATTTTTCCATAGGGGTCCAGGTCCGTAGTTGGCTCATCCATGCAAATTAATTGAGGTTCACTTGAAAGAACACTTCCTATAGCAAGCCTTTGCTTTTGTCCTCCTGAAAGAGTTGCAGGTTGTCTTTCATCAAAACCTACAAGATCTACAACGTCTAAAACTTTATCGATTCTTCTGTCCATGTCTTGCCTTGGAACAAGAAAGTTTTCAGGTCCAAAAGCTACTTCAAGCCTTATATTTGTACAAAAAAGTTGAGATTCGAAATCTTGAAATACAAGCCCAACTTCTCTTGCCATTGTGGAGACGGATTCCTTTCTGGGATCCTTGTCAAAAACACTAAGTTCTCCACTGCAAGTTCCTTTAATAAAATTTGGTATAAGGCCATTTAAAGAATTTGCAAAAGTTGATTTTCCGGCACCTGACGGCCCCATAATTACAACAAATTCACCCTTGTTAACATCAAGGTTAAAATCCTTTAGAGCATACTTTTCGCTGTCCTTATATTTAAAAGCTAAATTTTTTGCACTTATAGCTTTTTCAATAGACTTAGTCATCTATGCACCTCTCTTAATAATTCTATATAAATTATATCAAAGAAATTTTACTTATGGTGATTTTTGTCAATTAAAATTAAAAAAATCCACATATAAAATATAAACTAGCTATTTTCTTGAAAGCTTTAAAATTTTTTAGTACCATTAGCTTAAAAGGAGGTTTTTTATTTTGTTTGAACTCTATACAAAAAATGACGAGGATTTCTATATTGCCGAAAATCTATTTGAAGGAGAAAATCTAAAAGAATATTTGCTCTATGACAGAATAGGAAATTTTGCAGGCAAACTTTTAATAAAAAATTCTCAAATAGATTCTTTAATAGAAGAAAGCCCCTATTTAAATCTTATAAATTTTTTTAAAGAGAAAAATCTTAAATTAAAAAGTTTTAACGAATATAATTTTGATTTGCAAAGCTACTACAGAAGTTTTGAAGAATTAATTATAGATTCCATAAAAAATAATAAAACTATAACAATAGCAACGGAAGAAAATGATTTGGAAACCGGAATTCCTTCAGGCCTTTTGGAAAATTATCTGACTCTTATAAAAATAGATGAAAACGACGGACTTTTTTTAGGCATAGTAAAAAGAGATATAAATAAAATCCTCTATATAGAACATGACTCTCCCATGGATTATTTTTTAGGAGACTACTTTCACGAAAAAAATTATTTAAAATAAAAAAGCACGTTTTTTGCGTGCTTTAATTCTTAAAAATCTACCATCTTAATAATATTTTCAGACTTATTAAATTTATAACTTAAAATTTTCTCCCCAAAGGGAGTAATTTTTTTGTCCTCTATTAAAAATAAATTTTCAAATAAAATTTCAAATTCTCTTTCTCCTTTAAAGGTTTTAAATTTTTCTATATCAAAAAGATATTTATTTAACTTATTAAGTTTTCTCTTGCCGATAAAATCAGACAAAAATTCATTTTCAAAAAGAGAGGTCAAAAAAATACTTAAAATGTGGGCATTTTCTAAGGATTCTAAATAATCCATTAGATTTGTAAAAATGAGTTGGCCATCATTTGCTCTTTTATAGATATTTCTAAAAAATAAAGAATAAAAAATAAAATCAAAAGTTAAATTTAAATCTTCACAAATATCTTCTTCCATTTCAAAAACATCTTCCCCTATTTCCTCTATTAAATACTTTTTATTTGAAGGAAGAAGACTAGTCTTATTTTTTGAGAAATAAAAAGTTTCCTCACTAAAGCCCCAATTCATCCTGTCTAAAATATCCTTAATAAAAATATCTTCTTCCATTTTAAGATAAACATCAGACCTTCTTATAGTCTCTAAAATTTCTTGGTCCAAATAAAGTCCCCTTTTGGAAGAATTGCATTTATTTTTTAAAAGAAAAATATTTCTTTCAATGTCCTTTAAAACTTCATCTTTAAAATCAAAAAGCCCTATAAATTCAGTAAAGAATTTTAAAAATAAAATTAGCTCCCTTTCTGAATAAAAAACTCCCAAAGCAATTAACTCTTCCATATAAGCTATAAAATTCTTAAAATTTTTATTTTTATCCAAAAAATTTTTTAAAATATTTACAAAAATCGGCCTTAAAAATTTCCATGTCTTTGCTTTGTCAAAGGCCAGATCATATTTTTCCTTTTCCTCTTCAGCAATATCCATATAAAAATTCATAAGAGTCTTTTTGTCTAAGCTTAAAGACCTATCTATACTTCCATAGATGTATAAAAATTTTTCTTTTAAATACTTTATCCTTTCATTTTCAGAAAGACCTGCCATTTCTTCAATAGTTAAGTTGAAAATATTGTAAAAATTTTCAATATCTACATAGGGTAAAATTTTCCCCAAGTCAAAAAGATAATAAGAATCGTAAATTTTTACAAAACGACCAAGGATACCAAAGTCATTTTTTTCAAAATATTTAGGATCAATATAATCCGTATAAAGATTAAATTTTTCCAAAGTAAACATATCCATTCCATTTATTAAAAAATAATCATTTTCTTTTCTTATATAATTTACGAAAAGAATGGAAGTGTAGCTTAAGTCTATAAGAGCTTTTAATATAAATTTTTCAAACCTTTGGCCCTGATACTCCAAAAGTTTTTTAGAATCTTTTCTATCAAAAATATGGGAATAAAATTCAAAGAAGAAGTCTTTTTTTTCCTCCAGACCCTCATACAAATTTATATCTTTATCTATTATTTTTTCTATATTAAGTTTTTGTTTTTTTAATTCATCTAAAATGGTCTTTTTATTTTCCAATTAAACTTTAAAGCTCCTCTTAAATAAATTTATATTTTACTAAATATATTATATCAAAAAGAAAAAAATATAAATTTATGTTTAGGAAAAGTAAAAATTTTATAAAATTTAATTAAGATTTCAACAATAAAAATTTAGGGAAAAGCAGTTTTCCACAGACTTATCAACATTATCCACAGTCTTCTATTAACATTGATGTTTCTTTATAAATAAAAAAACATACAAAATTTTAGAATCTTGTATGTTTTTAATTTATAATTATTTATTTTTATCTTTTATAAATTTTTATATGCCTTATGCTAAGTTTGTTTCTATGAGGCCATAATCTCCGTCTTTTCTTTTATATAAAACTTCTACATTTGATGTTTCTTCGTTTAAAAATACAAAGAAATTATGATTTAAAAGTTCCATTTGAAGAATTGCTTCTTCTTCATGCATAGGCCTTAAATCAAAGGATTTTCTACGCACAATTTTTTCCTTTGGTTCTTCTTTAGGTTCTTCAAAATTTTCAAATCTTATAGTTTTATTGTCTTGATTTCTCTTTTTTATTTTAGTCTTATATTTTCTTATTTGTCTTTCAAGGACATCAATTGCCTTATCTATTGATGCATACATATCATCCGTTTCTTCTTCAGCTCTTAAGGTTGATCCTTTTAAAAATACTGTTGCTTCAACTTTTTGATTTGTTTTAATATGAGAGAAAACCGCTCTTACATTTACATCGTCTGAAAAATATTTTTCAAGTTTTGAAAATTTTTTTTCTGCTTGATTTTTTAGAGCATCTGTTACAGTTAAATTTTTGCCTATTAATTCAAGTTTCATAACGTGCCTCCTTATTCTTTTGTATATATTTACCCTAAATATTATTTTTAACTCATAAGGTATTTTATATTTTTTGATATAATAGATTTAAATTAATTATTAAAGGGTGGCTTATGGATATTAAGGCAAATAAAAATACATATTTTCTTTTACTTTTTTGGGCTTTTGTCCAAATTATTTTAAATATTTTTACCTTTCAGGCTATTTTTGTCCGTAGCCTTCATGTTATGTTTTTAATTTTTTTCGGAGGCCTTTACTTTAAAAAATTAAAGTTTTTCACCCTTCCTTTAACAATTTTTACCTTTTCTTATATTTTTTTAAACTATAATAAAATTGCCTTAAGGGGGGGATATCTCTATAAAATCGACTATATTTTTGCTTTTTTTGCAATTTTTCTTGTCCTTATTGTTTCTTTTAAGATCAATAAAACTTTTACTCTTTTAAGTTTAATTTTTTTATCTTATCTTTTTTGGGGTAGGTTTATTTCTGGTCCCCTTGCTCACAATGGATTTTCTTTAAGAAGGGTTCTTTCTCATTTTGTCTGGGGAACTGAAGGAATTTTCGGACTTGGCGCAGGAGTAAGCTCAAGTTATATTTTTCTTTTTATGCTTTTTGGAAGTTTTTTAAAATTTTCAGGCTTTATAGATTTTATAAGCGATCTTTCTCTTTGCCTTGTGGGAAAAAGCTACGGTTCTTATGCAAAAGTAAGTGTCATTGCATCGGCTCTTATGGGCATGGTTAACGGAAGTGCTCTTGCCAATGTTGCTACTACAGGAAGTCTCACCATACCTCTTATGAAAAAACAAAAATATTCTTCTGAATATGCAGCTGCTGTTGAAGCTGCATCTTCAACAGGAGGTCAATTTGCTCCTCCTATTATGGGAGCTGTTGCCTTTGTAATGGCGGAATTTTTAAATATATCTTATTTAAGGGTGGTTAAGGCTGCAGTTATTCCTGCCTTTTTATATTATTTGGGGATTTTTACTTCAGTTCATTATGAAGCAAAAAAATTAAATTTAAAAAGTTCGGCTTTTTCTTATAATTTTTTAGATTTATTAAAAGAAAGGGGCCATTTGTTAATCCCAATTTTTATTTTAATTGCCGGCCTTTTTTATTTCCCTCTGGAATTTTGTGTAATTATTTCAATTTTTTCCCTTATTGGAGTTTGTGCTTTTAAAAAATCCACAAGAATGTCTTTTAAAAATATTTTAGATGCTCTTGTTGATGGAGCTGTAAATTCAATTGCTGTTGGAATATCTTGTGTTTTAATAGGACTTATTATAGGAAGTGTATCTCTTAGCGGCCTGGGTCTTAATTTTGGAAATATGATTTTAAATTTAAATTCCCATTCTCTAATTTTCGCCTGGTTTTTAGTTGCAATAATGAGTTTAATTTTAGGCATGGGTGTGCCAGGAGTTGCAGCTTATGTAATAGTTGTTTCCGTTGCAGTTCCTGTTTTAATTAAGCTTGGAGCTCAACCTATAGGGGCCCATCTTTTTTGTTTAATTTATGCCTGCCTTTCAAATATTACTCCCCCTGTGGCAGTTTCAAGTTATCTTGCTTCTTCTATAGCAGAGTCTGATATGGTAAAGACTTCTTTAATAGCTTTAAAACTTGCTTTTAGTGGATTTATTTTTCCTTTTTTCTTTTTAATAAATCCAAAATTAATAGGCCTTGAAAGTCCCAAATTTTTAGAAATAATATTTTTAATTGTTTTTTCTTCCATTGGTGTCTTTGCAATTTCTTTAGGCCTTACAGGCTTTTTCAAAAAAAATCTTTCAAAAACAAAAAGATTTCTCTTTCTAGTTTTGGGACTTCTTATAATGTATCCGGAAAAATACACTTCCATTTTTTCTCTTATAGGTCTGATTTTTTTACTTATAGGAGAAATGAATTTTAAGGTAAAAAATAAATTTCCAATATTTTTTATTTTAATGTTTTTTTTAACAGGATGTACAAGTCCAAAGTATAGGATTGATATACCTACAGCCTCAACTACAGGGGCCCTATACCCTCTTGGAGCATCCCTAGCAAATGTTTTAAATAGGGATAAGGATTTTCGTGCTAACATTCAAGCTTCAGGTGGAGGCATAGATAATTTAAACATTTTATACAATAGGGATGCCAATCTTTCCATGGCTGTTAATTCCATTGTTTCTCAAAGTTATGAGGGCAAGGGAATTTTTAAAGGCAGGGAAAATAAAAAGCTTAGAATTATTGCAAGCCTATATTTAAATCCCAACCAAATTCTTGTGAGAAAGGATTTAAAAATAAAATCTTTAAAAGATTTAAAAGGCAGCCATTTTTCTGTGGGAAACCCTGGCTCAACAACAGAACTTGAAGCAAAAGCACATTTTGAAGCCCTGGGCATGGATATAAATAAAGATATTTTTCCCGAAAGAGTAAGTCCTTCAGAAGCCATTTCTCTTTTAAAGAGCAAAAAAATTTCTGGAGTTTGGATTATGGCAGGAGCTCCCAGTGCTTCAGTAACGGAAATACTTTTAACCGCCAATTGCGAAATTTTAAACTTAGATCCTGATTTTATAGAAAAATTAAATGAAAATAACAAGGGCTACGAAAATTACACAATTAAAAAATCCGTGTATAATAACAATAAAGACATAAACACTTCTGCAAGTCCCATGGTTATTTTTACAAGTTCAGATATGAGCGAAGAATGTGCTTACAAAATTACAAAGGCTTTTTGGGAAAATTTAGAAGAACTTAAAGCTTCTAATAAAGTTTTAAAAAATGTGGAAATTAAAAATGCCCTCCGGGGAATAGGTAAGGTTCCCCTCCATCCCGGAGCTAAAAAATATTATCTTGAAAGAGGAATAAAATGATACAAAACGATACTTTTATTAAAGAGATAAACGACCTTATTAACATGTGTTTAGGAGTTTTTTTCTCAGGAAAAATTTATAAGGACAATGAAAATAGTAAAAATAATAAAATTTATAGGGAGCTTCAAAATTTTATTTCTGACGGAAAAATTAATGATGGAGAAAATCTTTATTATGATAACATTGACCTTAATGACACTGAATATCTTCAAATAGGCTTAAGTTTTTATAGGGCCTTAAATGATTTGGACGACAAGTTTTTACACGAAAATGATTTTTCAAGAAAGGAAATTAAAATTGGCATCGAAGATCTTTTAGATGCCTACAATATAAATTTTATAGGTGAGAAATGAGCAGATTTTTAAGAGAATTTTTTAGACCAGTTACCATTGAAGGACAAGTTATAGATTCTTTAAGGGACACTTTAAATGTAATTTCAGAGGATCATCTAAGTATAATTTTAAAAAGCCATTGTCTTAATGAAGATGTGAAAAAAAATGACCTTTATGATTTTTTGCCCCAAGCTTTTGAAAAAGATCTTAAAAGTTTAGATGGAAATTTAATAAAGGCCTTTAATGACATTTATAGGGGCATAATTGACTACACAAAAGATGAAACTTATATAATCCTGAAAAAATTTACTGATAAGGGGTATATATTTATATACACAAACAATGACGGCAAATATTTTAACTATAGAATTCCTGATGAAATTTGTCAGGTTTTTGAAAAATTACTTAGACTTTAGGAGGAAATATGAAAAAATTATCCGTTCTACTTTTATCCCTGCTCTTAATTTTAAGTGCTTGCGGTAAGGGAAAAGAAAATCAAAATAATAAGGGATCTGAGAACAATAAAACTCAGGTTACAAATGCTGAAAACTCTAAAAAAACTCAAACATCTTCTTCAGAGGGTGGCTTTGAAAATGTAAATTTTGATTCAAATATGACTCGTGAAGAATGTATTGAAGCGGCAAATAATGTTAATGCTTTTTTACTTGAACACGACGAGGACATAGTGGATCCTGTAAGTGTTAAATCTTGGAAGATTAATAATGACAATGGAATTATAACAAGTGAGTCTGATATTGATGGAAAGGTAACAAAAGTTGTCTATGAAAATAAGGACAATAAACTTGATTTAATTTCAATTTATGTGGGAGATAAGGAAATTTTTAAAAAATAAAAGCGAGTAAAATCGCTTTTTATTTTTAAGGAGTATTTTATGAAAAATGTTCTTATTACAGGAGGAGCTAAGGGTATAGGCAGGGCTATAGCTGAAAAACTTTCCGGGGACTGCAATTTAATTATAAATTACAATAAAAGCAAAGAAGCTGCTGAATTTTTAAAGAAAAATCTCAAGGGAAATGTTGAAATTTTTAAGGCTGATATTTCAAATAAAGATGAAATAGACAAAATGGTTTCTTTTATAGAAAAAAATTATAAAAAAATTGATGTTTTAATTAATAATGCTGCTATTCCCTCTTATAAAATGGTCCAAGACCTTACCTATGAAGAATATAGAAAAGTTTTTGATACTAATGTCTTTGGAACTATTTATCTTACAAAAAAAATTGTCCCCATGATGCTTCATGAGGGTGGGGGAAACATTTTAAATATTTCTTCCGTTTGGGGAATTGTGGGTGCTTCTTGTGAATCTCTTTATTCAGCATCAAAGGGAGCTATAAATGCTTTTACCAAAAGCCTTGCTTGGGAACTTGCTTATTCAAATATAAAAGTCAATGCCCTTGCACCAGGTCCTGTTAAAACTGAAATGGTTAATCTTTTAAGTCAAAAGGACCTTGAGGAGGTAAAAAACGAAATTCCCTTCGGACGTTTTGCAGATCCCTCTGAAATTGCAAATCTTGCAGCTTTTTTAATTTCTGATGAAAATTCTTTTATGACAGGACAAATTATTTCACCTAACGGTGGAATGACTATTTACTAAAATTTATTATATTTTACAGGAGGTTTTATGGAAAAAATTTTACTTTATGGTTTTGAAAATTATGAAAAAAAAGATGACTTATATTCTATTTTAAAGGAAAACAACATTAATCTTGTGGAAGCAGGAAAAGATGAACTTTGCCAAAATATAGGATATATTTTGGGTTTAGATGGTTTTGAAAAAAATGAAAATGAGGAAGAAAAAGATTTTAATTCAAAGACAAATTTTATGATGTTTTGTGATTTCACTGAAAAAAGACTTTATGAAATTATAGGAGATTTAAAAGAAAAGGACATTTATATTCCCCACAAGGCTGTTTTAACAGAAACCAACAAAAATTGGACTCTTTTTTATATGATAAATCACATTGAAGAAGAACACAGGCTTGTTATGAAGTATCAAAATCTTTGTAAGTGCATAAAAAAAGCTCAGGAAATTAAAAATCCCAAGCTTAATGTTTATATTGAAGAAGCTGAAAAGCTTCGTGTTGATAAAAATCTTACTGAAGAAAAATTAGATGAGATGCTGGAAAAATTTATGAAATTATTTTAAACTAAGGCTCTTCAATTTCTTGGGCTTCCAAGATTTTGTAGGGCTTTTTTTCAAAAAATTCATAGCATATATCATAACTTCTTTTATCGTCTTCATTTAAAACTTCATGCCTTAAATCTTTTACAAGAACCATATCCGTATCTTTCCATGACCTCTTCCTATAATCTTCCAAAACTTTTTTAACTCCATATCCACCTAAACCTAAAGGATCATCTCCGCCGGAAATAAAAAGACAAGGAGTATCTTTAAATTTACTTCTCTTAGACTCTAGACTGGCCATTTTAAAGAGAATTCCACCTAAGGTGATATATCCATTGGCTGTAAAATCAAAACCGCTTAGAGGGTCTGCTATGAAGTCTTTTACATTTCTTGCACTTTTACTTATCCAATCAAATTTTCCGCCTACAATTTTTTTTGCAAGTCTTCCTGTTGTAAAATAGCCTAAAATTTTTGCCCTATATCTTTGGCCCTTAAATCTTGCAATTAATTTTGCTAAACGTATAAGAGATTTACCTTGAAACTTTGTAAAATGACCTGTTCCCATTATAATGGCCCTATCAACTTTATATTTATGAATATAAATCCTCGCTAAAAAAGAACCCATGGAATGACCCAATATGTAATGAGGCACCTTATAATTTTGTGTCATCTCATTAACTTTTTTAATATCTTGAATTAAATATTGAACTGTATCTCCTTCTCCAAAATATCCCAAATCTTCCTTTGATTCAACACTTAAACCATGGCCCAAATGATCATGACCTATGACCAAATAGCCTTTTTTATTTAAGAATTTTGCAAAATCATCATATCTTGCAATGTGTTCACTCATACCGTGAACAATTTGAACAACGGCAAGAGGATTTTCAACTTCCCACACAATATAGTGAATATTATTTTTCCCGTTTGCTGATTTAAAATAACCTTCCATTTTTCTACCTGAAAATTTCCTTAAAATTCTTAAGTTCTCTTAAATTTGTAAAATCATAAATAAGAGGCGTTACAGTAACATAGCCGTCTTCAAGATAAGTCCTGTCAGTTTCTATATCATTTTGCGCATCTCTTCCCACTACCTCAATTTTTATTGTATCTCCCTTTACGGTCTTTTTAAATTTATCTGTAATGGAACCTCCAACACTTGCAACTTTTATTCCCTTTACCTTATTAATTTCAAGTTTGGGTGTATTTACATTAACAAGCTTTGCTTCCTTTAAATTTTTTATTTTTTCAAAAACTTCAAGACCGTAGTAAACTGCCGTTTGAAAATTACAGTTGCCGTGTTTATATTGAGCACTTAATGCCAAAGAAGGAATGCCCAATATGTTTGCTTCAACAGCAGCTGAAACTGTTCCTGAATATAAAATATCCATACCAGAATTAAGACCTAAGTTGCAACCGCTAAATACAAAATCAAAATTGTGGCCCTTAACTTCTATGGCAGCTCTCACACAATCTGCAGGAGTGCCTGAAACTGAATAAGCTTCAAAATCTTCAATTTCAACTTTTTTTACATAAAGAGGCTCCAAAATTGTAATTGAATGGCTCTTTGCCGAATTTTCCTTATCCGGTGCAAATATAACCACCTCATGACCTCTTTTTCTTGTTTCTTTTGCAAAAGCAAGAATGCCCGGTGCAAAATATCCATCATCATTTGTTAAAAGTATCCTCATCTTTTCTCCATTCGTAAACATTTGAAGGAAGGTATCTGGGTGCAGCCTCTAAGAAATAATCTCTTCCCTCTTGTAAATTTTTTCCAAGCAACAAATCTTTCACTGTTTTCTTTGCCCTTTCAGGCGTATTATTTTCAAGACTTAAATGAGCAAGAAGGATTTTTTCCTTTTTTCTCCTTAAAAGCTTACTTAAAACTTTCCCTGCATTTTCATTGGAAAGATGCCCCTCATTGGACATTATCCTCTGCTTTTGAGCCCAGGTATAAGTTCCTCCTATAAGCATATCCAAATCGTGATTTGCCTCAAGATAAAATAAATCACTTCCCTGAGCCTTTTCCATCATGCTTGCAGAAATCCAACCTGTATCGGTAATTATACAAATTTTTTCCTTACCACCGTGAATTATAAAACTTGTTCCGCCCAGGCAGTCGTGAAAAATTGGCATAGGCTCAATAAATAAATCTTTAAATTGAAAAGCCTTACCGTTGTTAAATTGAAAAGCATTTTCCAAACTTATTTTTTTCACAAAAGGACTCATGCCTTTAAAAGTATTTTCATTGGCAAAAACTTTTATGTTGTGTCTTCTTGAAATTACTCCTACACCCTTACAATGGTCCATGTGTTCATGAGTTACAAAGACTGCATCAATATCTTCAATATTTATATCTATTAAACTTAAAAGTTCTTTTATCCTCTTGCCGCTGTGACCTGCGTCTATTAAAATTTTTGTGTTCTTGTGTTCAATATATTGACAGTTTCCGTCGGAACCGCTGGATAGTGAACAAAATCTCATAACTACCTCCGCAGCTATTATAACACAGTTTTATATAAAAAAATAAAGGAGGAAAAAGCTCTTTTATAAATATAAATTTTAAAACATATTTGTAAAAGTTCTTATATTTTTTTGTTTTATTTTATTCAGCTTCGCCGCCGGACCAATTGCAGATATTTGCAGCCAAATCAAAGATTTGGGCAAATAGTTGCATGAGACCTACCACGATTTTTTTCAAAAATCGGGTTAGGTCTTCAAATTGGTCCCTACATTCTCTTGCAGGGATTTATTCTTGTGAAATCTCTTCGCATAAATTAACCCCACATTTCTGTGTGGATTCAAAATTATAATAAATTTGTGTGGGATTTTGTGGGGCCTAGGGACCGGTTTACCGGTCCGCGTGTTTTTTGTGGGAGAAAAAATAAATATTTGATTTAAAATTTTTTACAAATATTTTTTTATGCTTCACATAGAGCATTTTTGTTTTAATTTTCAACTTCATTTTTTTATTTTGTTTAATTCGCCTTCGCCGTCGGACCAATTTATTGGTCTCATACATTGGGTTTATATTTTTTTCCATTAAAAAAATCCATTGATATTTTTTCAATGGATTTTATTTTTTAATAATTTTCAACTATTAAATCTTCTCCGTCGTCAAATTCTATTCTCCAAGATGGAATTGCACGTCCTTGAAGTACTTTTGTTATGTCGTCTATATAACCTTGTTCTTCTGGATCAAAGTAATAACAAGCTTCTATTTTTGTTATTTTCTTGTCCGATATGTCTTTTTCCAAAATGGATAAAAGGGCTTTTGATGCGGATTCCATATATATTTTTCTTCCGCTTTCATCAATTACGTTGAGCCAGAGTCTGTCAAGTTTCCTTACTCCGTTTTTGTCCATTTGAAAGTTTGTATAGGAAGTTTCAAGAAGTTTGTTGTCATAGAGTTTTCTGTATTCTACTATAAATTGATCTTCTTCTTTTTCCATTTTTGTAATTATCATGTCCGTGTTACTTAAACCGTGTTTTACTAAAAAATCCTTGCTTGCCTTTACTGCGTCTTCTAAGTTTTCAATTGTATAGCCTTGACCCTTTTGTCTTTCGTACAAAATTCTTCTTGAATTTATTAAAATAAATGAAGAGTCTTTAAAGTCTATTCTTCCATTACCCCTTGTTGTTGTGCTTACAATTCCCAGATCATTAAAAAACAGGCTATTCATTTTGTCTAAGTCGTAGGTTTCAAATTCAACGTTTAAACTTTTCATATTTAATTTATATTTTGGGATTTTTGTTTCAAGGCTTATGTCTTTTGTTTTTAAAAGCTCACTTACTTTATTTATAAATTCACCACTTGAGGTCTTGTCTTTATAATTTTCATATCTGTATAAAATCAAGGCGAATAATATTAAATTTGTTATAAGCAAAATTAAAAGCATAATTTTTTTAGCTCTTTGCCAATCCATTTTTCACCTCAATAAATTTTTCCGCCTCATAAGAATAATAGTAGGATTTATTTTTATAACTGATTTTAAGGCCTGCTTTCAAATTTTTTTCATTTAAATCTAAATATACAAGACTTACTCCCCCTATGTTTTTTAAGGCTCCTTC
This sequence comes from Peptoniphilus koenoeneniae, assembly GCF_030812875.1. Lineage (NCBI taxonomy): Bacteria > Bacillati > Bacillota > Tissierellia > Tissierellales > Peptoniphilaceae > Peptoniphilus > Peptoniphilus koenoeneniae. Next base: position 173,246 of record NZ_JAUSTN010000005.1, read on the forward strand.
TATGCCTTCAGAAAATATTTGAGGGTTTTCGAGAATTATGTCCTCCAATTTTTTCGTTCTTATAGGCATTTTTATAACGCCTTCTCCTTCTTCGCTTCTTCTGTAAATTTCTTGATATTCTGTAATTTGTTTTGATGAAATTTTTAAGTTTATATAGTCTTTTTTGTCTTCAGTAAAAATTAAGGGAATTCCATCTTCTCTAAATTCAAAGTTTAAATTAAAGTCGTCATTATTTTGAATGTTGTAACCGCTAAAATAAAAACCGTCAGTTTTTCCAGTCTTTGATCCTATAAAATTACAGGCAAGTATTAAATTTTCATATTTTTGGCTATCTTCTTTTTTTACCTGGTCAGTATTTTTATAAGCTATAAGTCCTCTGTCCAAAATTTTTAAAAAACTCGGCCCATAGACATAGGTATTTCCTTCCTGGTCTTTTATTTCCTTGATGTAGTCAATGTCTTTTGATAAAAATTTCATAGCCATGTTGGCCTTTTGTAAATTGTTCAGTTTAGATACTTCGTTTACATAGGATATATCTCTAAGATAGATAATTTTATCTTTTGGAAGATATATGTTTTTATTTATTCCGTAAAGTTCTTTAAAGTTTAGTACGTCTAAGTAATCACTTTTCGCCAGTTCAGTTAGCCTATCTTTTACAAAGTCTTCTTCTTCATATTTTAATTTATAATTTTTATCCGCCGAGTGTAAAATTACATCTCCATCTTGGGAAAAATAGATTTCACTGAAATTACCCTTTATTATATCCCTATTTTTTCTTTCATAGTCCATGACATTTATAAAAACACGACCGTCCATAACTTGGGAAAATCTATATACTATTGAGGGCTTTTCCTGCAAGGCCATATATTCTTCCATACTTATTTCTTCAGTTTCATCAAGGCCTGTTTGGCTTAATATTTTTCCTATTTTATCCAAGTCTTCTTTCCAGTAGTTACTGATTTTAAAAATAAGACCGTGGTTTTTTGGTGAAAAGTTTGCAAGTATATATCTTGGGGTAAAAATTTTTTTAATCATGTCTTGGGTATTAAATTCTTCTATTTTTTCTCTCTTTTTTAAAATCCCCGGAGATATCCATAAAAATAGTCCCTGGAAGATTAAAAGAAAGGATAAAAAAATTATTGCTAAATTTGACAAAATTTTTTTCATAAGACACCTGCAAAGTTTAAAGTAACTTTTGTCCCCTCGTTTAAAACTGATTCTATTTTTATTGATCCACCCATGGATTCAATAATTTCCTTAGCTATGGAAAGACCAAGTCCCGTTCCTCCCATTGCCCTTGAACGTGATTTTTCAACTCTGTAAAATCTGTCAAAAATTCTGTTTAAATCTTCTTTTGCAATTCCCACTCCGTTGTCTTTTACTTCTATTGTTACATTTGCTCCAAGACTTCTTGCTTTTACTTCTATCTTGCCCATATCTTCTGTATAATTAATGGCATTTGCCAAAATGTTTCTGAAAACTTGGTCTGCTCCATGTCTATCCACAAACATTTTATTTATATCTTTAGGAATGTCCAAAGTTAATTTTTGTCTTTTTTTATTTAATAAAACTTCAAGAGATTCAGCATTTTCACTTATAAAATCATAAGTATTTAAAGCTTCATACTTCCAATTCGTTTGCTTGTAATCCATGTTAGATAGTTGTAATAAATCAGACACAAGCCTTGCCATTCTTTGGTTTTCTTTTTCAATAACTTTTAAAAAGTTTTTTCTTCCCTTTTCATCAAGGTCAACCTCTAAAAGGGTTTCCGTATAGGACATTATTGTTGTAATAGGAGTTTTTAATTCGTGGGATACATTGGCAACAAATTCCCTTCTCATTAAATCAAGTTTGTGTTCTTTTGTTATGTCTTGAAGAACTACTATTATTCCTGAATTTAAACCTTCGCTTTTATAGGGGGCAAATTTCACCTTATAAAAATTATTGTTAAGATCCAAATTTTTTTCTCCCCTAAGGCTTTTATAGTCCGAGTAATTAAGTTTATCTATGTTTACTCTTATTAAATCTATGGGACTTCCCATAGACTTGTCATTTAAGTTTAGAATTCTCTTGGCTATAGGGTTTGCATGAATTAAAATTCCATTTCTGTTAACGGCAATTACTCCTTCAGCCATATAATCAAAAATTGTATTTAGTTTTGACTTTTCAATGTTCATTTTGTCAATGGTAAGATTTAATTCATCTGTAAGATAATTAAAAGTGTTACCTAATTTTCCAATTTCATCATCACTTTTAACTTCTACCCTTTGATTAAAATCTCCCTTCGCCATTTCCTTTGCCTTTAAAGTTAAATCTTTTATAGGTCTTGTTATGGATCCTGCCAGTATGTAGGCTAAAACCAAGGTTATTACAAGGGCAAAAATTATGGCACTTGTTAAGATATTTTTTGCATAATTTAAAACATTATATACGCTTTGCAAGTCACAAACTTCATAAATTAAACCCTTTACTTCTCCATCGTCACTTATAATGGGTTTTAAGAGATGTTTTGTGTTTTCAGATGTATTTTTATTTTCTACAAGGCTTTCAGCTTTTTTCCCTTGAAGGGCCTGTAAAATTAAATCCGGCTCTAAATTTTTATAAGTTAGGGCATTTTGCCTGTTGTTTAAAAAATAATCCCTTGCATTGGTGTTTGAGGAAATAATAATGGGTTCTTTTTCAGATGTTATTACATAAATACTTTCATTTGAATAAAGGCGCCAATTATTTATAAGTTCGTCAATCTTATTTTTATTTTTATATAGGTCTTCATTAAAAACATTAAAAGAAGAGCTAATGAGTGAATTTACATTAGCCTCCATGTTTTTCGAAATATTTCCTATTTGTTCAGTTTCAAGTCTATTTACTATAAATGAGCTTACAATTGAAAGTACAATAAGCTCAAGAACCAAGTATATAGTTATAAGTCGCCATTTGACGCTTTGAAACATTTTAACCTCCAAAATAATAACCTACTCCTCGTATGGTTATTATGTATTTAAATTCTTTGTTTTTATCTTCTATTTTTTCACGAAGCCTACGAACTGTAACATCAACTGTACGAATGTCTCCGTAATATTCATAGCCCCACACTTTTTCAAGAAGCTCTTCTCTTGAAAAAACCTGTCCCTTATTTAAGGCTAAAAATTTTAAAAGTTCATACTCACGTAGGGTAAGTTCTACAACTTTTCCACGTTTTTTTACTTCATATTTTGCAAGATCTATTCTTAAATCATTTTCTTCAATAATTTCATTTTCTTCCTTAACTTGAGATTTATCTTCAGCTTCAAAGTCTCGCCTTCTTAAATTTGCTTTGACTCTTGCAATAAGCTCACGCATGGAAAAAGGTTTAACTACATAATCATCAGCTCCCAGTTCAAGACCAAGGATTTTATCAACTTCGTCTTCTTTTGCAGTGAGCATTATAACTGGAATGTTATTTTTCTTTCTGATTTCCCTTAAAGTTGAAAAACCGTCAAGTTTTGGCATCATAACATCTAAAATAATAAGACCGAAATCATTATTTTCTAAAATTTTAAGACACTCTTCTCCATCATAAGCAACTTCAACTTCATATTTTTCTCTTTCCAAATTATATTTGACTATATTTGCTATTGCAGCTTCGTCATCACAGACTAAAATTTTATCGCTCATATAGACCTCCTCCTTCTATTATACCAAATCACAATATTTATAAAAGAATGATAATTTTTTAAAAGTTTTAAAAAAAATAGGCGATAAAAATCGCCTTAATTTATATTTTTATTTTCTTTCCCATCTCAGATCTGGTCCGTAAAATTTTATTGGGAAAAATTTATCATAAACTCTTGAAAAAACTCTTTGAGAATATCTTTCTGAAAGTTCTTTAGGTTCTAAGTTTGTGGAAATTATAGTTTTTTTACCCTTTAACATTCTGGAATTTAAAATGTTAAAAATTTCAGATGCAAGCCAGGTGTTTGCAAATTCGCTTCCCAAATCATCTATTATTAAAAGTTGAGATTCAATAAGCATGGTAAATTTAAGCTCGTCAAAATCTTCATCTCTTCTAAATCTTCTTTTTTCAAGCATATCAAATATTTCCCAAGCTGTTTGATAGACTACATTTATGCCAGAATCTAAAAGTTCTTTTGCTATAGAGTTTACTAAAAAAGTCTTGCCTTGACCTGTGGAGCCGTAAAAAAGTAAATTCATGTCGTTGGCCTTTTCAAAAGTTGAAATAAATCTCCAGGAAATATTTAAAATGTCTTCCATGTTTTGCCTGGGAGTTTTTTCTCCTTCAATATAGGTTTCGTTGGAAAAAATATTTATGTCAAAAGTTTCAAAGTTTTCTTTTTTTAGGGTGTAATCTAAGTTGCTCATTTTATAAAGTTCTTTTGCCATTTTTTGTTCCATGCAAAAACATCTTTTTCCATTTTCACTTATTCCCGTATCTTTACAATTTTTACAGGTGTAAATTTTATCTAAATAATTTACATCATAGCCATTTGCAAGTAAAAGTTGATCTCTTAAATTTTTTAAATTTTTAAGTTCATCTTTGGAAATTTCTGTGTCTTTTCCCTTTAAACTTGCAAGAGAAGCCCTAATTCCTATTTGATTTATCTCTTGTTCAATAGACTGAAGCTCCGGGATTTTTTCATAAACTTCCCTTTTTCTTTCTTCTTCAATTTTTGTATTTTCATTTCTTATTTCTTCATATTCGTTAGAAATTTTTTGAAATATTTTCAAATTATTCACCCTTATCCATAGAATCAAGAAGTTTTTCAACTTTTTTCTTGGCAATATCTTCAAGTTCTTTTCCCGTATAAGAATCTGTTTTCTTGTTTAAGTTTTTAAAATTAGGTCCCACTTTTTTAACTTTTTTATCTTTTGTGTCATTTAACCTTATTTGATCTAAACTTGTATAGCCGCTTTTTTTCCAATTTTCAAGAACTCCATTTACATAACCTAAGTTTGGACTTTGTATGTTTACAGTTTTTGAAAGAGCTTCTTCAATTATATCTTCTGAAAATTCACTATACCAGGAATTTATCAAATCAAAATCAAATTGGTTGAAGGTTTTTTTTGTAAGACCTATGGATTTCATAACAAAATTATAGTTGTAATATTTTTTCTCATGCTCTTTGAAATTTTCTTCAAGTTTTTCTGGAGTTCTGATACTTTTTTCGCTCCAGTCCCTTACAACTTTTTCAACATATTTTACATTGTATATGTTTTTTATTTCTGTTACAAAGAAAAAGGCTTCTTCAATAAGACTCATGGGCATATTATAAACTCCTATCCAGTTGTAAATATCCTGTTTTTGCATGGGGGAAATGCTCTTTCTTAAAAGAAATTCAATTCTTGATAAAAAGTTTGCCACTTGAGGATTTTCTACTATTTGGCTGAAATTTTCACGACTTTTGTTTTCAGTGTTCCAAACATTTTTTATATAGAGTTCTTTTAAGTTTACATAGTATATGTCCATCTCATCATTTTCTCTTTTTATTTTTATTAAATTTTGTTTTTCCCAATAATCCCAAGCCCTATACACGTCATTTTCAAGTATACCTAATAAATCTGCCATGTCTGAAGCTTTTACAGCCCCACCTTGGCCTTCTTTTAGAAGTTTTAGACCCATTATATAAACTTTTACAAAAGACCCATCTGCTGAGGGCATAAAGTCATTAATAAATATATTTTCTATTGAGGTTGAACCTAAGTCCAACTGACATTTGTTTAAAAAAATTCCCATTTTTTTACCTTTCCAATTTCATAACAATATAAGACATTAATTTTTTACCTAAAATTTTTACAAAACCCTGTCCTTGGCCATACTGGTACAAATCTTTTTCAAGAAACATAAGGCCCTTTGAAACCTTTTTAAATCCAATTTTTTCATAGATGTGAATGGCTTTTTTGTTATAGGCTGCAACTTTTAATGTTATTTTTTTTAATCCTCTTTCTTTAAAATAATAGTCCGCCATGGTTTTTAAAGCATCTTGTCCGTAGCCTAAGTTATTATATTTTGCTCCTATTGCCAAACCTAAAACTGCTGATGAAAAAATTTTATTTATTTTTTTAAAAGATATAAAACCCACAGGTTTTTGATTAGCAAAAATTGTCCAATATTCATTATATCTGTTTTTTGTTTTTTCTTGGTACCAATTTTTAATTAAAAAATTTTTATCTTCTATGAAGTTGTAATCTCTTAATAAAGGATTTTCATACTGACCCCAATTTTGAAATTCATAGGCGTCTTTTAGGCTGAGTTTTTCCATCCTTGTTATTTTTCCTTCTACCATGTTTATATTATATCAAAAAAAGACCCTAAGGCCTTTTTTCATATTTTTATTTATTTTTTTAAATGGGAAGAAGTCTTCTCCACTTTCCAAATTTATAATAAAAGTAGTTTGCTATAAAGGCAAGAACCCATGTTACAGGCCAAGCCATAAAAATAATTTCCACTCTGTAAATCATTTTTAAGACTATATAAATCCAAATCATCCTTGCTCCGCACATGAAAACTATTGAAATAAGCATAGGTGCCATGGCAAAGCCTGCCCCTCTTATTACTCCTCCTAAAACTTCGCTCATGGAGAAAATAAAATAAGTTGTGCATAAAATTCTGATATATATTTTACCCACTTCAACTACATAGGGGTCTTTATTAAACAATTTTATAAGGGGATCTGCAAATACAAAGGTGAATAGGCTTAGGGATAAAGAAACCGCTACTCCTATAATAATACTCACTTTTGTTCCCTGACGAACCCTATTATAATTTCTTGAACCTATATTTTGTCCTGTAAAGGTAGTTGCTGAAAGGGCTACGGAAACAATTCCCATATAGATAAAATTATCTATCCTTCCTCCAGCACTATAGGCTGCTATTACATCTGCACCGAACTCGTTTATTTTTGATTGAATTAAAACATTGGAGAAGGAGATAATAGCTGACTGAATCCCGGCTGGAATTCCTATATTAAATATTTCTTTTAAAATATCTGTGTCTATTTTAAAAATATTTTTTAGGTTAAGTCTTACAAAATCGGATTTTATTAGAGAGTAGGTTACTAGGATTGCACTTATAACTTGAGCAAAAAATGTTGCCCAGCCTGCCCCTTCAACAGACATTTTAAAAACTGCAACTAAAATTATATCCAAAATTATGTTTGTAATTGCCGCTACAAGTAAAAAGTTAAAGGGCCTTTTTGAATCTCCCATACTCCTTAATATACCAGATCCCATGTTGTAAACTAAAAGGGGTATCATTCCCAAGAAAAAAATCCTCATATAACTTACAGCCATATCCATAATCTCATCGGGCGTTTTTACAGCCCTTAAAATCCAAGGGGATAAGAGGATTCCCACTATTGTTAAAATTATTCCACCTAATATGGCTATGGCATAAGAAGTTGTAATGCTTTTTTCAAGTTTTTTTCTATCCTTTGCTCCGTAAACTTGAGATACTACTACACTTGCTCCTGTGGTTAAACCAAAAAAGAGCCCTATTAATAGCGCACTTATCTGTCCTGTGGAACCTACTGCGGCCATGGGATTTTTTCCTGCAAATCTGCCGACAATTACAAGGTCTGCCGTATTATATAATTGTTGTAAAAAATTTGATAATAGAAGGGGAATTGAAAAGGCAATTATGCCCTTATAAATTGATCCTTCAGTAAGATTTATATTTCTTGTTTTTTTCATATTTTTTTTCTATATTATTATTCTTTATTCCTATTAATTCAGTATAAGGGAGAGTTTAAGTAAATGCAAACTTATATAAAAAATTACTTTTTGAATATAATTAAATTTTATTTAACTTTTGCTCATTAAACTGATATAATATTTTTATTATAGGAGGTACAAATATGACCCTTAGAGATTTGGAAATATTTTTAGAAGTTGCAAATACTAAAAATATGTCTAAAGCTGGAGAAAATTTACATATATCCCAACCTACTGTTTCTCATGCAATTGCTCAAATAGAAAAGGAGTTTAATGTTGTTTTATTTGAAAGAGTAAGTAAAAGTCTTTTTCTTTCAGATGCGGGATATAAATTATATCACTCTTCAAAAAAACTTCTTAGAGATTTTGAAGACATAAGTTTGGAGCTTTTAAACACTTCTTTAATTAAAATTGGCATAAGTGAAGATGTGCCTTTGGATTTAATTGAAAAGTTTAAAAGAAATTTAGAAAACAAATATGATATTTGCCTTAAATTCGTTTTAAAGGATTCAAATGTTTTAAAAAAACTTTTTGAAAATAATGAACTTGACTGCCTTTTCTTAGGCGAAAATCTTTTTTCCTATAAAGATGATTTAGATTTTATTGATTTAAATTTTGTCCTTTGTACAAAAAAAGAAAATTTAAGTTTAAGTCCTCACAACCTTAAATTTATTTCCTGGTCAAATTCTTATCCTATAAAAGTTTTAAAAGCTTTAAAAGAAAAATACATACTTGATACAGCTTGGGAATCTTCTTCTTTGGATTCCGTTTTAAAACTTCTTGAGCTTGGCCCTTATTTTGCTTTTTTACCTGAAATAATCTCTAAAAATTATGAAATTATTTCAGACATTAATTTTAAGAAAAGATTTATCCTTCACTACAAAAAAGATAAATTTATAACCAAGGAATTTAAAATTTTATTAAATGAATTTAAATCAATAAAAGAAAATGGACTTGTTTTTTAAAAGTCCATTTTTTTATTTTATTATTAAATTTAAAACTATGCCTAAAGCTGCACTTATTCCTATTATTTTAAAGAGAGAAGTTCTTTTTCCATATAGGATAAGTCCCAATATAAAAGTTACTGCTGCGGGAAAAACCATATTTTCCAAAGAATAGGCTCCCTTAAAAACCGATTGGTTAAAAAGATTTATAGCCGTTATTAAAATAAGAGAAACCACCCCTGCCTTTATTCCATTTAACATCCTATCCAGAGATACAAATTTTTTATTTTTTGAAAATAAAAAATATCCAAGGATCATCATTAAAATAAATTGAGGTGTTATAACTCCAAGAGTTGCAACTATTGAACCTATTATTCCATCTACTTTTTGTCCTACAAAGGTTGCTGAATTTATTGCTATAGGTCCCGGCGTCATTTGAGAAATAGAAATCAAATCTAAAAATTCCTTTGAATTCATCCATTTATTTCCTTCCACAACAAATTCATCTATAAGGGGAATTACTGCATATCCTCCACCAAAAGCCATCATTCCTATTTTTAAAAAGGTTAAATATAAATCAATCAGCATTTTTTTTCTCCTTAAAAAGACTAAAAATTATAAGTCCTGAAAGACCTGAAAATATAATTAAATAAATTTTATTTATATCTTTAAAGAAAAATCCCAGGATAAAAACACTTATAATTACAAAACTTGAAAAAATAGGAAATTTTTTAATTGCACTTTTTCCCATCCTGTATACTGTTATAAAAAGTACGGCACTTATTGCCCCACTTATACCTAAAAGAGCTGAACTTATATAAAAATTTGTTTTAAAAGCTTGATAAAATTTTGAAATTATCGAAAGAGTTATTAAACAGGGAAGACTTGATGCCACTAGTGAAACAAGGGCTCCCACAGGTCCTCTTAATTTATATCCTGTTAAGACTGATGTGGATATTGCCATTGCTCCCGGTCCTCCCTGGGCAAGAGCAACTATATCAAGCATTTTTTCCTCATCTATTAATTTTAAATCTTCCACAAATATATCTTTTATTATGGGAACAATTGTGTAGCCTCCCCCAAAGGTTATGGCATTTATTTTAAAAAAAGTCCAAAAAAGTTTTGCCAAGGAAATTTTTTTCATTTTACTTACACCTCTTTTGCATTATAGCATAGAAAATTTTTTTATTTTTTAAAAATAAAAAAAACACGCTTTTTGCGTGTTTTCTATTTTTATTTTCAGTTTATAGGATGGATGCTTACACTTTCTATTACGTTGTTAGAACTTTTTATAACTTCATAAATATATTTTCCGTCATCTACCATTGTTCCCAGTTCAAGGTCATAACCTTTTTCCTGTATAAGATCTGAAACCAAACCGCCTATAGAATTATATCCCAAATCTTCTATTTGAAAATTACATTTTCTGTTTATTTCTTCTATGTCTGTTGAAGCACTAAATACATTATCATTTGATGAAAATATTCCTACGTCTGATGCTCCTATTAAAAATTTTCTTACTGCAAATAATAATGATATTGCTATTACTCCTATTATGATGTCATTCATGGTGTCTGATTTTATTAGCATCTTTCTTGCTATTACAAGCATTATTAAGTGAATTATTGTTGAGTCCGAATGGGCAACCATTAGGAGGACAAATTCAACAGCTATTACAAGTAAAAGAACGTGGTCTAAAAAGTGTTTAAATAATTCATAACTGGGTTCTGCTGGTGAAATTATTATAGAATGATAGTATCTGAAAATATCCGGCACTGAAATAATTATTCCAACTATTAACAATATTGAAATTAACATTTCAAAAAAATATACTATCTTATTTAAGTTGAGTAAAAATTTTCTTCTATTCATTTTTATTCTCCAAGATTTTTTTCTATTTCTTTTTTTAATTTTTCTAAAACTTTTTTTTCTATTCTGGATACTGTCATTTGAGATATTTGAAATTTTTTTGCTATTGCTATTTGTGTACTCTTTTTAAAATATCTTTCCATCAAAATGTTTCTTTCAAGTTCGTTTAAATTTTCAAGAAGTTTTTCTATAAAATCGTTCATTTCAATTTTATCAAAATATTCTTCATCTTCTCCTATGATTTCAGAAAGATTTACATCTCTGTCACTTTCTGTGGCTTCATAGATAACATCAAGGGATTGAAGAGAATATACTTTTGATGCTTCTGCAGCTTCGAGTATTTCTTCCGGTGTGCTGGAAAGATATTTTGCAATGTCGTTTACTGTAGGCGCTCTTTGATATTTTTGAGATAAATATACTTTTGCATTATTAATTTTTTTTGAGAGTTCCTGAATTCTTCTTGGTACTCTTATTGTCCATCCTTTATCTCTAAAGTATTTTTTTATTTCACCAATTATTGTGGGAGTTGCAAAACTAGAAAATTCATATCCTTTTTTGGGATCATATCTATCTACTGCATATATTAGCCCTATTGAGGCTACTTGATATATGTCTTCGTATTCTATGCCCCTTCCCGAATATTTTTTTGAAAGAATATCTGCAATATAAAGATGATCTTTTATTAATTCTTCTCTTATTTCTGGATCTTTTGTTTTATAATACTCTTCAAATTTTTTTCTTCGCTCTTCTTTAATTGATTTTTTTTCTTTGGAGTTGTTTTTTTCCATATTATTCTCTGATTTTTATTAATTTTATTCCGTCCGCCTCAAAAATTACTTTATCTATTAGGGACTCTATTATAAGTTTGGACATTTCTATTTCTTCTTCTTTAAAATTTTCTTCTATTCCCTTTATAAAGGTCATAATATAATTTTCTTCAATGTCCAATTCAATTTCTATGTTTTCTAATTTTCCCTGGATTTTTGAAATGTTTAAGCCTTCTGTTACTGCCATCTTATAGTCTTCTATATATTCAACATCAAAGTCAAAGTTAGATAAAATTCCTGAAATAAATAATCTTACAGAGGAATAATATTCTATTTTTTGAGGTATGCTTATTTTTATCTTATCCATGTCTTCACCTAATTTCAAACATTTGATCAAGTTTTGTTATTAAAAATAATTTTCTGATGTTTGGTTTAACATTTATAAGCTCTATTTTCTTATTGTCTTTTACCATTTCTTTATAGATAAAAATTAAGGATCCCAGTCCTGTTGAATCTATATAATCTAAATTTTCAAAATCAAACAAAATATCTAATTTATTCTCTTTGTAAATCTCGCTTATTTTTTCTTTAAATTCATCAGTTGCAAATATATCCAGTTCACCTATTGCTTTTACAATAATTTTTTCTTCTACCTTTGTTTTCAATTCAAAGCCCATTTATATTTCATCTCCCACATATTTTGCAACGGCTACTACTTCGGAATCTTTAAGGTTCATAAGTTTTACTCCTGATGTGTGTCTTCCCATTACTGAAATACCCTCGGTTTGTATTCTTATCACTATTCCCTTTTCCGTTATCATCATAACTTCATCTGATTTATCTATTACTTTTGCAGAAATTACTTTTCCTGTTTTTTCTGTAATTTTATAAGTAATAAGACCTATGCCGCCTCTGTTTTGATTTCTATATTCACTCATCTTAGTCATCTTTCCGTAGCCGCCTTGACTTATTACAAGCAAATATTTTTCATTTTCCGCTATATCAAAACTTACAACTTCATCATCATCTTTAAGTTCTATTGATTTTACTCCCTGAGCACTTCTTCCCATAGACCTTACTGCATTTTCACCAAATCTTATACTCATTCCGTTTTTAGTTACAAGTATAATTTCATCGTTTTTCTTTGTAAGTCTTACTGCTATAAGAGAATCTCCCTCTCTTAAATTTATTGCATTAAGTCCATTTTTCCTTATATTTTTAAATTCACTGTATCCGGTCTTTTTTACAAGTCCGTTTTTAGTAATCATTGTTAGACTTGAGCTTTCTTCTTCATCTCTTACAGGAACAACTGCTGTAACCTGTTCATCTCTTGAAAGATTTAAAAGATTTACAATTGCAGTTCCCTTTGCCTGTCTTGAACTTTCGGGAATGTCGTAGGCTTTTAATGAATATACTCTTCCGAAATTTGTAAAGAATAAAATTGTATCGTGAGTTGATGTTATATAAAGGTCTTTTACAAAATCTTCTTCCCTTGTTGTAAGAGCTGCTATTCCCGTTCCTCCACGCCTTTGTGGTTTATAGGTTCCTTCAGGCATTCTTTTTATATATCCAAATTGGGTAAGGGTTATTACAACATCTTCTTCTGCAATTAACTCTTCTTCGTCTATTTCTCCTTCATCTGCAACAATTACAGTTCTTCTTAAATCTGAATATTTTTCCTTTATTTCTTCAATTTCATCAATTATTGTTTGATCCAACAATTTTTTGTTTTCAAGAATTGACTCAAGTTTTGCTATAAGCTTTATTAAGTCGTTATATTCATTATCTAATTTTTCTCTTTCTAATCCTGTAAGTCTTTTAATTCTCATATCGAGAATTGCTTGACCTTGAAGCTCACTTAGTCCGAATTCCCTTGTAAAAGCTTCTTTTGCTTCAGCATCGTCTTCTGAATTTCTTACAATTTCTATAATTCTGTCAATATTATCAAGAGCTATTTTTAAACCTTCAATGATGTGGGCCCTTGCCTTTGCCTTATCTAAATCAAATTCAGTTCTTCTTCTTACAACTTCCCTTTGATGGTCAACATAATATTTAATAAGTTCTTTTATATTTAAAACTTTAGGTTCTCCATCTACCAGGCAAAGATTTATAATACCAAAGGTTATTTGCATTTGGGTATTTTTATAAAGTTGATTTAATATTACCTTTGGATTTGCATCTCTTTTTAGGTCTATTTCAATTCTTATACCTTTTTTATGAGATGAAAGGTCCTTTATATTTGCAATGCCTTCTATTTCTTTATTTTTAACTAAGTCTGCAATTTTTATTATTAAATTTGATTTATTTACTTGGTAAGGAATTTCCGTTACGACAATTTTACTTCTGTTTTTATATTCTTCAATTTCAGCTCTTGCCCTAACTTGTATCTTTCCTCTTCCTGTTTTATAAGCATCAATTATTCCCTTTTTCCCTAAAATTATTGCTCCTGTAGGAAAATCCGGACCCTTTAAATCCTTCATGATTTCTTCAATGCTTATGTCTTCGTTTCTCATATAAGATACAACTGCATTTATAGCTTCTTTTAAATTGTGAGGAGCCATATTTGTTGCCATACCTACTGCAATACCTGCAGATCCATTTACAATTAAGTTTGGAAATCTTGATGGAAGAACTGTAGGTTCTAGTTCTCTCTCATCAAAATTAGGAACAAAATCAACAGTATTTTTATTAATGTCCCTTAACATTTCAAGAGCTATTTTATCCATCCTGACTTCTGTATAACGAGGAGCGGCTGGTCTATCTCCATCAACATTACCAAAGTTACCTTGACCTTCTACAAGGGGATATCTTATGTTAAAATCCTGAGCAAGTCTTGCTGCGGCATCATATATACTGGAATCTCCATGGGGGTGAAATTTTCCCATTACTTCACCTATAAGAGTTGCAGATTTTCTAAAACTCTTATCCGGTGTAATACCAAGGGTTTGCATTCCGTAAACAATTCTTCTGTGAACAGGTTTAAGTCCATCTCTTACATCTGGAAGAGCTCTTGAAACTATAACCGACATGGAGTAGTCAAGGTAAGAACTCCTCATTTTTTTTGAAATATCAACTTCAATTATTCCATTTTCATTTTTCTCTACCATAATCTACCTCATGCATCTATATTTTCTGCATATTTTGCATTTTCTTCAATAAATTCACGTCTTGGATCTACATCAACTCCCATTAAAGTTGAAAAAACTTCATCAGCTTCAATTAAATCTTCTACATGAATTTGTAAAAGAAGCCTTGAATCCGGATCCATTGTAGTTTCCCAAAGTTGATCCGCATTCATTTCTCCAAGTCCCTTGTATCTTGCTATCTTATAATTTTTATCTCTTCCAAGCTCATTAAGGGCTCTTTCCAGTTCGTTTTCATCGTAGCAATATCTTATTACCTTTTCCCCTCTTTTTATACCAAATAGAGGTGGTTGTGCCACATAAACATGGCCTTCTTCTATAAGAGGTTTCATGTATCTAAAGAAGAAGGTTAAAAGTAAGGTCATAATGTGAGCACCATCAACATCGGCATCGGTCATAATAATAATTTTTCCATATCTTAGTTTGGAAAGGTCAAATTCTTCTCCTATGCCTGTACCAAAGGCAGTTATCATAGCTTTTATTTCTTCAGAATTTAACATTTTATCAAGTCTTGCCTTTTCAACGTTCATAATTTTACCTCTTAAAGATAAAATCGCCTGATAATTTGAATCACGACCTGATTTTGCAGAACCACCCGCAGAATCCCCTTCCACTAAAAATATTTCATTTAATGAAATGTCTGATTCATGACAATCAGCAAGTTTTCCCGGTAAACTCATGGAATCTAAGATAGATCTTTTTCTTGTTAAATCTCTAGCTTTTCTTGCAGCTTCCCTTGCTCTTCTTGCTGAAAGAGCCTTATCTAAAATTGTTTTTGAAATTTTAGGGTTTTCTTCCATAAATCTTGAAAGGTTATCGGAAAGAACTGAATCAACTATTCCCCTTGTTTCTGAATTTCCAAGCTTTGCTTTAGTTTGTCCTTCAAATTGAGGATTTGGAATTTTTACACTTATTACAGCAGTAAGTCCTTCTCTTACATCATCCCCTGAAAGATTTTCTTCCTTTTCCTTAATAAGATTATACTTTCTTCCATAGTCATTTATTGTTCTTGTAAGAGCTGACCTAAAACCTGATAAGTGACTTCCGCCCTCTTCTGTATTTATGTTATTTGCAAAAGTCAAAACTGTTTCATTGTAGCTGTCTGTATATTGAATTGCAATTTCAACTGCAGTGTTTTCTCTTACTTCATCAATATAGATAATTTCCTTGTGAATGGGGTTCTTTTTTGAATCAATATATTCAACAAAAGATTTTATTCCACCTTCATACATAAAGGTATTATTTTTTATATTATTTTTATCCCTATTGTCATTAAAAATAATTTTTACACCCTTATTTAAAAAAGCCATTTCTCTAAACCGTCTTTCAAGAGTGTGATAATCAAACTCTAAAGTATCAAAAATAGAAGGATCAGGATAAAAAGTAATTTTTGTTCCCGTTTCATCTTTTTTTAATTCTTCAACAATTTCTAATTCACTTGTAGGTTTTCCAATGGAAAACTCTTGTCTATATAATTTTTTATTTCTTTTTACTTCTGCAATAAGTTTTGTAGAAAGGGCATTTACTACAGAAACCCCTACTCCATGCAGACCTCCTGAAACTTTATAGGCGGAATTATGAAATTTTCCTCCTGCGTGTAAAATTGTAAGTACAGTTTCAAGAGTTGATTTTTTAGTTGTCTTATGTTTTTCAACAGGTATTCCTGAACCATTGTCAATAACAGTTACTGAGCCATCTTCATTTAAATTTATTGTAATTGTATCGCAAACACCTGCAAGAGCCTCGTCAATGGAATTGTCTACAACTTCATAAATTAAATGATGAAGTCCCTTACTTCCTGTTGAACCTATATACATTCCAGGTCTTACTCTTACAGGTTCAAGACCAGTTAAAACCTCAATATCATCAGCACCATAATGCCTATTATTTGTCATTTTATCTCCTTATAAGTTCCATTTTCTATTAAATAATACTTGGCTTCATTAAATTTTAAATTTTCAGCACTTGTTGAAGTTATAAAAGTTTGAATATCTTTAATAGAATTAAAAAGATAATTTCTTCTTTCACTGTCAAGTTCTGAAAAAACATCATCCAATAAAAGTATTGGATTTATATTATTTTTTAGGGTCAAAAGCTTAAGTTCGCCAAGTTTTAAACTTAAAACCACAGACCTTATTTCCCCTTGAGATCCGTAAGTCTTAACGGACCTATCATTTATTTTAAAATCAATATCGTCCCTATGGGGACCTATTGTTGTTATTTTTAAATCCAAATCTCTATTTCTTACTGTTTTTAAAATTTTAATATACATATCAACAGTATCTTCAAGACTTTTTTTAGGAGGTATTGTTGAAAGATATAAAATTTTAAAATCGTCCTTTGAAAGGTCCTTATAGTATTTTTTCGAAAATTCTTCAAGATTTTTTAAAAATTTAAGCCTGTCTATTAAAATTTTTGATCCGTATTTTGCAAGTTGTATGTCATAAATATCCAATAATTTTAAATTTTTATTATAATCTTTTAAAATTTTGTTTCTTTCAAAAAGAATTTTTTTGTATGAACTTAAATTGTAAGCATAAATTGAATCTATACTTATTAAAATATCATCAATATATTTTCTCCTGTCTTGAGGAGAATTTTTTACAATATAAAGATCATCCGGCTTAAAAACAACGGGACTTATGGCTTTTTTATAATTTTTTAAAATTACTTCTTTATCATTTAAAAAATACTTTTTCCCATCGTATCTTGAAATTTGTATTTTAAAAGAATTTTCAACATTTTTTAAAGAAATTATTCCCTCAACTTCACAAAAATCCTCATTAAAACTTATAAGTTCCGTATCTTTTGCATTTTTAAAACTCTTGGCTCTTATAAGAAAAAACAAAGCTTCTATAAAATTTGTCTTTCCCTGGGCATTTTTCCCTATAAATACATTTATTTTTTCAAAATCTTTAAAGAGGGCTTCTTTATAATTTCTAAAATTTTTTAATCTAATTGATTTTACAAGCATATTACTTCAAAAATTTCATCTTCAAAGCTTACTTTATCGTGATCATAAAGTTTTTTGCCCCTTCTCGTTTCAATATTTTCATTTACTTTTACGAGACCTTCATTAATTATATTTTTCGCGTCTCCCCCACTTATTCCCAAGGCAAGTTTTAAAAAACTGTCGAGTTTTATAAAGGGAGTGTCTATTTTTATTCTTTCCATAAAAAACCTACTTTGCAAGTCTTACAGGTAAAACTAAATATGTGTAAGAATCAGTGTTTATAATGCAAGGATTTACTGAATCTGTAAAATTAAGAACAACATCTTTATCTTCAATTATTTTTATTCCATCAAGAAGATATTTTGAGTTAAAGGCAATTGTAAGTTCATCTCCCTCAGTTTGGCAAGGAATTTCTTCAGTTACATTTCCTATTTCAGTATTTGAACTTATTACTAAACTATTTTTCTTTATTTCAAGTTTTATAAGATTTGCCCTTTCTTCTTTAGCAAGAAGAGATGCTCTTTCAAGACTTATTTGGAAAAGACCCCTGTCTACTTTTACTTTTGTAGTGTGGTTATCTCTTATTAAATCCTTGTAGCTGAAATATTCTCCTCCAAATAAATTTGAATATAATTTTGTATTATCAAATTCAAATAAAATTTTATTTTCTCCAACTTTTACATCAACTTGAGAGTCTTCTAAAATTTTTGAAAGTTCATTTAAACTTGTTGCCGGTATTATTGATTTACTTTCTTTAGTTTCCTTATTAAGTTTAACTAAACTCATTCTAAAACCATCAAGGGCAACAAAATTTATTCCCTTGGTGCAGTCCATATAAACACCTGTAAACATCTTTCTTGTATCTTCCTGAGAAACTGCAAAAGATGTTTTTCTTATAGCTTCTTTAAGTTCTTCACTGGAAATTTTAAAAGAATTTTTTTCTTCAAAATTTGTTACCATAGGATATTCATCGGGGCTTTGGCAAGTTATATTAAATTCACTCTTGTTGCAAATAATGTTCATATTGTGTTTTTCAATTCTTATTTTTATATCCGAATCGTCAAGTTTTCTTATTATATCTCCAAAAAGTCTTGAATTTACTACAATTTTTCCCTCTTCTTCAACAATGGCACTTGCACTTGTTATAATTGTTAAATCAGTATCAGTACCTATTATTGTTAAGGTGTTGTTTTCTGCAACAAGTAAAAGACCTTCTAATATTTGCATAGCAGATCTTGAAGAAATTGCTTTTTGAGCTATTGATATATGTTTTGACAATTCTTTTTTGCTTATATTAAATTTCATGTTACCTCCAATAATATAAAATTATATTAGTAATAGTAGTAGGAGCTGTTAATTTGTGGATAAGTATTTAACTTATTAAAAATTCAAAAGGAAGTCTTATTTATAATTTGTTAATAAGTTTTTATAAGTCATAGTTTATTCACATTAACTTTTAATTTCTTTTATGAGATCTCTTACCTTTATTTTTAAAGAAACATCTCTTTCAATGTCTTTTCTTATTTTTTCATAAGCGTGAATTACAGTGGAATGATCCCTTCCTCCAAATTCTTCCCCTATCTTAGGTAGGGACAAATCAGTCAGTTCTCTTGTAATGTACATGGCTATTTGTCTCGGGTAAGCTATCTCTCTTGTTCTTTTTTTTGAATTTATGTCATCAATACTAATGTCAAAGTTTTTTGATATAACTTCTTTAATAAGTTTTGTGTTTATAACTTTTTTCTTTTTAGTATTGTAAATGTCTTTTATAGCTTCTTTTGCAAGTTCTTCTGTTATTTCTCCATTTGCAAGTTTTGAAAAGGCCTTTACTCTTGTAAGAGCGCCTTCAAGTTCACGAATATTGCTTCTTACGTTATGAGCAATAAAATTTAAAACATTTTCTGGAACGTTAAAACCTTCAGTATCTGATTTTGAACGAAGAATGGCTATTCTCGTTTCAAGGTCCGGTGCTTGTATATCAACTATTAATCCCCAAGCAAACCTGGATACCAACCTTTCTTTTAAAGCTTTTATATCTTTAGGCGGTTTATCTGATGTAAGTACAATTTGTTTGTTTGCATCATGAAGGGCATTAAAAGTGTGAAAAAATTCTTCTTGAGTGCTTTCTTTGTCTGCAATAAATTGAATATCATCAATTAAAAGTACATCAACTGACCTGTATTTATTTCTGAAGTCTTCATTTTTTCCTGTCTTTATTGAATTTATAAGTTCATTCATAAACTGTTCACTTGTAACATAAAGGACTTTTTTATTGGGATCTTGACTTAATATAAAATGACCTATAGCTTGCATTAAGTGAGTTTTACCAAGACCTACTCCTCCGTAGATAAAAAGAGGATTTGAATGAGCGGCTTCAGGATTTTCATAACTTTCTGCAGCTGCAAGACTTGCCGCATGGGCAAATTCATTGCTTTTTCCAACTATAAAATTTTCAAAATTATATTTAGGATTAAGCCTTGATTTTTCAATATAAAAGTCATCTTTAAAATTAAATCTATTTGTGTCTTCGTCATCTGCAATAATTTTAATGTCATAATGAACAGAGGAAGCTTCATAAAGACATCTTTTAATTAAATCCATATTTACTTTACTATTTTGAAGATATCTTTTTGTAAAATCATTGGGAACGGAAATTACAAATTCGTTATTTTCTCTATTAATTTCCCTGGGATTCATTTTTTTAAACCAAGTATTAAAAGATATTTCGCTCATGGAATTTTTTCTGATAAGATTCATAAAATTTTTCCAAATTTCAGAAATTTCCTGATTCATTTATTCCTCCTTAAGTGGATAAAAGTTATGTTGATAAAAAACATGTATAAAACTTATTAACAATTGTAGATATTTTGTAGATAAAAAGATTTATAAACAACTGTTAATAAGTTTATTTTGTTGATAAGTTTTGTATGAAAAGCTTAAATTGATAAAAAATAAAAAAAATAAAAATATTAAGAAACAGATTATTAACAGATTTATCAACAGTTTGTTAATAAGTATTTTTTTCAACAACAATTAAAATTATCCACATTTTTTTAATTATATTAACTTTATTTTAACAAATAAAATAAAAGTTATCAACAAGCACACCCTCTTTAAAAAATTCAATAAAGGGCGAAAAAAAGGGCTTTATAAATAAAAAAGTGTTTCATTAAGAAACACTTTTAAATTAAAATATTTTTAAATTTTTAATATTTTCTTTCTCTTTGAATTACAATTCTTCTGTAAGGTTCTGTTCCTTCTGAATGAGTTAAAACTCCTTCAAAATTTTGAAGGGCTTCATGAATTATTTTTCTTTCATGGGCATTCATAGGTTCAAGTTTTACAGACCTATTTGTTCTTACAACTTTTTTTGCCATTCTTTCTGAAAGACTTTCAAGAGTTTGTTTTCTTCTTTGTCTATAACCAGAAGAGTCTACTATTACTCTTACAAATCTGTCAGAATGTTTATTAATTATTAAACTTAAAAGATATTGGATTGCATCAAGGGTTACTCCTCTTTTTCCAATTACAATTCCAAGTTTTTTCTCGTCTCCTAAAATATTTACAGTTAAAACATTCTCTTCAAGAGATGTTTCCAACTCATATTCAAGATTTAAAGGAGTCATAACTTTTTCTATAAATTCTTTGGCAAGATTTTTAAATTCTTCTTCGTTTAGGCTGTAGTCGTAAGAATCTTCTTCTGAATTATCTTCTTCAAGCTTTTCAACTTTATTTTCTTCAGCCTTTTCTTTATTTTCTTCTATTTTTTTATCTTCAATAAGATTTTTTTGAGAAAATTCTGAATTTTTACTTACCTCAGTTTTGTTTTCTTTTTTGTTTTTAAGGTTTACCTTATTGCTCTTTTCTGATTCAAGGTCTGAACTAAAAATTTCTTTTAAAATATCTTTAGTATCTTCTTTTTCACTTACCTTTACGGCTGCATCTTTTGAGCCGAATCCTAAAAAGCCCTTTGAGGCCTCTTGAAGGATTTCAATATTAACTTTGTCACGAGAAAGTTTTAGTTCTTTAAGAGCTTCATTTACTGCTTCATCTACGGTTTTTCCGGTTTTAATTACATAAGTCATTGTTCAGCCTCCACTTCACGTTTGATGATTATATTTTGAATTTGTGTTTGGAAAACTTGGAATAAACTGGAAACTATCCAGTATAATACAAGAGCCGCTGCAAATCTTCTGCCCATTAAAAAAATCATTATAGGCATAAGAATATTCATAGTATTCATCATGGACTTTGATTGTTCAGTTTGTTGCATTTTTGTAGCAGGATTATTTGACATTATCCACGAAGACAAAAATGTAGCAAAAGCTGCAACAACAGGAAGTATTAGACTTGTATCCGGATGATCTATATTTTTAATATAGAAAAAATGTTTTGCTATTTGGTCATAGGCACCGGGTTCTGTAAAAACATATTTTGCCGGTTCATAAAAGACCCTATAAAATGCTAATAATATTATCATTTGAATAACCATGGGAAGACAACCGCTTAACATATTGTAGTTTGCATCTTTATAAAGCTGTTGTTGTTTAGCTGCAAGAGTTTTTGGATCTCCCTTGTACTTCTTTTGAATTTTTTGGAGTTCAGGTTGAAGTTCAGCCATTTTCTTTTGGTTTTTCATTTGAGAAATACTTATAGGCATAACTATAATCTTTAAAATTATTGTAGAGATAATAATAGTAATAGCAAAAATTGATATGCTTTTAGGTTCATTCATAATTCCTGAAAGGCTGTCATAAATAAATTTAAAAAACATACCTAATACTCTACTTATTGCTGACATATTTCCTCCTATTTAGGGAAGAGGATCATAACCGCCTTTACATAGGGGATTGCATCTTAAAATTCTCTTAACTGAAAGATAGGTCCCTTTGAAAAAGCCATATTTAATATAGGCTTCTTTGGCGTATTGGGAACATGTGGGATTAAATCTGCAGTGCCTACCTGGAAGCAGGTACGGAGAAATAATTTTTTGATAAAAGTTAATTATTAAAATCATAATGTGTTTCATTTAATCAGCTTCTTTCTATTTAAAATATGAGCGAAACTTTTTTTCATATCTTGGTAGCTCACTCCGAAAGTATCTTTTTTTAAAACAATTACAATGTCATAACCTGGCACGATTTCAAAATCTCTTAAAATCATTTTAAGTCTTCTTTTATATTTATTTCTTTGAACTGCATGACCGAATTTTTTTGTTATGGTAAATCCAATCCTTGAAAAGTCCAAATTATTTTTTTTAATAAACATTGTATAGATTTTGTTGCCGGCTACATTTTTATTATTATAAACTTTTTGAAAATCCCTGTTCTTTTTTAAAATTTCATTCATTATGCTGAAAGTTTCTTTCTTCCCTTTCTTCTTCTCGCTTTAATTACAGCTCTACCGGATTTAGTTCTCATTCTTGCACGAAAACCGTGTTCTCTTTTTCTTTGTTTGTTTTTCGGTTGAAAAGTTCTCTTCACAAATATCGCCTCCTCTCCACCATAGAATTATATTTATTTAATTCTACGGTGTCAAGTTTTTATCTTAACCTTAAGCCTTAAAATTTATTTAAATTTATTAAAAAATATTCTTGACTTTAAAATTTTATAAGAGTAAAATTAGTAAAAATGTATAGAAGGAGAAAATTTATAATGGAAAAATCAATTGAAAGAGAAAATTCATTCCAAGCTTTAAAAGTTGCTAAAAAGACTGTTTTGGCTTTGCAACATATGATTGCAATGTTCGGTGCAACTGTTTTGGTTCCTCTTTTAACAGGATTTAATGTTTCAACTTCATTAATGTGTGCGGGTATCGGTACTTTAATCTTCCATTTTTGTACGAAGAAAAAGGTACCGGTTTTTTTAGGTTCATCTTTTGCATTCATTCCTGTTATTCAAAGTGTTTCAAAAATTTACGGAAGTCTGTCATATGCTCAAGGAGGCATAATTGTGGCAGGCTTTTTGTATGTAATAATGTCTTTTTTAATAAAAAAGCTGGGAGTTGGAAAAATAACTTCATATTTTCCTCCCCAAGTAGTTGGTCCCATGGTTATTGTTATAGGTTTTAATTTACTTCCCACCGCTATTGGTATGGCAAGCTCAAATTATCTTGCAGCTGGAGTAACTTTTTTAACTTGCATTTGTCTTAATAAATTTGCAAAGGGCTTTTTAAAACAACTTTCCATAATAATTGCGGTTGTTGTGGGATATTTAATGAGTTTAAAACTTGGGATTGTAGATTTGGAGCCCTTAAGAACTGCTGAAAGTTTTGCAATACCTCCATTAAGTTTACCTAAATTTTCCTTTGGAGCTATTATGATAATTGCGCCTGTAGTTCTTGCAGTATTTATGGAACATATTGGAGATATAACTACAAATTCACAAGTTGTAGGGAAAAATTTTATTGAAGATCCGGGTCTTAACAGAACTCTTTTAGGAGATGGACTTGCAACTATGTTTGCAGGATTTGTTGGAGGACCTGCAAATACAACTTACGGTGAAAATACAGGAGTTTTAGCAATTACTAAAAATTATGATCCAAGTATTTTAAGACTTGCGGCTGTTTTTGCCATAGGTCTTGGTTGTATAGGCAAGATAGGAGGATTTTTACAAACTATTCCAACTGCAGTTATGGGCGGAATAAGTGTCATTCTCTTCTCTATGATTGCCGTAATCGGAGTTAAGACTATTAAAAATTCTCATATGCCCTTTAATCTTAAAAATATAATTGTTATGGCAACTATATTGATTCTCGGTTTAGGTGGTCATGTGGGAATAAATGTGGGTATAAAAATAACGGATATTGTTTCCATATCCGGTCTTTCTCTTGCAGCACTTGTGGGAGTAATCTTAAATGCAATTTTTAAGAAATATGAAGAATCTCTAAATAAATAAAAGATTTTAAATTAAAAACTTTTTCATAAAATAAAAAGTCACCTTAATAAAAAAGGTGGAATCTCTTTTGATTCCACCTTTTTTATTTTATTATAGGTCATCTTCTATTATGCTGGATTTTGAGTAAGCTGATACTTTTGCTTCAAAGAAGTCGGTTTTTATTTCGTTTATGTCAGAATATTGACTTACCCACTTCATGCTTTCTGGTTCCTTGTCATAGCCTTCATAAAGGGCATCGAGACCTAAATTTTTTGCTCTTAAATTGCCTAAGTATTTTATATAATCTTCAACCATTTCTTCGTTTAGGCCTTGAATATTATTTCCTATTACATATTTTCCCCAGGCTATTTCTTCTTCCACACCTTTTTTAAGAAGGGCTCTGTATTCTTCAGTTTTTTCTTGGGTAAAAAGTTCAGGGCTTTCTTTTTTAAGATCTAGTATTATTGATCTAAAAAGCCAAAGGTGGGTGTTTTCATCTCTATTTATATATCTTATTTCCTGTACTGTTCCAGGCATCTTTCCATTTCTTCCCAAATTGTAGAAAAACATAAATCCGGAGTAAAAATAAATTCCTTCAAGAATATAATTTGCTATCATTGCCTTCATTAGAGTGTCTGTGTTTTTTTCATTTAAGAAACTTGCATATTGGTCTGTTATATATTTGTTTCTTTCAAGTAAAAATTTATCGTCCTTATATTGGTATAAGATTTCCGTTCTTTCTTCCGGTGAACAGATGGTGTCTAAAATATAGGAATAGCTTTGAGAGTGTATTGATTCCTGAAAGGCTTGTATTGATAGACAAAGATTGATTTCATTGGCAGTTATATAGGCTTCTAAGTTTGGAAGTTGTGCCGTTTGTATTGAATCAAGATAAATTAAAAAGCTTAAAATTTTATCATAGGCCTTTTTTTCATAGGGATCTAATTTTCTGTAATCTAAAACGTCCGTTGAAAGATTGATTTCTTCGGGAATCCAAAAGTTGTTCATGGCTTGTCTATACCAATCGCTGGTCCACTTGTATTTTATGTTGTTAAAATCATTTAAGTTAGTGGTATTTCCGTTAATTATTTTTCTTTTTGAAAGTTCAATGTCTCCATTTTCATTGAAAAGTCCTCTTCTTTTCAGTTCCATTTTTTCCTCCTTTAAGATGCACATACTTCACATTCTTCTACTTCAAGAGATTTTCCTCTTACATAATAAATTGATTTAAGTCCCAATTCACTGGCAAGGATATAGAGATTTAAAATTTGTCTCATGGTAAATTCGTTGGTTATATATAGGTTTACCGATTGGCCCTGATCAACGTGTCTTTGTCTTATGCCAGTTGCCTTTATTGTTATTGATTGGTCTATTTCATGGGCATTTTCATAGAGCCAGAAAGTTTGTGTATTAAGTTCTGGGGCAACTCTTGGAATTATTGAGCCTTTCTTTTCCTCTAGGAAAAATCTCTTCATAAGAGGGTCTACCGCTGCTGTAGTGCCTGCAATTATAGAAGTTGAACCTGTAGGTGCAACTGCCATTATATATCCGTTACGAAGGCCGTAGGACTTCACATCTTCTTTTAATTTAGTCCACCTTTCATCGGTGTAGTTTCTCTTTTCAAAATATCTTCCATTTTCCCAATCACTATCTTTAAAATATTCATAGGAACCCTTTTCTTTTGCAATTTTCATGGAAGATTTTATTGCGTAATAATTTATTTTTTCATAAATTTCATCAGCAAATTTATAGTGGTCTTCTTCATCACTGTAAGCGAAGCCTTCCTTTATAAGAGCGTGGTGGTAGCCACTTGTTCCAAGACCTATTGCCCTATATTTTTGATTTGTTATTTTTGCATAAGGAAGAGGATAATAATTTAAATCTATTACATTATCAAGTCCTCTTACGGCAGTTTCTATTACATATTCCACTTCTTTTTCATCGTGAAGATTTATATTTCCAAGGACAAGACTTGCCAAGTTACAAACTACAAAATCGCCGGGTCTTGTCTTTGTAACTATAACAGGTCCTTCTTCACTTTGTATTTCTTGAGAAATAAGTTCTATGGGACTCATATTTTGCATTATTTCAGTGCAAAGATTTGATGAATAAATCATGCCCTTATGAGAATTGGGATTCATTTCATTTACATTATCTCTAAAAAAGGCAAAGGGAGTTCCTGTTTCAGTTAAAGATTTTATAATTAGCCTTACCATATCTTTAACGCTCATTACCCTTCTTGAGATTTCTTTGTCATTTACACATTCATAATATTTCTTTTCCCATTCATCCCCATAAAAATCTTCCAGACAATAACCTTTTTTTATCATTATTTCATGGGGATCAAACATATACCAGTCGGCATCTATATTATTTTTAGCAAGACGGAAAAATAAATTTGGATAGGAAACAGCCGGAAAGATGTCATGAGTTTTCATTCGGTCATCTCCGTTATTTGTACGAAGTTGTAAAAATTCCGGCAAGTCCTTGTGCCAAGCATCAAGGTAAACTGCACAGGAACCTTGTCTTACTCCCAATTGATCAACAGCAACAGCAGTGTCATTTACAAGTTTTAACCAGCGGATTACTCCTCCTGCAACACCCTTAAAGCCTCTTATATCACTACCGGCAGCACGAACTTTCCCAAAGTAAAGACCCATTCCTCCACCATGTTTTGAAACTTTTGCAAAGTTGTCTATGGACCTATAAATTCCATCAAGGGTATCGGGTACTGTATCTATAAAGCATGAGCTAAGTTGATGGAAGGGCTTTCTTGCATTGTTCATAGTGGGAGTTGCCACTGTAACTTTTAAAGAAGAAAGAACATCATAAATCCTCTTTGCCCATTTAAGTTTGTTTTCTTTTTCTGGAAGAGCCAAGTGCATGGCAATGCCCATAAACATTTCCTGGGGTCTTTCTAATATTTTCATGTCATGGCTTCTTATTAAATATCTCTTTGCCAAAAGGTCTATGGAAGAATAGGTTAAGAGTCTGTCCCTTTTAGGATCCATGACTTTTTCCAATTCTTTTATTTCTTCTTCCCTGTAGTTTTCCAAAATATATTTTCCGTAGAGATTTTTTTCTGTTAAAAATTTAATTTTTTCATAAAAATCTTTGCCATCATAAGTTTCTATGATTTTCTTTTCCAAGTCGTAGCGATAAAATCTTCCCGCTATATATTCCCATTTTGGAGCTTCTTTTGTTGTAAGTTCTGCAGCAGCCTTAATTAAAATATTTCTGATTTCATTTTTTTCCATATTGGGCTTGCAAAAACTTTTAAATTTTAAAAATAGGGCTTCAATTTTATATAAACTTCCATCAAAATCATCACGAAGCTTCCTTATTATATTTAAAAGTTTTTCATCTTTTATATATTCCTTAAATCCTTCAACAACCATACGATCTTGAGAATGTTTAGCCCTGTAAGTGATGTAGGATTTTACAACGTCAATATATTTGTGTTCAATAAGGGTAAGTTCAACTAAATCTTGAATTTGCTCCACTGTGGGAAGTTTTTCCGGATTGTAGTCTTTTTCAATTTGACTTTTAACTTCTTCAGCCATTTTTAAAATTTCGGAATCTTCAAAGTTTTTATTAATACTTATAAAACTTTTTTTAATGGCTATAACTATTTTTTCCAAATTAAAATCAACGGTTCTACCGTTTCGCTTTTTTATTTTCATTTCTACCTTCCCATATCTTGTATTTTTAAATTAAAAAAATTTTGTTTACATACTATATATTAACATTAATTGACTTTAAGTGGAGAATTTATTATGATTTTTGGCGAAATAATTATATAATTTAAAAAAGTTTTATTGATATAATGATAAAGAGGTGAAATATGGTTGATACAATATGTGCAATATCAAGTGCAACGGGTGAGGCTGGAATAGGCATAGTTAGAATGAGCGGACCCTTGAGTATTGAAATTGCAGAAAAAATTTTTAGATCAAAAAGAAATATTTCTCTGACAGATATAAAAAACAGATTTTTATCTTATGGACACATTGTTGACGGAAATAGGGTTATTGATGAAGTTTTAATTGTAAAAATGTTAAAGCCCTACACCTACACTCGTGAAGATCTTGTGGAAATATATTGTCACGGGGGAATTATATCCGTAAGAAAAATTTTAAACTTAATTATAGATAAGGGTGCAAGGCTTGCGGAAAAAGGTGAATTTACAAAGAGAGCTTTCTTAAACGGAAGATTGGATTTATCCCAGGCAGAGGCTGTTATTGACCTTATAAAGGCAAAGACGGATTCTTCTTATGAGCAATCGGTAAAGCAATTGGAAGGAAGGCTTACGGGACTTATTTCTCTTATTCGTGAAAAAATTATGGCTATGATTTCTCTTATTGTTGCAAATATTGATTTTCCCGAAGATGAAATTGTAGAAGCTCAGTATGAATCTTTACTTGAAGATGCTTTTGAAGTTAAAGATGATCTTTTTAAATTAATTTCAGGTTCTGACAGGGGAAGGCTTATTCGTGATGGAATAAATACAGTTATTTTAGGCAAGCCCAATGTTGGAAAATCCAGTTTATTAAATGCCATGCTCAAGTATGAAAGAGCTATTGTTACTGATATTCCCGGCACTACAAGGGATATTATTGAAGATTATATTAATCTTGATGGAATTTTATTAAAGATAACGGATACTGCAGGCATTAGAGAAACTGATGATAAGGTTGAACAAATTGGAGTTGAAAGAGCAAAAAAATCTATTGAAGATGCTGATCTTATTATTGCCCTTTTAGATCCTTCTCAGCCTTTTAATGATGATGATAGAGAAATTATAAAACTTCTTGACAATAAAAAGACCCTTATTCTTTTAAATAAAAGTGATTTAAAAAGAAAAGTTTCAGATGAGGAAATTAAAGACCTCTTAAAGGATAAGAAATATATGAGCGTTTCCATTTTAGAGGGTTCTATTGAAGAAATTGAAAATAAAATTG
Source organism: Peptoniphilus koenoeneniae (assembly GCF_030812875.1). Lineage (NCBI taxonomy): Bacteria > Bacillati > Bacillota > Tissierellia > Tissierellales > Peptoniphilaceae > Peptoniphilus > Peptoniphilus koenoeneniae. The sequence goes on from NZ_JAUSTN010000005.1 coordinate 202,465, forward strand.
TGGAGATGTTTTTTCAAGGCCAAATTGTTGGCAAAGAAGATTTTTATGTAAATAATTTAAGGCACGTAAGAGCTTTAAAAGATGCTTATAGTTCAATGGAATCAGTTATTGACGGTATTAAACGTCAGGAATTTTTAGATTTAATTGAAGTTGATTTAAGACAGGCTTTAAATGAGCTGGGACTTATTACAGGAGAAACTAGTACGGAAGATATTCTGGATAAGGTCTTTAAAGAATTTTGTATTGGTAAATAGAGGTAGATATGGCGGAAGTTAGAGAATATAAAGCAAAATCATATGATGTTGTTGTAATAGGAGCAGGACACGCAGGAAGTGAAGCGGGTCTTGCCTCTGCAAGGATGGGCCTTAAAACTTTACTTCTTACAATTGATTTGGATTCAGTTGTTGCAATGAGCTGCAATCCCAATGTAGGAGGCACTGGAAAGGGCCATTTAGTTAGAGAAATTGATGCCCTTGGTGGTGAAATGGCAAGAAATATTGACAGGACTTTTATTCAGTCAAGGATGCTTAACACTTCAAAGGGCCCAGCAGTTCACAGTTTAAGAGCTCAGGCAGATAAGAGAAAATATCACGACTCCATGAAAAAAGTTATTGAAGAGACAGAAAACTTGGATTTACGTCAAGGAGAGGCTGTAAAAATAATTGTTGAAGATAAAAAAGTTAAGAGAGTTTTAACAAAAACAGGGGCAATTTACGGTGCCAAGGCTGTAGTTGTGGCAACAGGAACTTATTTAAAGGGCAGAGTTTTTATGGGCGAAGTAAATTATCCTGCAGGGCCAGACGGATTTCAACCGGCAAATGAACTCTCCTCTTCCCTAAGGGATTTGGGCCTTAGCCTAATGAGACTTAAAACGGGAACTCCTGCAAGAGTTTTAAAATCTTCCATAGATTTTTCCAATATGGAAGTACAAAAGGGTGATGAAAAAATAGTTCCCTTTTCCTTTGATAATATAGATAAGGACATGACCATAGACCAAATAGATTGTCACTTAACTTATACAACGGAAAAGTGCCATGAAATTATAAGGGACAACATTATGAGAAGTGCCCTTTATTTAGGAGATATTGAAGGTACAGGACCAAGATACTGCCCTTCTATTGAAGATAAGGTAATGAGATTTAAGGATAAAAAATCTCACCAAGTTTTCATTGAGCCGGAAGGACTTTCAACAGATGAAATGTATATTCAAGGAGTAAGCTCTTCCCTACCTGAAGAAGTGCAAGTTGAAATTTATAAACATATCTTAGGTCTTGAAAATGCAAAAATTATGAGAAGTGCCTATGCCATAGAATATGATGCAATAGATGCAACAGTTATAGACCGTTCATTGGAACACATGGATATAAGTGGCCTATTCTTTGCCGGTCAAATAAATGGTTCAAGTGGCTATGAAGAAGCAGCAGCCCAAGGACTTATTGCAGGTATAAATGCAGCTTTAAAAGTTAAGGAAAAAGAACCTTTAATCTTAAATAGAAGTGAAGCCTATATAGGAGTATTAATAGATGACCTTGTAACAAAAGGAACAAAAGAGCCCTATAGGATGATGACTGCAAGAGCTGAATATCGCCTTACCCTTCGTCAAGACAATGCAGATTTAAGACTGACTGAAAAGGGATATAAAATAGGTCTTGTAAGCCCTGAAAAGTATGAAAGATATCTTTATAGAAAAGAAAATATAGAAAGAGAACTTAAAAGGATTAAGGAAGTAAAAATAAATCCAAATGAAAAAAATAACAAGATAATTGAAAGCTTAGGTTCAACTCCTATAAAAACCGTCTTAAGCCTTGAAGAGCTCATAAGAAGACCGGAATTGGACTATAAAAAACTTGCAGCCTTAGATCCAGAAAGACAAGAATTAAGAGACGACATTATAGAAGAAGTTCAAATAGAAATAAAATATGAAGGCTACATTAAAAAACAAGCCCAACAAATAAATCAATTTAAAAAATTGGAAGGCAAAAAACTTGATAAAAATTTGGACTACAAAAAAATTCAAGGACTAAGACTTGAAGCCATAGAAAAACTATCAAAAATAAGGCCGGAAAGTATAGCTCAAGCCGCAAGAATCACAGGTGTATCCCCTGCCGATATAAATGTGCTTTTAATAGGACTTGAAAAAATGAGAAGAGAAAATGAAATTTGAAGAAATATTAAAAGAATACAATATAGACATAAATCCGGAACAAATAAATCAATTTGAAATCTATAAAAAACTCCTCTTAGAATGGAATGAAAAAATAAACATCACAAGAATAACTGAAGCCCAAGAAATATATATAAAGCATTTTTTAGACAGCCTCACCCTTATAAATACGGGGCTAATAAAAGAAGGTAAAAGCCTTATAGATATAGGGACAGGCGGTGGATTTCCAGGACTTCCCCTAAAAATAATGTATCCAGACTTAAAAATGACCCTTATGGACTCCTTAAACAAGAGAATAATTTTTTTACAAGAAGTTATAAAAGAATTAAACTTAAAAAATATTGAAGCAGTCCATGGAAGAGCTGAAGAATATGGAAGAAAAGAAGATTATAGAGAAAAATTTGACCTGGTGACCAATAGAGCCTTGGCAAACATGTCAAGCCTTGCAGAATACAGCCTGCCCTTTGTAAAAAAAGCCGGATATTTTATAGCCATGAAAGGCAGCGAATACAAGGAAGAAGTAAAAGAAGCAAAAAACGCCATAGATATTTTGGGAGGAAAAATTGTAGACATAAAAGAAATAAGACTGCCAGGAGAAATCCTCCATAGCCTTATAATAGTAGAAAAAATAAGAGAAACCCCAAAAAAATATCCAAGAGCCGGCGGAAAACCAAGGACACAACCCTTATAAAAACAAAAGAGCCTAAAAAGGCTCTTATTTTTTTGAAAATAAATACAAACATATGTTCTTTTATAGTGCATAAGATTTAAAACAAAAAATGCTCTACGTGAAGCATAAAAAACATAAAATAAAAATGCTCTACGTAGAGCGTAAAAAAACATAAAATAAAAATGCTCTACGTGAAGCATAAAAAAATAAATTTTAAAAATGCTTCATGTAGAGCATAAAAATAATTTATAAAAAAATGTGTGGTTTGTTCTCCCACCCAATACACGCGGACCGGTAAACCGGTCCATACAACCCACAAATCCTACGTTAGAATGAGGGGTTTGTTTATGCGTACAGGTTTCAAGAGAGTAAATATTTGCAACAGAATGTAGGGACCAATTTATTGGTCCGATCGCCGTCAGGCGAATAATTGGAAACAAAATAAAAAAATGAAAAATAAAAATGCTTCACGTGAAGCGTAAAAAAACATAAAATAAAAATGCTCCACGTGAAGCATAAAAAAACATAAAATAAAAATGCTCTAGGTAGAGCGTAAAAAATGAAAAATAAAATGCTCTACGTAGAGCGTAAAAAAATATTTATAAAAAAATTTAAAATAAATTTTAAATTAAATGCATGGTTTGTTTTCCCACGTTATACACGCGGACCGGTAAACCGGTCCCTACAACCCACAAAAGCCCACGCACAAATTTATTGTAATTTCATCCAAACATGGAATCCACGAAAGAATGAGGAGTTTATTTATGCGAAGAGGGTTCACAAGAATAAACCCCTGCAAGCGAATGTAGGGACCAATTTGAAGCCCTAACCCGATTTTTGAAAAAAATCGTGGTAGGTCTCATGCAACTATTTGCCCAAATCTTTGATTTGGCTGCAAATATCTGCTATTGGTCCGGCGGCGTAAGCCGAATTAAATAAAATAAAATGGAAAAACGAAAAAGAAAAAATATGGATAAAAGTTTATTGAAAAAAATGCTCTATGTAGAGCATAAAAAACATAAAAACAAAAATGCTCTACGTGAAGCATAAAAAATATAAAAATAAAAACACTTTCCCTTTAAAAAAGAATCCCTATCTCTTATAATATAAATAAGAAAGTAAAAATTTAAATATATTACAGAACATATGTTCTTATAGATTATTTTATAGGCAGGTTTAATTGTGACTGAAAAAATAAAAGAAGAAAAAATTGACAATACTGAAATCATAGAAGATAAGAATAAATCAAAGACTAAGGTTTTAACGATCTTCAATCAAAAGGGCGGAGTAGGGAAAACTACCAGTGTTATAAACATTGCAGCAGCTCTGGGAAGATCTAAGAAAAAGGTTTTGATAGTTGATATCGATCCTCAAGCCAATGCAACTAGTGGAATAGGTCTTGATAAAAATGGGGATATGGATATTATCTATGATTTGATAATTGATGGAAAAGAGGATTTAATTTTAAAAACTCCATCAAAAAATGTTGATATAATTCCATCTAATGGAGAGCTTGCAGGCGTTGAAATTGAGCTTGCAAGGGATGGAAACTGGCAATACAGGTTAAAAAACCACTTGGATAAATTAAAGGAAGCCTATGATTATGTTCTTATTGATTCCCCTCCTTCTCTTGGAATTTTATCCATGATGGCTCTTATTGCTTCAGATGGCATTTTAATTCCCGTTCAAACTGAGTATTACGCTCTTGAGGGAGTTTCACAACTTATGGATTCCATAAACCTTGTAAGGGAAAACTTTAATAATAAGTTGGAAATTTTCGGAGTTATTATGTGCATGTATGACGGCAGAAATAAACTTAGTAAGCAAGTTGTCGATGATGTTAGGAAATTTTTCGGGGATAAGGTCTTTTCAACTATGATCCCGAGAAATGTAAGGCTTGCCGAGTCTCCTGGATATGGAATGGATATTTTCAGGTATGAAGGTATAAGCAAGGGGGCTTTTGCTTATAGAAGGCTTGCCAAAGAAATTTTAAAGAGGTGATTTTTTGGTTAAAAAAAGAGGTTTGGGACGAGGTATAGAAAATTTCTTAACCAACAATTCAGAAGAAATAATTGAAGATATTATTAATATAAAGGAAGAAACAAATCAGGACTTTGAAAATTTTTATGAAGAAAATAATCTTGATGAGAAAAATAAAAATGAAGATTTGGAAAATAATTCAAGTTTAAGAGAAGTTGAATTAGATAAAATTGAAGTAAATGAAGATCAGCCTCGCCAATTTTTCGATATGGATTCTCTTATGGAGCTGGCAGATTCTATTAGAGAGTATGGAATTATTCAACCTATAGTTTTAAGACCCAAGGAAAATTATTATATTATAGTTGCAGGGGAAAGGCGTTTTCGCGCTTCAAAGCTTGCAGGTCTTAAAAAAATACCGGCAATCATAAAGGATTTGGATGATTTTCAGTCTGATAAGATAGCCATAATAGAAAATGTTCAACGTAAGGATTTAACTGCTTTTGAAGAAGCAAGAGGCTATGAAAAACTTCTTGAAGAATATGACATGACCCAGGAAGATTTAGCAAAATTAATGGGCAAGAGCAGGCAATATATAGGTAACAGAATAAGACTTTTAAAACTTCCCCAAGAAGTTAAAGACATGATTAATACAGGAAAACTATCCCTATCTCATGGACTGATTCTCCTTTCCATAGAAGATCCTCAAAGGCAAGTAAAAGAAGCAAGAAGAATTGCCAATAAAAGGATCACAATAGCCCAATTTATAGGAGGAACAAAAGATTCTAAAGATAAGGGCCCTGAAATTGCAGAAGATAAGTATCTTAAAGATTTAAGAGAAAGACTTTCCGGAGCTTTGGGAACTAAGGTTTCCATAAAGGGAAAGGGAAAAATAAAAAAGCTGGAAGTAGAATTTTACTCAGATGAAGACTTAGAAAGAATTTCAAATGTAATACTGGGGGATGAAATATATTGATTAAAGAATACAAAATGTATTTAGTAAACGCATTTTCTAATAGAGCATTTACAGGAAACGCAACAGGAGTTGTAATAGATAATGGCAATATGGACGAAAAAGACATGCAAAATATTGCCAAAGACTTAAATCAAAGCGAAACGGTATTTATAAAAAAACTTGACGTAAATAGGTATTCTACAAGATTTTTCACAAAAGAAGGGGAAATTGATCTTTGTGGTCATGCAACAATAGCAACCTTTTACGCCTTAGCAGAAGAGGAATATATAATGCCAATAGATGAAGGTGAAATAAAGATAATACAACACACAAAGTGCGGTAAAATTCCTGTTTGTATAGATTATATTGATAGTAAAGTTACAAATGTGAAAATGAGATTAACCTTGGAAGAAAAGCCCACACAAGTAACAAAAGAAGAAATGGAAAAAATCTTAGGCATAAGTAAAGATAAAATAGGCCTTAATGATGAAGAATTTCCCATAAAAAAAATATCCTCGGGAATTTGCGACCTAGTAGTTCCCATAAAAGATGAAGAAAGCCTACAAAACATAAAGCTCGACTACCAAGAAGCAAAAAAATTGGTAGAAAGGGAAGAAGCAATAAGTATCCTTGCCTTTACAAGCGATGACTTTATAAACATAAGCCAAAGGACCTTTAGCCCAGGGATAGATATTTTTGAAGAGCCAGGTTCCGGAACAAGTGCCGCCACGGTTTTACAATATTTAAGAAGTCTTAACCTATCAAAAACAGGAAGAATAACTTGTACCCAGGGAAGCCATATGAACAGAACTTCAAAAGTTTATGCTCAATATTTGGAAGAATTTGATATGACAAGAGTAATGGGCAGAGGATTTGTATTTATGACAGGAGTGCTTAAAATTTGAACCAAAAAATGATTGACAGAAAAAGGAAAAGGGAAAACAAGAAAAAAATAAAAATTGTTTTACTAATAGCCTTTTTAATTTATATAAGCAGCAGTTTTTTTGCCATTCAAAACAGAATAATAAAAATAAATCCAAGGGATATAGAATACCTTGAATTTGTAAAATATAAAGAAGAAACCATGAGAACGGTAAATGACAAACAATCAATAAAAGTCATGGCATCAGCAATAAAAAAAATAAAAGGCAAAAAATCAACTAAAGACGCTTCAGAAAGCTCGGAAATAAGAGTCTTAAACTTATATAAGAAAAACGGAGGGAAAATTGAAATTTTAAGAAAAAACACCTTTGTTTCCATAGATGGAATTTGGTATAAGATAATAGGCTCAAGCAGTGACAGATTTGACAAACTTTTTGATGAATTTACAAAATAGATAGGAGAAAAAAATGAAATTATTATGTGCAGGACCAACAAGTATAGATAAAAGAGTAATGGATGCAATGGGTCAGTTTTTAACCAACCCAGACCTGGATCCTGAATATACAAAATTTCACAGAAACGTGGAAAAAAAGATTTCGAAACTTTTAAAAACAGAAGCAACCTCATTTTTAATGTTAGGAGAAGCCATTATGGGTCTTGAAGGAGCAGTTTGCTCCCTAATGGAAAGAGGAGAAAGAGTTTTAGTCCTTCACAACGGGTATTTTGGAAAAGGCTTTAGCGATTATGTAGAAAGATACGGCGGCAAGGCAGTAGAGCTTAAATTTGATTATAGAAGAGGAATAGACCTTAAAAAATTAAATGAATTTTTAGACAAAGACTCAGACTTTTCCATTGCCACCTTCGTTCATTGCGAAACTCCATCGGGAATTACAAACAGCATAAAAGAAATAGCAGGAGCCTTAAATAAAAGAGGAATTTTAACCATAGTAGATTCAGTTTCAGCAATAGGTGGAGAAGAAATAAACTTTGATGAAGACAAAGTTGACATTTTAATAGGAGGAAGCCAAAAATGTCTTTCAGCCCCAGTAGGACTTACAACAATAACAATTTCACAAAGGGCAAAAGAAAAAATAGCCAAAAGAAAAACAAAAGTTTCAAGTTATTATTTAAACTTTGAAAATTATTACAACTACACCTATGACTCCTTTGATTTTCCCTATACAATGAATGAAAACTTAGTCTACGCCCTAAATATGGCTCTGGACATCTTATTTGAAAAAGACTCCATAAACCTTCATAAAAAATATGCAGAATCAACAAGAAAGACCATAGAAAAAGCAGGACTTAAACTTTATCCCTTAGACTCCCACTCCAACACAGTAACAGCAGTTTTATCCCCAGAAGGAATAGATGCAAGAGAAATCACAAGAAAAATGAGAGAACATGGAATGATTATTTCAGGAAGTATTCAAGACATAGAAGATAAAGTTTTCAGAATAGGTCATATGGGCAACAACATAAACAAGGAAAATTTCATAGAGCTCTTCCAAAAGCTTGACATAGTATTTGAAGAATTGGGAGTAAAATTAAAAACATCCTTAAAAGATCAATTTGAAAAAGAAATAAATAAGTAAAAAGCAAAAAATCCATTGAAAATATGAAAATAAAATCAATGGATTTTTTAAATTATTTAAGAAATCCTTTCATTTTAAACAAATTTATTTTCACAATAACCCTTGAAAATCTTGTAGGGACCGGTTTACCGGTCCGCGTGTATAATGTGGGAGAACAAAATAAATATTTGATTTAAAATTTATTTTAATTTACATTTTTATTTTTATTTTATTTTAAATTTTTCAACATACATTTTCTCCATTTATTCTTTTTCGTTTTTTATTTTGTTTCCAAATAATTCGCCTTACGGCGACCGGACCAATAAATTGGTCCCTACATTCATATGTAAAGATTTAATCTTATGAATTCTTTCGCATAAATTTACCCCACATTCCTGCGTGGATTCCATGTTTGGATGAAATTACCATAAATTTATGCGTGGGATTTTGTGGGGCCTAGGGACCGGTTTACCGGTCCGCGTGTATTGGGTTGGAGAAAAACTCAAAATTTTTTATTCAATTTATTTTAAAATTTTTTCAATTGATCTTTTCTTTTTATTTTTGCTTTCTCGTTTTTTATCTTATTTCATTCAAGAAAATAGGTGTATAATAATAAACAGCGTAAAAAAAGGAGGACATGATGAGAACTTTTTTAAAGAGAAAGGGCATTTCCCTATCTCCGAAAATTTATTTTGTAGATGCCTTGGGAGCAATGGCATATGGACTTTTTGCAAGTCTTTTGGTAGGAACTATACTTAACACTTTGGGACAAAGCTTGGGCATAGAATTTTTAAGCAAGACAATTTGGCCCTTAGCTCAAAAAGCAACGGGACCTGCAATAGCAGTTTCCATAGCCTACGCCCTTCAAGCACCTAATTTAATTTTATTTTCCATAACTCTTGTAGGAATATGCGGAAATGAACTGGGTGGACCTATGGGAGTTTATATAGCAAGTTTAATTGCAGTAGAGGTTGCAAAAATTGTAAGCAAGGAAACAAAAATAGATATAGTAATAACTCCTGTTGTGACAGTTCTTGTGGGAGTAACTGTAGCCACCTTTATAGGACCCTATATTCAAAAATTTATGACGGGTATAGGAAGTATAATAATGATTGCAACAAATCAAAAGCCATTTTTAATGGGCATAATTGTTTCGGTTATAGTGGGAATTGTTTTAACCCTTCCCATATCCAGTGCAGCCCTATGTATGATGCTTTCTCTTTCCGGTCTTGCTGGCGGAGCTGCAACTATTGGATGTTCCTGTCAGATGATAGGATTTGCTGTAACATCTTTTAAGGACAACGGTCTGCAAGGTCTTGTTGCTCAAGGTCTTGGAACGAGCATGCTTCAAATGCCAAATATTATAAAAAATCCAAAGGTTTTAATACCGCCAACTCTTGCTTCGGCAATACTTGGGCCTCTTGCCACTCTAGTTTTTAAAATGGAGAATACTCCTCTTGGAAGCGGCATGGGTACCAGTGGTTTAGTAGGACAAATTGCAACTTTTACCGCCATGGAAAATGTTCCTTTTACAAAGTTATTGGGACTTATAATACTTCTTCATATTATTTTGCCTGCCCTAGTAAGTTATATAATTTATATGGTTTTAAAAAAGGCAAATTGGATAAAAGATGGGGACATGAAACTTAATTTTTAAACAAAAAAAGACAGCTTATGGTTCCTTTCGTGAAAAACGAAAGCCATAAACTGTTTTTTTATTTTATAAAATTTCTTTTAAATCTTCTATTAAGCCGTCAATTTCTTCATCACTTGTCCTGTAACAAGTGCAAAATCTTACATTGAACTTATCTGTTCCCAAATTTTCCACATCAAATAAAACTTCTCTATTTTTAAGTTCTTCAATTTGATCTTTTGAAAGTTTAACAAAAATTTGGTTTGATTCAGGCTTAAAGGCATAGGAAATATTTAAAGAATAAAGTTTTTTCTTTAAAGTCATAGCTTTTTCATAGGCAATTTTTCCAATTTCATAATAAAGACCTTGATCGAAAAGTCCGTCAAATTGCGCTGCAAGGATAAAGCCTTTTGCCATAATTGCACCCTTTTGTTTCATGTGATTTCTAAATCTTTCCTTTAGGTCTTCATCTACAATAACAAGAGCTTCTCCGAAAAGGGCCCCGTTTTTAGTTCCACCGATTGTAAAAATGTCGCAAACCTCTGAAATATCTTTTAAAGTCATACCTGTTGCAGCAAGAGCAACTGAAAGTCTTGCACCGTCAATAAACATATAAAGTCCATATTGTAGGCAAATTTCATAAAGATCCTTTAATTCGTCCTTTGTATATACAGCTCCTGTTTCAGCAGTTTCTGAAATATAAAGCATCTTTGGTATAACATCATTTTCAGCTCCGAAAAGAGAAAGTCTATCTAAAAGAAGCTCGGGATTTAATTTTCCGTCTTCACTTTCTAAGGTAATAATTTTATGACCTGTTGCTTCAAGAGCTCCACTTTCATGGATGGCAATATGTCCAGTCTTTGCAGAAACAATAGCTTCATAGTTTCTTAAAGTGTGGGTTGCACATACAATATTTGCCACAGTCCCTCCTGCAACAAATTCCACATCAATATCGTCTCTTCCTATTTCTTTTTTCAACTTTTCCCTTACAGAAAAAGAATATTCATCAAGAGAATAACCCTTTAAACCCCTTTCGGGAAGCTTGCTTAAGAAGTCATAAACTTTTTCGTGGCCTCTATCGTTATAGTCGTTTAAAAAATTTTTCATAACTACCTCCGTTGTTTTAAAACAAAATGACTTATATAATTACATTATAGAATAAGAAAGGGAAAGATACTATGAAAATAAAAAAAGACAGTCACGGAGCAAATCTCTTTGAACTTGCAAGAAAATATAAGTTTGACGTAAAAGAAATCAGGGATTTTTCTTCCAATATAAATCCCCTTGGAAATTCAGAAAAAGCTATAAATTACTTAAAGGAAAATTTAAATTTATTTACAACTTATCCAGATCCGGAATATTTTGACCTTAAAAACTCCATATCAACTTACACAAAAATAGATGAAGAAAATATAATCTTAGGTTCAGGGACAACGGAGCTTATTTGTAACTATATAAGGCTTATAAATCCTAAAAAAGCCCTTTTATTGTCCCCTTGTTATAGTGAATATGAAAATGAACTTAAAAAAATAAATGCTCAAATATTTTATTATAATTTAAAAGAAGAAAGAAATTTTAAGGCTGACCTTAAAGAGATTATAAAGATAATAAAAGATGAAAAAATAGAATTATTCGCCTTTGCAAATCCCAACAATCCCACAGGTTCCATTTTTACAAAAGAAGAAATAGAAGACCTATTAAAAAATGAAAGTTGCAATTTTTTAATAGACGAAACCTATGTGGAATTTACAGATATAAAAAGATATACTTCCCTTGAACTTATTAAAAAGTATAAAAATTTTTTGGCAGTCCGTTCCACAAGCAAATTTTTTGCAAGTCCTGGAATAAGACTTGGCTATGGTATAAGTGGAAATGAAGAAGTTTTAGAAAGTTTTTCAAAAAAGCTTATCCTTTGGGGAGTAAATATAGCTGCTGAAATAATGGGAAAAGTCATGTTTTTAGATAGGGATTATGAAGAAAGGGTTTATGAGCACATAAGCAAGGAAAGAAAATATATGATTTCCCATTTAAAAGAAATAAAAGACCTTAAAGTTTATGAATCTCAGGGAAATTTTATCTTGGTAAAAATCTTAAATGGTAAAAGTGCAAAAGATTTAAGGGAATATCTTTTAAAAGAAAAAATGGTAATAAGAGATTGCGCCTCCTTTAAAAATTTAGATGAAAGTTTTTTCAGATTTTGCCTTTTAAAAACAGAGGACAACAGAAATTTATTAAGGGGAATTGAAGAATTTTTTAAGAACAAGATATAAGTTTAATAAATATAAAAAAAGATGTGATTTTTTCACATCTTATTTTTTTCATTTATAAAATCTTTAATTTTTAAAGCCGTATCCCTCGAATTTTCATTTAAAAATTCCTTAATAAAAGTCTTGTTTGAACTTTTATAGTGGGGATCGTAATAATTCATCATAAGTCTTTCTATAACTATGTCATAGTTTTTATTTTCTATTTCTTTTATCATTTGATCCACAAGATTTTCATTAATACGTTTTTTTAAATTTTTTAAAGTGTCGATTAATTCAAGGTCATTGTCATGAACATAATCTTTTTTTATTCTTTCCTTCCTTTTTTCAAGGGAAGAAGTGATTAAAATCCTCTTTGAAGAGTTATATTTGTCAAAAAGATATTTGGGAACATTTAATTTTCCAATCCTTATGCTTTCAGCTTCCACAAAAACAAGGTTTGATTTTCTCTTTCTAAGTTCTTCAAAAATATTTGTTTCAAATTGTTTTTGGGAGGGTTGGTCACTTAAAAGGACAGCTCCTAAAATAGATCCTCTGTGGTTTGCACATTTTTCCAAATTTAAAGTATCAAGGCCCAGGCCTTTAAGTTCCTCTATAATGTGAGTTTTTCCACAACCTGTATAGCCGTCAAGGACTATAAAATCAATTTCTTCCGTCATTTTTTTAAGGGCTTCAATTTGGTAATTTCTATAAGCCTTATAGCCTCCATGCAATTTTTTCACAGGGATTTTCATAGATCTTAAAAAATTAAATAAAACACCAGACCTCATGCCGCCCCTTGAGCAATATAAAATAGGAGTGGCTTCTTTTGTAAGGTTTACAATTTTTTCATAAAAGTCTGAAAGCTTTACTGAGGCGTATTTAACAGCCAAAAGCTTTGCTTTTTCCACTTGGGAATTATCGTAAAGGGTGCCGACGATTTTTCTTTCATCATCATCTAAAATTGGCAAATTTAAAGCTCCTGCAATATGAGAAGATTTATATTCTGATGGGCTTCTTAAATCTATATAAATAAAATCTTTGTCTATTACATCTTCAATTTTACTATCTTCAAACATAGGCTTATCCGACCTCCATTGTCATTTTACAACACTGTGATAAAATATACAAAGGAGATGAGAATGTGGAACTTGAAGTTTGCGGAGGCTGCAATGCAAAAATAGGAGCCGGAAATTTAGATGAAATTTTAAAAAATTTGGGCATTTATAAAAGACCGGAAATTATTGTAGGTTTTGAAGGAAAAGACGATGCCTGCGTCATAAAACTTACAGATGAAATTGGCATAATAAACACTTTGGATTTTTTTCCTCCTATGGTAAAAGATCCCTATATATTTGGGCAAATTGCCGCTGCCAACGCCATGAGCGACGTATATGCCATGGGTGGACAAGTTATTTCAGCTCTTAACATTGTCGCCTTTCCAGAAGAGGAAGACATAAATATTTTACAAGAAATTTTAAGGGGTGGAGCTGACAAGGTTAAAGAGGCAGGAGCTTCCCTTTCAGGCGGTCATTCCATTCATGATAAAAAAATAAAATATGGTTTAAGCGTAACGGGCATGGTAAATCCTGAAAAAATTTGGAGAAATACAGGCTCAAAGCCGGGAGATTATATTTTTATTACAAAAAAATTGGGAGTTTCCTTAGTTGCTGGAGCTTATTTGCAAAATGAGGCAAGTAAAGAATCCTATGAGGAAGCGGTAAAATCCATGATAAGCCTTAACAAATACAGTGGCGAAGTTTTAAAAGAATTTAATCCATCTTCCGTTACAGATGTGACTGGATTTGGTCTTTTAGGCCACTTAAATGAAATGATAGGAAATCATGGAGCCAGGATTTATTCTTCTATGATTCCAGAAATTCCTGGAGCTCTTGATGCAGCTAAAAAATTTTTATTTACAGCAGGTGGTCAAAGAAATAGAAATTATTTAAAAAATGTAAAATTTGAAATAGATGATTTTGCCATGGAGGAACTTCTATTTGACCCACAAACATCGGGAGGACTGCTCTTTACCATAGATAGGGAAAAGGGCGAACAAGTCATGAGAAGATTTAGAGAAAAAAATTTATTTTTAAAAAGAATTGGAGAAATAGAAGAAGAGGGAGGTATAAGAGTAGTATGAAAATTATAGATGCCAGGGGGATTCCTTGTCCAAAACCTGTTATAATGTCAAAAAAATTTATTGAAGATGAAAAGGAAAAAGAATTTACAGTTCTTGTAGATAATTTAATTGCAACAGAAAATCTTTCAAAGTTAGCAGAACAAATGGGCTATATTACCAAGGTAAAAGAAAATTCAAAGACTGATTTTGAAGTTTTATTTACACAAAATGGAGAAAAAAAAGAAAGTAAAAAAGTAAGTGAAAGTTCAGATGCCTATATAGTTGTAATTTCATCAGATATGATGGGAGTAGGAGATGAGGACTTTTCTAAAAAACTTTTAGGAGGCTTTATCTACGCCCTAACTGAGCAAAACCACCTTCCTGAAAAAATAATTTTTTACAATAAGGGAGTTTATATTCCTGCAACTTGGGAAGATTCCATAAAAGATTTAAAATTTTTGGAAGAAAGAGGAGTTGAAATTTTTTCCTGCGGACTTTGCGCCGGTCAATATGGTCTTAAAGAAAAAATTCAAGTGGGAACAATAACTAATATGTATGAAATAGCAAGGCTTATGGCCACTTACAGGGTGGTGAAACCTTAATGAAATATATTGTGTATACCTTTGAGGGTTTAAATTATTCTGAAGCTGCTAATGACCTTTTAAAAGAAAATAATATTGAAGCAAGGCTTATACCTGTTCCTTCAAAAGTTCAGTCGGGCTGTGGTTTTTGTCTTAGAAGCCCCTTTGAAAATAGAGAAGAAATAGAAAAACTTTTTGACAAAAAAGATATGCACCTTTTGGGAAGATACACCTTCACCTATGGAAATCCCAGATCTTGTACCTTTGCCCTGCCGGAGATAGAAAAGTTATGATATATTTTGACAACAGCGCAACAAGTTTAATAAAGCCGGGAGAAGTAAAAGTTGCCATGTCAGATGCCCTTTCAGGAAAATACGCAAATCCTTCAAGGGGAGCCTATGGACCAGCATTAGCGGCCATGAATAAAATTTATCAAGTTAGAAAGTCCATTGCAAAACTTTTCGGAGTGGAAGCAATGGACATTGCATTTACCCCTAACATTACAAGTTCCTTAAATTTAGTTATAAAAAGCTTGTTTAATGAAAAAGACCATGTAATCACAAGTGTCTTAGAACACAATTCTGTTTTAAGACCCCTTTATCAACTTCAAGACAGGGGAATGGAAATAAGCTTTTTAGATTGTGATGATAAATTTAATTTAAAATATCAGGACTTGGAAGGACTTTTGAGAAAAAATACCAGGGCCCTTATAATAACCCAGGCTTCCAATGTAGTGGGAAATATAAGCGACTTGGAAAAAATTTATGCTTTTACAAAAAAACATAAGCTACTTTTAATAATAGATGGAGCCCAGGGAGCCGGAGCAATAAAAACTGATTTGAGCAAATTTGAAAATGCAATTTATTGTTTTACTGGTCATAAATCCCTATATGGACCCACAGGTACAGGGGGCATAATAAATAGAAGTTCTGAAAAATTTAAGCCAGTCTTCAGTGGAGGAAGCGGCTATAGATCCTTTGAAAGACACACTCCAGACATTTATCCAGACCTATTTGAATATGGAACGATAAATGTCCATTCCATAATAGGACTTGGAGCCGGAGTGGATTACCTTTTAAAAAATCCCCCCTATGAAAAACTTGAAGAATTAAGCTCTTACCTATACAATTCTTTAAAAGACATAGAAGGAATAAAAATATATGGAGATTTTGAAAAAAATCATCTTCCAATTTTATCCTTCAATCTTTTAGATTATGACTCGGCCTTTGTTTCCCAAATACTTTGGGAAAAACTTGAGCTTTGTTCAAGACCAAATTCCCACTGTGCTCCTCTTTTACACAAAAGAGCTGGCACTGAAGAAAGAGGAATGGTAAGATTATCCCTATCCACATTTAATACAAAAGAAGAAATAGATATACTAAAAAAATTTTTAGAGGAGATGATAGTATCAAAGTAGACAGAAAAAAAGGGGCTCTTTATATGTTTTTATCGGCCTTTTTCTTTTCTCTTATGAATATATTTGTAAGATATACAGCTGAAATACCAATATTTCAACAACTTATTTCCAGAAATTTAATAATAACAATAGGCATGTTTATAGCCTTGGCATTAGAAAAAAATCTTAAAAATTTAAAAGTTGAAGATGGGAAAATGCCCTTATTTTTAAGGTGTACCTTCGGATTTTTAGGAATGATAACAAACTTTTATGCCGTTAATCATATGGCAATAGCAGACGTATCTGCCATAACAAAAATGAGTCCATTTTTTGTTATGGTATTTGCAGCCCTTATATTAAAAGAAAAGCTTAGGGGCTATTCAATTTTTGCCCTGATACTTTCCATAGCAGGTATGTTTATAGTAATAAGACCCAACTTAGTAAACGATCCGGGGCCTGCTATGATTGCTGTAATTTCCGCCATAGGAGCATCTTTGGCCTACACAATGTTGGGAGTTCTTAAAAATAAAGTACGTTCAGAAGTTATAATATTTTATTTCGGACTTTACTCAACCTTAGGCTGTTTACCCTTTATAGTGGGAAATTTCCAAGTTCCCGACTTAAAAGAAGCCTTACTTTTAATAATGATAGGAATCACTGCAGGCCTAGGACAACTTTTCGTAACCCTTGCCTACAAATACGCTCCTGCATCAGAAGTCAGCATATATAACTTCAGCGCCATACCCATAGGAATAATTTTAGGCCTTATCTGTTTTGGAGAAAAAGTGGATTCTTTAAGCCTAATAGGAATGGCAATGATAATAGGAGCAGGGTACTACAACTATAAAATGGCAAAAAAAGTCCAAGAAGCAGAAACTTAAGAAAACCTGAAAGGAGAAAAAATTATGAATACCATTGAAAACCAATTGAAGCACAGATCAATAAGGGAATTTACGGAAGAAGAAATAGACGACAAAACCTTAAAAAAACTTTTTGAAGTTGCAAACAGAACTGCTACATCAACGGGAATGCAAAGTTTCTCCATAATAAGAGTAAAAGATGAAAATTTAAAAAAAGAAATTTCTAAGGTTTGCAATCAGGAATATGCCTCAAGAGTTAAGGAACTTTTAATTTTTATAGTTGATAATTATAGGAATTTAAAAATAGGGGAAGAACAAGGAAAAAATCTTGAAAAAGCAAGGGACATGGACAGGTTTTTTCAAGGTTTTACAGACGCCTGCCTTGCTGCTCAAAATATGGTAGTTGCAGCAGAATCTTTAGGTTTGGGAACAGTATACTTTGGAAGCATTTTAAATGACTATGACAGAATAATAGAACTTCTGGACCTACCCGAACTTACCTTTCCCGTAGTAGGACTGGGAATGGGATACCCCAATCAAGATCCTCAAATAAAACCGAGAATGCCCATGGAACTTAAAGTTTTTGAAAATAAGTACAAAAAATTTGATTCTTACCTTGAAAAGATAAAAGACTATGACATGGAAATGACCCACTACTATGACACAAGGGCAGAGGGAAGACGAAGCGACTCCTTTAGTAAACAAGTGGTAACTAGATACGAACAAGCTAACGAAAAGAGAAGAAAAGTATTAGATTCCATAAAAAAACAAGGCTTTGACTTAGGCTTAAAGTAAAAAAATAAAAATCCTAAAGTCTTATAAACTTTGAAAAATAAGTTTATAGGGCTTTAGGATTTTTTTATTTAGAAATTTTAATAAAAAAGACTAAAAAATAAAGATAATAAAGCAAAGAAAAGCCTATTTTTAGCGCAAAAGCAAAAAATTAAAAAAAATTAAAAAATTTTTTAAAAAAGTGTTGACAAGAAAACAAAGGCTGCATATACTATTAAAGCTGACTTTTTTCGAGGCAGGAAAAAAATTAAAAAATGAAATTTTAATTAAAAAAAAAACTGTTGACAAAAAAGTTTTCATCATATATACTAAACAAGCTGTCTAAAAAAAAGACAGCAAGAACCAAGAAAAATAAATAGTGTGAAGAGAATAAAACAAACACAAAGCTTAAAGCGGAAAGTTCTTGAAAAAAGGACACC